>JAUIGD010000433.1 GCA_030430255.1 Verrucomicrobiia bacterium
GAGTAGGCGGCGGCAGGGACAGGCGAAGCGGCTGGGTGAACACCCTGCCCGAGCCGGTCACCACGCCAACATCCTCAGCGTCAACGAGGGCGAGCCGCAGCCCGGAGCTTGGTGATCGATTCGGGCTGGGCGGGCTGCCCCCTCGCTTGAACCCCCTACTCGAAAGCCGACCGCACCGCAGCGTCGAAGCCCTCGGCCGCCGCAGCGACCTCTGCCTCCGGGCCGGTGAGCTTGAAGAAGATCGGCCCGCGCGGGCAGTCGACGATCGCCCCGCGGAGCGCGTAGCCCGGCATCGGCGTCTTCTCACCAAAGGGTGGCCCGCTCAGGTAGGTGCCCTTCGCCGAGACCGTGGTCACTTTGATTTCGCCGACCTCCGCCGTCTCGCTGGTCGCGCCCAACTCCTCTTTGGGCTCTTTGAATTGCCCGTACCAGCGCGCGACGTTGGCGTCCGCACCGCCGCCCTGCCCCTCGCCAAAATAGAACACGACCATTTCCGCCCCTTCGCCCACCTTGAACTGAGCCGCCCGCATCCGCGAAGCCACCTCCTGCTTCTCCCACCCTTCAGCCGGAGTGAATGCGTGCCCCGCGACCTCGAATTTGGCCGCGTCCTGAGCGGCGGCGCTGCTAAGGGAAAGTGCGAGGGCGGCAAAGGCGGCAGCGGGACGTTTCATGCCGATTCTATGTCCCAAAGCGACTCCGATTTCACGTGAAATCGCCTCCCCAAAGTGCGGTTTTGTCGTTACCTTCACCGCATTCCCAACCGAGACCCATGATCCGACTCCTCCCCTTCGCCGCCGTCCTTCTCTCCGGCACCCTCGCTTCCGTCCGCGCCCAAGACGCGTCGTGGCCGCGTTTCCGCGGCGCCGACTTCGACGACCACTCCCCAGACTCAGGCCTGCTCAAGGTGTGGCCGGAGGGCGGCCCTGACCGGCTCTGGCTCTTCGACGAAGCCGGCCTCGGCTACGCCGGGTTCTCGGTCGCCGACGGCAAACTGTTCACCATGGGCGCCCGCGATGCGGTCACGTGCCTGATCGCCCTCGACGCCGGCACCGGCGAAGAACTCTGGGCGACCGAGGTCAGCGCCCTCTACCGCAACGATTGGGGCGACGGCCCGCGCAGCACCCCGACCGTCGATGGCGACCGCGTCTACGCGCTCAGCGGCCGCGGGGAACTCATCTGCGCCAAAACCTCAGACGGCGAGGAACTCTGGTCGGTGAATCTGGAGAAGGACTTCGGCGGCGGCGTCCCGGGCTGGGGCTATTGTGAGTCCGTGCTCGTCGATGGCGATCAAGTCGTCTGCACTCCAGGCGGCCGCCAAGGCGCTGTGCTCGCCCTCGACAAGATGACGGGTGAGAAACGGTGGCAGAGCGACGAACTCAAGGACGGAGCCCAGTATGCTTCCCTGCTCCCCATCGAGGTTGCGGGAAAACGTCAGTACGTGCAGCTGTTTCAGAAGACGCTCGCCGGCGTCTCGGCCGCGGACGGCTCGCTGCTGTGGAGCTCCGATTGGGGCGGCCGCGTCGCGGTGATCCCCACCCCGATCTTCCACGACGGCAGCGTCTACATCGCCAGCGGCTACGGCGTCGGCTGCAAGCGTGTGGAGATCGGGGCAGCGGCCGCCAAGGACGCCTGGCAGAACGACGTCATGGTCAATCACCACGGCGGCGTGGTCCTGATCGACGGCCACCTCTACGGCCATTCGGACAACGGCGGTTGGAAATGCCAAAACTTCGCCACCGGCGAGGAGCTTTGGGCTGACCGGGGCGTCGGCAAAGGTGCCGTCCACTACGCCGATGGCATGCTCTACTGCCTGTCAGAAAGCGATGGCACGGTCGCCCTCGTCGAGGCCTCCACCGAAGGCTGGAAGGAGAAATCCCGCTTCCAGCTCTCGCCCCAAACCGAACTCCGCAAGCCGAAGGGCAAGATTTGGGTCCACCCGGTCGTCGTCGGCGGCAGGCTCTACCTGCGCGACCAAGAACTCATCTACTGCTACGACGTCAAGGGCTGAGGTGAGTCCGAGCAAGCCGGCGCGCCCCCTCGCCCACCGCCTCCGCGAAGCCGCGCCGATCCCGTTTCGCGCCTTCATGGCGGCGGCGCTCTACGACCCGGACGACGGCTACTACTCCAGGCACATCCGCAGCGTCGGGCGCCGCGGCGACTTCTCGACCGCAGCGACGCTCGACCCGGCGCTGCCGCAGGCGGTCGCCGCGTGGCTAACGGAGGGTTGGAGACAAAGGCTCGCCCCGCGCGGGCACGTCATCGAGATCGGCGCGGGCGACGGCTCGATGGCCGAAGGCGTCGCGCGGGCGCTGCCGCTCCTGACCCGCCGCAAACTCCGCTACCAGATCGTCGAGGCTTCGCCCCCGCTCGCGGCGGTCCAAAGCGAGCGCCTGGCGCGCTTCGGAAAGCGATTCGCCTGGCACGACGCCGTCCCCTCCGCCCTCGCCGCCCTCGGCGGCGGGTCCCTCATCTTCAGCAACGAACTCGTCGACGCCTTCCCCGCCACGCTCCTGCGCTGGGACTCGACCGATGAACATTGGGACGAGCCCGACCTCCACGCCGCCCCCGATGGCTGGTCTCTGGGACCCGGCACGACCTACACACCCCCACCCGGCTCCAGCATCGCGGCAGCGAAGTGGCGGCGGTCTCCCACCTCCGAACCGAACCGGGAGAGGCCCACAGCGCACCCCCGCCCCCAACCCGCCGACGGCACCCTCATCGAACGCCACGACAGCTACTTCGAGTGGCTGGCCGCTTGGCTGCCGGCCTGGTCCCGGGGAGAGATGCTCACCATCGATTACGGCGACACCTTCCCCGAACTCTACCACCGGCGCCCGCGAGGCACCCTGCGCGCCTATTTTGCCCAGCAGCGCCTCGGATCGCTCGCCGAGGTCCTCGCCCGCCCCGGCCGGCAGGACATCACCTGCGACGTCGACTTCACCGAACTCGCCACCCGCGCTGCGGTGCTCGGCCTGGAGTCGGACGCTCTCGCCACCCAGCGGGAGTTCATCACCTCCGCACTGGGGCGGGCGGTGCACTCGCCGGCGGCCGATCCCCACGGCGCTGGGGTCGCTTTCAAGACCTTGGTCCAACGACGCTCGCAGACATAGCCCGCATCGCTCACCGAGCGCCGTGCCGCGGCCGCCCACTTGGGCGCCGGGGCGTCCGCGTCGGGATCGGCTCGAGCAGGGCGTAGCAGCCCCTTGCCTCGAGGGGTACCACCGATAGGATTCCACCATGACCCGCCCGATCGCCCTCGCCGCCCTCCTCGCCTGCAGCCCCGCGTTCGCCGCTGCCCAGGATTCGACCCCGGCTGAAGAATCTGTGAACCCCGGGATCAACACCAAGTTCCTCGACCCCTCACTGGAGGTCGACGACTGGCTGAAACGGTTCGAGGTCGAGAGCCGCGAGGTCTTCGACGCCCGGGATGCGGTGCTCGCCGCCTGCGGGGTCGCCCCCGGGATGCGGGTCGCCGACGTCGGCGCCGGCACCGGCCTCTACACCCGCCTCTTCTCCTCCGCGGTCGGCGACACAGGCTGGGTCTACGCGGTCGATATCAGCGCCCCCTTCCTCGCTCACATCCAAGCCCGCGCCAAACAGGAGGACCAGACCAACATCACGGCGGTGCTCTGCCCGGAGGACTCCGTCGCCCTGCCCCCGGGGTCGGTCGATCTGGTCTTCATCTGCGACACCTACCACCACTTCGAGTTCCCGAACTCGACGATGGCTTCGATCCACCGCGCCCTGAAGCCCGGCGGCCACCTCGTGGTGGTCGATTTCGAGCGCATCATCGGCAAGTCCAGCGCGTGGGTGCTGGGACACGTCCGCGCGGGAAAGAAGGTCTTCCGCGAGGAGATCGAGGGCGCCGGGTTGAAGTTCGTCGAACAGGTCGACGTCGAAGGCCTGGAGGAAAACTATTTCCTCCGCTTCGAGAAGCCAGCCGCCTGACGCGCGCCGGCGGCATCCCGCGGATGCGCGGTCCAGCGACCGGCCACCGCCACGCCTTCCCACCTTGCTCACTCCCGCGAAGGCGCTAACGTCCGCCCTCCGATGCCCGACCGCATCCAACAGACTTTCGACTCGTTACGCGAGGCCGGCCAACCGGCATTCGTCGCCTACGTCTGCGCCGGCGACCCGGACATGCCCCGCTCCCTCGAGGTCACCAGGGCGCTCGACCGCGCCGGGGCCGACATCATCGAGTTGGGCGTCCCGTTCTCCGACCCGCTCGCCGATGGCGTCGTCAACCAGATGGCGGCCGACCGTGCCCTGAGGGCGGGCGCCGACCTCGGCAAGGTACTCGATTTGATCCGCGAGTTCCGCTCGGGATCCGCAACCCCGATCGTCCTCTTCACCTACCTGAACCCGATCTACACCTACGGGTTCGAACGTTTCCACGCCGATGCCGCAGCCGCGGGCGCCGACGGTGTCTTGGTGCTCGACCTCCCCCCCCACGAGGAGGCCGCCAACGCCGAGCTCTGTGACGCACACGACCTGCGCCACATCCGCCTGATCGCGCCGACCACCCCAGGACCGCGCATCGCCGAGATCGCCGCGACCGGCGAGGGCTTCCTCTACTACGTCTCGCGCGAAGGCGTCACGGGCCAGCGCAGCGAACTCGCCGACGGCATCGCCGAGCAGATCGCCAAGGTCAAAGCGACCACCGACCTGCCCGTCGTCGTCGGCTTCGGCATCTCCACGCCCGAGCAGAGCCGCGCGGTCGCCGCCATGGCGGACGGGGTCGTCGTCGGCAGCGCCATCGTCGACGTCGTAGCGAAGAACGGCGCCGCGCCCGACCTCGCCGAGCGCGTGTTCGCCTTCGTGAAACCGCTGGTTGAAGCAGCCAAGTCCGCCAAGTAGCCTCCGCCCAGATGCAATTGCACTTCACCAAGATGGACGGGGCCGGCAACGATTTCGTCATGCTCGACAACCGCGACGGCAGCCTCGGCCTGAGCGGCGAGGTGATCGCGCACCTCTGCGACCGCCACCGCGGCATCGGCGCCGACGGCCTGCTCGCGGTGGAGCCGGCGGAGAACGGCGCTGACTTCCGCATGCGCTATTACAACGCCGACGGCGGCGAGGCCGAGATGTGCGGCAACGGCGCGCGCTGCTTC
>JAUIGD010000434.1 GCA_030430255.1 Verrucomicrobiia bacterium
ACATCCCTGGGTTCGTCGTTCGCCGGGTCGAAGTGGTCGCCCAGCCGTTGTTCGCGGTCGTCGTCGCTCATTGGATGTAGCCGAGCTCTTTGAGCAGCTCGCGTTTCTCTTCTTCGTCGTAGTGGAGGGGGACCAACGCCTTCGAGATCGAACCGTCCGCTTCCTCCCGCCTGAATAGCTGCGAGCGGTAGAGCGGGTCGCCGAACTCGGCGCTCGGCGCCTTCAGCGCCAGCTTGTTCAGCAGCTGCCACGCCTTGCGCGCCTGGGCCGCCATCTTCGCCACCGGGTGTCCGGGGTTCGCCTCGCACCAGTCGGTGTCCCGCATGCGGATGGTGAAGGTGTTGAAAGTGATCGGCCCCTCGCCGTCGCCGAAGTCCACCTTGTCTTTGCCGGAGAACACCCACGACACTTCCCGGCGTTGCGCACCGTCATCGAGCAGCTCTGTGCTGTCGAGGAAAGCCTTTTCCCCGATCAGCCCGAAGCCGCAGGAGAGGGCCGCCGCCGCGATCTGGGTGTTGTACGACAACAGCGGCGGCGTGTCCTCATCCTGCAGGATGCGCGGCGTGTCCCCCTCAACCATCGGCCTTCGGTTATGCCGCCGCGGACGGGTAGTTCATGCCGCTGACTTCCCAGTCGTTTCGGCGTTTGTTGCCCTGGCTCTTCTTCACGTTCGTGATGATCGTCTTGCCATCGACCACGCCCGCGATGGCCAGCCCGCCGCCGTTGCTGCCCAGCACGAACGCGGCTGGCGGATCCCCGGCGCCCTTGATGTTGAACGCGAATGTCGGGTTGCTGGCGTCGGCGGCAGAAAACTCCCCGTCCGACTCGTAGATCGGTTCGTGGACTTCGAGCGATTTCTCGAGTTCGAACGTGTTCACCAGCGCCGCGGTGATGGACTGGATCGTCGGGCTTGCGAGGTTGGACATGGCGGTGCGTCGGAGGCTTCAGGAGAACGTGCGGGCGGTTGCCCTTACTCGAATTTCTCCGCTTGGATTTCGAAGTCGGGGAATGCCCGGTTGTTCTCGGTCTGCTTCGCCGAGACGATCTTCGGCGTCCCCTGGACGAACGCCCCGGCGGTGACCGCTGCCAGGTTGGCGTCCCCCTTGCCCTTGATCGTGATCCGCTCGCGGCTGCTGGGGAGCGCCTGCGCGACGACCGTGACGTTCATTTCGTTTTCGACGGTCGCCACCTCAACCGACGCGTCGCTGCTCGACTCGTTGGTGTACGCCCCGGCGGGGGTGGTCAGCCCAAAGGTGCTTACTACTCCGAAAGTGGAAGGCATGCCCGTTCGCAGCTGTCAAAAGGCTACGCCAGCACGTCGATGCTCACCCGGCTGTAGACCTCGCCCTGCCCCGAGGAAGCCGCCCGCCCCAGACCGGTGATGATCCGCGCGGTCGTCGTGTAATGGCGCAGCTCGAAGACGGTAGCGCCAGCCACCGTGACGACGGCCTCGACCTCCGCGTGCGTCATCAAAGTCGACGGGGTGTGCGCCGTCTCCCCGGGATAGTAGGTGGCGCCCGTGACGTCGTAGAGCAGCGCCTGGTGCTGGTCCACGCGGTCGGCGGGGCAACGGCCACGGATTCGATACGTCCCGGCCTGGAGCGTGAACTGGTTTCCCGCCAGCGTGCAACGGTTGATCGTATCGGCGACCTCGGTGTTCAGGTTGCGCGTCACGATCCCTGCCGCCACCGAGTCTCCGCCGTCCGTCCCTGATGCCTTCCTGTCTTCGAGGATGATGACGCCCTTCAAGATCCCGCCCCCGCCAGCACCGGGGTCGACCCATCCGGTGTCGTGATCGGAGTTGCTCAACTTCGCCAGAACTTGGGAGGCGGTTCCGCCTGCGGGCACGCCGACGCCGTCCGTCCCGTCGTTGCCGTCGTTGCCCTGCAGGCTCGCCAGCCACGCGGCTTCATCCCCGACGAAGCCACCCGCCACCGCGATCTCATAGGCACTCGCGCCGTCGCTGCCGTTCTGGATGTTGAGGATCGCCTTCACCGCAGCCGCGTCCGCCGCCCCGAGCATCGCGAGCACGTCGGCGCTCGCGTTGAGCTTCGCGGGGTCCAGCGTGCCGTCTTCCAGCGCGTCGGCGAATGGGCGCCACGCGCCGTTGCGGTAATAGCGCACGTGGCGGGCGGCTCGGTCGTAGTTGAAGTATCCGCTGAATAGCGGGATCTCGACCCACGCGCCGTCCACGGAGCGATACATCTTGTGATCTTCGAAGAAGGCGCCGGTAAGGTTCCCGACGCCCCCTTGAAACTCGCCCCCGACCGGCGACGCGATGTACGTTTCCCCGTCGCCGTGCGCGGGTTCGTTCACGGTGAAATCGACGAACGTGGCGGAGAACCAGATCAGGTTTCGCCCGCCGCCCATGTCGGGCAGCCCGGCCTCCACGACTTCGGGGATCGTGACCAGTTGCTCGGCGCCGACGCCCCCGGCCTTGCGCCGGATGATCAGGTCGTCGCTACGGGTAGGCGCCGTTTGGGCGCGGGGGATGCTATCGGTTTCGGTTCCCATGGTTCGATCAGTGGTTCAGCTCCCATTCCTCCCCGCCGTTGAGCAGCAGCGCGAACGGGTTGGTGATCACGCCCCCGACGCCGTTCTCCCACGCGCTCCCATCGCTCAGATAGACCAAGCCTCCCGCCATCCCGTACTGGCCGTTGTTCTCCTCTCCGGGCGGGTAGGCGGCTTCCAGCGCGGCGAGGCTCGCGAAGTTCCGGAAGCTCACGAACGGCGCCACGCCGGTGGCGTGATCCACCGTGGCGCCGATCCGGACTTCCAGCTCGGCGACCCATTTGTTTGCCTGCTGGTCGTCGATGTCTCGCCAGTTCTCCGCAAAGATCCCGTTGGCGACGGTGCCCGGCTGCTGCGCGCCGAAGTGGGCGTCAAGCTCAGGCAGATGCAGCGGCCCGGGAGGGGCATCGCCGTTGCGCGCGGTGAACGCTTCGAAGACCGCGTTTTGCACGGCGGAGTCGCGCTCCCTCCGCGTCTGCCCGGTCGCCTCGCCCTGTTCCATCACCGTCGCCGTCTGCACCTGGACGGACGCCTCGACCGTCCAGAGCGGGCCGACTTCGTGCGTGACGTCGTCGACCGCGACGACCACCAAGGTCTGCACCCCGGCCTCCGGCAGCGGCTCGTCGGAGGATTTCTCGCGCACCGGGATCGCTCCCAGCCCCTCCGCCGCGAGCCGGTCTTCGACGAAGCCTCGCAGGGCCGTCTCTAGCAGGTTGGCGTTCATCCTATCGCGGGTTCCGCGCTGCCTTGATCAGCCAGCTGGGGGCATCGATCCCCCCGACTTCGTAGACCGCCCACTGCAGGGAATTGTAGGTGATGATCGATCCGAGCGGCGGCTCGCCCGGCAGTTCCGTCTTCGCGACGGTGATCGTGATGGCGTCCAGCAGCTTCGTCCCGCCATCGGCCCCTTCGGCTTCGCGCGTCGAAGAGGTGACCGCCGCCTGGCGCGCTTGGCCGTCGATCACCGGCGCCCCCGGATAGACCGCCGCCGCCGCGTCTTGCGTGCGCTGCAGGAAAGAGGTTCTGGATCCGGCGTTCATCAACAGGTGCGCCCGGTCAAAACGAGGACGCCCGCCCTGGCCGCAGGGACCAAGGCGGGCGCCGTTTTCCGGAGCAGGCTGGCGGAGGAAGGAGGACCAACCTGTTCACCCCCCAGGAAATGTTAGCCGAAGGCTGCCAGTTGGGCGACTGCGGCGCCGGCTTCGGCGGCTGCGGCAGCGCAGGCGGTCTTCGCATCTGCCGTTCGGGCCTTGAGATCGGCGACTTGCTGCTCGGCTTCGGAGACCGCGGTCACCGCCTCGCCGGACGCTTTCGCGGCAGCGGTTGCGGCGTCGCCCGCCTTCTTCTTCGCGCCGTCGTCGCCGGTCTTCTCCGCCTCGGCCAGCGCGGCTTGCGCCTTGGCCGAGTCGCTTGCTCGCTCATCGGCTTCGGCCTTGGCGACGACCAGATATTCGAGGGCGCCTTCGAGTTCGGCGGAGGCTTCGTTGACGGCGATCTCGGCTGCGCTCAGGGCGGCTTTCGTCGTCTCGACGGCTTCCGCACGCGCCGCCCGGTCGCCCTCCCGGATCTTGCGGAGCTTCTTCGCATCGTCGGGCAAGCCTTCGGCGAGGGCTTCGACCGCGGCTTCCGCCGCAGCGATCTGCGCGTCGATATCGTCGACCCTCTTACTCTGGACCGTCCGGCGGTTGCGCAAGATTTGCAGGTCGCGCTCGGCTCGCTCCACCTGTTCGACAGCATCGCTCGCGCGGCCCGCCACGGCGTCGGGGAAAGCGTGTTCGGCGCGCAGCTGGTTGTCGACGATGTAGACGAGGTGGCTGTACTGCTGCCGCAGGTCGGCGCCCTCCGGGGCCAGAAAGGTTGCGTATTTGTCGGCGACCTTCTTGTCGCCGCCCCCGGCGATGGAGCCGCCGCTGGCGAGGACTTTGTGCTTCCCGGAGGAGCGTTCGATGGCGAGAAGGGCGGTGGCTTTCATGTCGTCTTGGATGGCGGTTGCGGGCAGCGCCGCAGCCAGGAGGCAGACGGCGGAGAGGAGGTGTTTCATTGGATTGCTGTTGGTTTTGTCGGGCGATGGATTCGCCGCTGCCGGACTCGCCCGAATCCGGCAGCGGCTTGATCGCCGTTACGCGGCGGTGATACGCTCGACTGCCTCGCCCTGGAGCACCGCCCAGGTGTAGATGATGGCGACGTCGAACTGGATGGCGCCGGTCTGCGCGTTCTTCCAAACGCGGAAGAGGAAGGCCAGCCCGGTCGCCTGGTCGACGACGACGCGGAGCGATACCGGGTCGCCCTCGAAGGTCGGCTCATCGGGGACTCGCGCGACGAGGACGGCGGCGGTCTTCGTGAACGCGACGCCACGCGCGGCGGCTGCCGGGAGCGCCACATGCGTGCGCCAGATCGTGTGTCCGGTCACCTGCGACGGCACCCCGCCGTTGAGCACGCGGTCGCGTTGCGTCTGGCCGGTGTTCGTGTTGATCGCCACGTGGTCTTTCGCCCACTCGCCGTAAGCGGCAGGGCTGAGGATCGTCGTCGGGTTCGCCCGGCTCATCAGCTTGCGCCCGAAGAGCGCCGTATCGATGTCGATCTCGGTCGCGCGG
>JAUIGD010000435.1 GCA_030430255.1 Verrucomicrobiia bacterium
CCGGAGGTGTCCTTTCTTCGGATCGTCTCCTTACGATTGTCCACGAACACGGCTCGCTCGTCTTTCTTGTCGAACCAGAATGCCCGGATTGAGCAGCACGCATCCAACACAAGAGCAGAACAAGGCGGCGCACTCGAACCCGACTTATCTTCGGGTTGTTCGGGGTTTTCATTTGATAGGGTATTGCTCATAATTCAACAGGGTTAGGTGGTTTCGTCGTCGGGTCGGTGGCCTTGGTCGTTCTCCTGCCGCGTCTTAAATTCCCACACGCTGACCAGGTCAACGCGCCAGTTATGCGTCTTCGAGGTCCCACGCTTCACCGCCTTGATCTCCCCGGCGTGAATGAGCGCATAAATCGTATCCTTCTTGTATCCCCAAAGCATCCGCCCCGCCTGGGCCACCGAGCCCCAGCGCACCAGCCGCCGACCGTCCGCAGCCTGCACCGTCGAGCCTTCCTCCCAGTATTTCAGCGGCAGTTGATTCTCCATGCCGGTGATTCTAGCACCCGCGTTTACCTCTTCCCGCCGAGCAGGCCCTCAAGTTCTCTTTTCCTCGCCTCGCTGAGTCGTTCCCCTGGTCGTGCCGGGAGCTTCCCCATTGCCCGCAGGGCCGCCTCCTCGCGTTGCCGTTCCAGCTCCGCGTCTTCGTTCGCGATTCGTTCCTCCGGCGTCGTGCCCTGGCAGAGATACCAAGCCACAATCCCGCCCAGCCACGAGAAGAAGAACGCCGCCGCCATCACGATCCAAACGTTCTTGCCGTCCCGGTCTGCCGCGTAACAACACACACACACAGGCATCACCAAAAACAAAAGGGCCGTGATTAAAATCTCCATACTTCCTCCTTACTCTTTTCCCTCCACCTTCTCCACAAAATACCCCTGAAAAACAAAATCCTCGTCCGGCTCTAAATCCGGGAAGTCTTCATTCAGCGACTCAAACACCCCGCGCTTCCGGTTCCAACGCTTCACGCTCGACCCGCCGCCGCAGCTCACCACACACACCCGCCCCGTCCCTGGCGTGAAGACATCCCGCGCATCCACCACGATCAAGTCGCCATCGCTCAACTCCGGCTCCATACTCTCGCCCGAGACCCTCACCACGAAGTGCCCCTTCGGATACTGCCGCCCGACCGTCACCTCCTCCGCCAACTCATCCGCCACCGGATCCCCAGCCGCCACCGCCCCGAGATAGGGCAGGGTGAAGACCATCTCCTCCGCCACCATCGCCGGGGCCTTCTTCTTCCAGTCGTAAACTTTCTTCTTGTGGGTCGGCGTCCCGCCCTTGCCAACTCGATCAGGAGCCGCACCCCACGCCGCCGGTATATCATACCCCAACCGGATCAACTCCGCCGTTGCTGCCTGCCTCATCCACGCCGACCTCGACAACGAACCACGCGCCTCATCTATCTTGCCCAAAAGCCGCACATCCAAGGGGAGGGAAATGAGCTTTTGACCATCTGACCGTTTACCAGGCACACCCCCTTGAACACCCGACCCAAAGAAAAAACAACTTTTATTGTTGCACTCAGTTATACTCAGTTATACACCTTGTTCATGCCCCGAAAGAAGCCCAAGCCAAAAACAGCAACTCGACCCGGTCAAACCCTTGTCGCCGTTTGGTTCCCAACTGACTTCGCCGAGTTGTTGGACAAGGCCGCAGAGCAGAGAGACCTCAACCGCTCTCAACTTCTGCGCCGTGCCGCCAAGAACTTTGTTAGCTAACCAACCCGAAACAATGCTCACCCCAGAACAAGAAACTCAACTCACCGAGACCGAGCGCCACGAGCTCGCCCGCCTCCGCGAGACCGAGGCCCGCCTCAAGCGCCGTCTTGACGACCTTGCCGCCAGAGCCGCCGCCATCCCCGACGGCCCCCGCACCATCACCGACATCGCCAAGCGCCTCAACCTTTCCCGCTCCCGCGTCCACCAAATCCAGAACATCGCCTTCCACAAAATCCGCCGCAACCACGACCTCAAAGATCTCCTAACCAGAACCACCGACTAACTCATGCCACCCACATTTATCAAGCGCCCCCTTCGCAGAATCAAAGAAGGACAAGAAGTGAAATTCATTCCTAAAGGATCACGGTCCGAGTTGGCCTACTGGAAACGAGGCCCTCTGACACCCAATGGGATCAAGATGACCTATGGCCCACACGTCCGTTGGTGCAGCGAAAACACCCTCGTTCTACTCAACATCGAAGAAGACCCCAACCTCTAAAAATCCCCACTCATGACCCTATTCAAAACGCCACTCAACGCAGACCAACTGCAACACCTTCGCGAACTCCGCGCAGAGCAACCGCAACCGCAGCCCAAGCCCGCCAAGGCCAGCCTTCCCGAGTCCCTGGAAGCCGCCTTCCTCCGCGACCCGCTCTTCGTCGGCCTCCTCATCTTCGCCAACTGCGTCGCCTTCCTCATCCTCCTTCACTTCATCCTCTAAAACTAAACACTCATGAACTACCCAGAAATTAGCCACAAAATCCTTACTCTGAAGGAAGACCGCTCGAAGCTCTACCCCGAGCTTTCCGCCCTCAAGGCCACCATCAAACGATACGGTGACCAGAAGACAAGCGCCCCCTTCGCCCTGGTCGAACGCCGCGACATCATCGCCGAGGAACTCACCACGGTAAACCAGCAAATCGACCGCCTCCAACAGGAGAAGCTCGAACTCGTCCACGACCAAACCGAGCGCGAGAAATACCACGGCAGCATTCGCAAGATCGCCTGCGCCCTGATCATGGACCCTCACCGGGCCGCGTCCCAGGAAACTATTGTAGCCGAAGCCGTCCAGCTCGAAGCCGCCATCCGCAAGACCGCCGTTCCTCAATCCTAATTCTCAAAACTCATGCCTAAAACAATCACCATTCCCTCCGCCGGAGAACTCGCCCTAAACACCGGCGAAGTCCTCACCAAATTGCCCAGCGACGCAATCCACAACCACCTCCACCAACTCGCCGAGGCCGCCAAGACCGCCCGCGAAAACCTCGAATCGACCGAGCTGGCCACCCTCATCCTCTGCGCCATCGAGCTGGAGCACCAGCAAAAGGTTGCACGTGTGCAACCTTGGAAGGAATGGGTCAAATCCAACTGCGTTTTTTCCCACGCCACCGCCACCCGTTACGCCCGCGTCCTCAAGGCCGCCCGCCTCGGTGCCATCGTCAACCTCTACCCCGAGATCCTCACCTTCGCCGCCTCCGGCGGGACCCAGGCGGCCGACTTCTTCACCACCCCGGTGCTCGCCTTCAGCAGCTCGGACTGCTGCACCTGCCGCTCGTCGACGACGCGGACCTCGATCACGCGGCGGGCCTTGGGGTCGGTGATGCGGACGGCGTCGAAGCCGACGTCGATGAAGTGGCCCGTGAGCTCGCCGAGCCCGCCGTCCACGTGCGACACCGCGGTGCGGTAGGCGCTCCGCCATGTGCTCGCTTGGACCTGCATGGAGCGCGTGGTCGCGCCGCCGCCGATCGGGATCAGAACCTCGTAGAACATCGACAATCTCTGGGGTGCGCGGGGCGACGCCCGCTATTCCTCATCCAGCTCCGCAGGAGCCGCATCCACCGGAGCCGCACCCGCCGCTGAGGTGCTCGAACGTGTAGCCGATCGCCTGCAGCGATGCGGCGGAGTAGGCCCGCGAGTCATCGCGGGCCGCGAGCGGCGTCGCGCAGCGGGTGCAGATGCGCACCCACTCGTCTGCGTCGTCCAGGTCGCGCGCGACCAGCACGTCGCGTTCACACGACTCGCAATAGTCCACCGGGAATGTCTGCGTCTCTTGCACGGCGCTGGGGTGCGTTCCGGTGTGGCGAACCTAGCGCTCAAAGCGTCGAGCGGCAAACCGTCTGGCCCGTGTGCGTCGAGGTCGGCAGCCACCGCAGATGTGCGCGGCGACGGGCCTCAGTCGGGGCGCGCGCCGCCGGACGGGCAGGCCGGCACGTAGCCCCAGTCGCACGCGTCGGCGAGCAACGCGTCGCCGTGCGCGCGATCCTGCGGCGCGCCGTCGCCGGCTTGGTAGGCGAGCCCGAGCGCGTGGCACGCCGACTGAACGCCGCGATCGCACGCGCGCGCGTGCTGCACGACGTCGAGGCGCGCGCCGGTCAGCCGCGCCGCCTCGGGGCCGGGGGGGCGGGGAGCGATCGGCGCGCACGCGTCTCCGTAACCGAGCTGGCACGCGCGGGCGTCCATCGCCTCCGCAAGGCCTGGGTCGGCGGGCGCGCCGATGCCATCGCGGACGAGCCGGGCGCCGAAGTGGCAGGCGACGGCGTAGTCCGCGTCGCAGGCCTCGGTGATCAGCGCGAGCGCCACGGCGTGGTCGCGCGCGACGTACTCGCCGAGGAAGTGTCGGACCCCGAGGTCGTAGCACGCGGGGGCGTGACCGAGCGCGCAGGCCTCGCGGACGACACCATCGCCGCCGTGGAGTCGGTTCGCGAGGTCGTAGCAGGCTTCGGCGTCGCCAGCCTCGCAGGCGCGCTCCACCGCGAGCGCTTCGTTGGTGGGGACCGATGGCGCGCGCGCCGGCTCCGGGCTGGGGGTGCCGTCGAGCGCGCTCGGCGCCTGGGCGAGCAGCGGCGCGCCGAGGCAGACGAGCAGGGCAACGAGTAGGCGTCGCATCAGTACACCTCCGTCCACTCGACCTCGCCGGCCATGCTCACGAATTGAGCAGTGGCCTCGTCGGGACCGAACTCCATGTAGAGGAAGCCCTCGTGGGGGGAGCCGAACGCGAGGTCGTTGTCTCGGTCGACCAGGTCGTCGTCTTTCGCGCCGGCGCCGCTCACGGCGAACTCGGTGCCGCACACGAAGGTCGCTGGCGGAGCGGGGAACACGGGCCAGGTGGGGAAGCGCGGCACCGAGGCCATCCACTGGCGGTTGTGCTCGTGGCCGCAGATGTAGAAGTCGACCTTGTTGCAGATGTGCGTGTCGACGAACTCGCGGAAGCGGCCTCCGAGGAAGACGAGGTCGCCGGGCACGCCTTCGTAGGAGCCGGCGTTGCCGTGGTCGCCGTTGGAGCGGTACGGGTGGTGCCCGAAGACGAGGGTCCAGCGGGCGTCGGTCGACGCGACGACGTCGTCGATGAGACGCCCCTGCTGCGCGGTCTC
>JAUIGD010000436.1 GCA_030430255.1 Verrucomicrobiia bacterium
ATCATATCTTGAATCCATATCTTTTTCTGCGAATGTTTCTTTAAAAACACCTTGAACCGGTGCCATACGTGTCCAAGGACGTCCATAGCTCTGCGCTGCTTCTCGCTGAACGGAAGCAATATCACTGGTTCCATCTAAGGTTAGGGCACTTCTGATTACAGTATAGTTCCAGGTAACCATCCAGACGGCAATGTTTCCGGCGGCACCTACACCGGCGGCTTCAAGGTCGCCGAGTTCGCGCTCGACCGCATCCGCCTCGAGGTCGAGTTCCCGCAGCGCGTCTACTTCCGTGGCGAGACCGTGAAAGGCACGCTGCGCGCGCGTTACTACTGGGGCTCGCCGGCCGCCGACCAGCGGCTCACCTACACCCTGCCGGACGGGCGCCAGCGCGAGGGCAAGACCGACGCCGCGGGCGAGCTGGCGTTCGAGTTCGAGACCGCCGGCTTCCAGCCCGGGCAGCCGCTCAACGTGACCGCCACCGTCCCGGCCTACAACATCACCACCACGGCGGGCGCGTTTTTGGCCAAGCTCGGCTACACGGTCGGGGTCGAAGCCGCGCAGCCGCTGGCCTTGGCGGGCGAGCCCTTCGAGGTCGAGCTGAAGACCCTCGGCGCCGACGGCGAACCCGTCGGGCGCGAGCTGACGCTGACCGTGCTGCGGCGCGAGGAGCGTATCTCCAACCGCACGTTAGAGGCCGTGCCCTGGCTCAGCCACGCACCGCCGACGCCGGAGCTGGTCACCGTCGAGGAACACCGGGTCAAGACCGACCCCGAGACCGGCGAGGGCCGCCTGACCCTGAAGCTCGCCGATGGCGGGCAATACACCCTGCGCGCCTCGGGCGAGGACCGCTTCGGGCAGAGCGTCGCCGGCGCCGGCGCGGTGCAGATCTCCGGCGATGAGGACGCCAACAAGCTCCGCTTCTTCGCCGACAAGAACACCTACGACGTCGGCGCCGAGATCCCGCTGCGCCTGCACTCGCGCGTTGAGGCGAAGCTCGCCCTGCTCACCTTCGAGGGCGAGGAGATCCTCGAGCACCGCGTCGTGCCGCTGAAGAAGGGCTACAACCCGGTCGAGGCGCTGGTCGCCCACGAGCACTTCCCCAACTTCCGCGTCAGCGTCGCCCTGATCGACGGCGACCAACTGCGCGGCGCGACCAAGCGCTTCAATGTCCGCCGCGAGCTGAAGGTGGCCATCGAGCCGTCGAAGGAAGCCTTCCTGCCCGGCGAGACGGGCGAGGTCAAAGTCGTCGCCACCGACCAGCTCGGGCGCCCGGTCGAGGCCTCGCTGTCGCTGGCCTTGGTCAACGAGGCGCTCTACGCCGCGCACGCCGACGGCGCGCCGCAGATCGTCTCCTTCTTCCAGGAGGGCGCGCGCCGCTACACGGAGTTCCTCATGGTCTCCACCGCCGGCTTCCGCTACAGCGCCCAGAGCCGCCGCATGGTCACCCGCGAGGAGGGCACGCAGTTCGAGTACGTCGTCGCCGGCAACGCCATCGAGCAGCGGCAGGTGATCCTCAACCAGGAGTTCGCCCTCAACGGCACCAACACCGCGCTGATGATGACCTGCATGGACAACTCGCTGAGCGTGTTCAACAACGGCTTCGGGGTGCAGCAGGTGGGACAAGGCGGAGCCCACCAGCTCGCGGGAATCGCCGGGGGCGGCTTCGGCGGCGGCTCCAACGTCGCCTTCGCGAACGGCGGGGTGCAGCTGGAGCAGCAGATGGCGTATCGCTTCCAGAGCGCCGCCGGCCAGCAGATCGCTCTCGATGCGCTTTCCGCGCAGGTCGATTTCGAGGGGTCCGTCAACTACGATGCCCCGGAGATCCCGCAGGCGTTTACGCGGGTGACCGCCGCTACCGCCTCCTTCGATGCGTCCGGACTCCTCCCCGGCAACGACGCGGGCGTCATGACGCCGAGCAGCTCCAACGGCGACATCGCCGCGGCCTCGGCTTGGCTGGCGCCGGTGGTGACCGACGCGAAGGGCGAGGCGACGGTCGAGCTGACCTTCCCCGACACCGCCGGGCAGTGGCGCTTCACCGCGCGCGGCGCGACCGTCGAGACCTTGGTCGGCGAGGCGACGGCGAAGGTCGTGACGCGCAAGGATTTCTTCGCCGACCTGCGCCTGCCGGAGGTCCTGCAGGAGGGCGACGTCATGCCGCTGTTGGCCACCGTGCACAACCTCTCCGGCGAGGCCGCCGACGCGCAGTTGCGGCTGGTCGTCGAGGGCATCGGCGAGGCCGATTTCTCCGCCGAGGCCTCGGTCTCGGTGCCCGGCGAGGGGACGGCGGAGGCCTTGCTGAAGGAGTTCACCGTGCCCTTCACCAACGCCCTCAAAATCACGCTGACCGCGAAGGCCGGCGACCGCGAGGACAAGCTCGAGCGCCACGTCGCCGTGCGCCCGTGGGGCATCGAGTACGCCAGCCACAGCGGCGGCGTGACTACGGATGTTGCCGACGCATTGTTAGAGCTCCCGGGCGGCCAGAACTACCGCGGCCGCAAGCTCGTCGTCTCGCTCAGCCCCTCGGTGGAGCGGGCGATCATCGACCTCGCCCTGGCGCGCGCCGCGCACCTGACGCCGCTCGACGCGCGCCGGGTCTCCAGCTTGGTCTGGCCGGAGCCGCAGAGCCCGCCGAGCGCCCTGCTCGCCGCCGCCTCGGCGCTGAACTACGCCCGCGAACGCAAGGCGCCGGCGGCGGACATCGCCGAGCTGGAGCGCCGCACCGCCGAGCTGGTCGCGGCGCACGTCGCCACGCAGGCCGAGAAGGGGCTGTGGTCGATCAACGCCGGCAAGGACTCGCAGAACTACGTCTCCACCGCCACCGCCTACTGGGGGCTGGCGCTGGCCGACGCGGCCGGGATCGAGGTCCACCCCGCCACGCTGTCGCTGGCCGCCGACGGCCTGCGCCGCACCATGGGCAACATGGACGCCGGCAACAACGAGGGCCGCGCGATCATCACCCACGCCCTCGCGATCACCGGCGCCGCCGACTTCTCGGTCGCCAACCGCCTCTACCGCGAGCGCGACGGGCTCAGCGAGACGGCGCTCGCCTACCTCGCCGCGACCTTCGTCCACATGGGCCGCGAGGGCTTCGCCCGCGAGCTGCTCGCCCTTCTAGCGAAGAAGGCGCAGTCCGCCGACGCCGGCGGCCGGCCGCAGAAGTTCTGGGTCGGCGGCAGCGTCAACGCCCTCGTCCGCGACCGCGCCGAGACCACCGCCATGGTGCTGTGGTGCTACGCCAAGCTCGACCGCGCCTCGGGGGTGGCCTCGGCCGCCGCCGACTTCCTGGTCACCGAGGCCGCGCGTTTGAACTCCACCCGTTCGTTGGGCGTCGTGGTCAACGCCCTGTCCGAATACTTCCAGGCCGGCGAGCGGGGCGCCGACGACGACTTCGAGGTGAAGATCGTCGTCAACGACCGCACCGTGCACACCGCCAAGTCCGGGCAGCTGCGCGGCACTGAGCATTTCGTGCTCATGCCCGACACGATCAAGGCCGGCGCCAACCGCGTGCGGATCTCCCTCGACGGCCGCGGCCGCGTCCGCTACGCCGCCACCCTGTCCGGCTTCTCCGCCGACATGAAGGACCCCGAGAGCTTCGACACCCCGCACTTCATCGACCGGAAGTACTACCACGACCGGCTCAGCTACCGCGACGTGCCGCTGAACGCGCCGAGCTTGAGCGAGGTGAAGCAGCTCGAGCAGGGGCAGCGTTTCCGCGCCCAGGTCCGCGTCATGAACCGCCGCCCGGTCGAGGAGTACTTCGTCTGGGAGGAGCACCTGCCCGCCGGGGCGCTGCTGGTCGAAGGTTCGGTCAAAGGCAACTTCGCCCGCTACGAGAAGCGCGGCGGCACGCTGATCGTCCACTGGAAACCCCAGCACGTCGGCAGCCTCGACTACGAACTGGTCGCCCACGCGCCGGGCAAGTTCCGCGTCCTCCCCAGCGTGCTGCGCCGCGCCACCGACCGCGGCAGCATGCGCCTCGGCGAGGCCGCCGAGCTGGAGTTCCTGCCGCCGGGCGGGGAGTCGGGCGACACCTACGAGATGAGCCACTCGGAGCACTTCGAGCTGGCGAACAAGCTCTTCGAGGACGGCCGCTACGGCGAGGCGCAGAAGCACCTCGACCACCTCTACAGCATCCCCGACAACAAGAAGCGCTACGAGAAGGAGCTGGCTCGCATGCTGTTGTGGATCCACACCGAACGCGATCAGCCCGACCCGGACCGCCTCGTGGAGGTCTTCGAGATCCTGCGCGAGCGCCACCCCGACCTCGTCATCCCCTTCGACAAGATCCTCGTCGTCGGCCGCGCCTACCGCGAGATCGGCGAGTTCGAGCGCGCCTGGCTCGTCTTCCGCGCCGCCGTCGGCGCCTCCTTCCTCAACGACTCGCGCATCAGCGCCGTGCTCGAGGACCAGGGGCAATACCTCGGCTCGGTGAAGTTCCAGGAGGACCTCTGGTTCGAGTATCCCGACAGCGCCGAGGTCACCGCCTCGCTGTTCGCGCTCAGCCAGTCGCTGTTCCAGAAGGCGCCCGAGGCCAAAGCCATCGCCGCCCGCGAGCGCCGCATCCGCGCGGCGGCACCCGTCCCGGCCGGCGACGACGCCGAGGCCCACGCCGCGCCCTCCGAGGCGGACGAGCCGGAGAAGGTCGCCATGCTCGAGGAGAGCGCGCGCCTGCTGCACCGCTTCCTGGCGCTCTACCCGACCGACCCGCTGGCCGACGACGCCGCGTTCTCGGAGGTGAACGTCGCCTTCGCGCTGAAGGACTACCCGCGCGTGGTCGGGCGCGCCGAGCTCGGTTCCGCCCGCCACCCAGAGAGCGGCTACAAGTCGTCCTTCGAATACATGGCGGCGCTCGGCCACTTCTGGCAGCGCCACTACGAACAGGCGCTCGCGGGCGCGGTCGCCGTCGCCGAGGGCGGGAGCAAGGACCGCGACTACGCCCGCTACATCACCGCGCAGATCCACCACGCCACCGGCGCGCCGGAGCAGGCCGTGACTTGGTATAACAAAGTGAAGGAACTCTACCCCGACGCCGCCGACGCCATCGAATACTTCGAGGAGAAGAAGATCGACGTGCCGGAGG
>JAUIGD010000437.1 GCA_030430255.1 Verrucomicrobiia bacterium
GATCGATCACCACATTCGCAGGCGAGGCGCTGCCATTCGTTGACGCTGAGTAGGCGGCGGCAGGGACAGGCGAAGCGGCTGGGTGAACACCCTGCCCGAGCCGGTCACCACGCCAACACCCTCAGCGACAACGAGGGCGAGCCGCAGCCCGGAGCTTGGTGATCGATTCGGGCTAGGGCTGGGGACGTTCAAATTCCCATGCGGCTCAAGGCGAGGGCGACCTGGCGCGCGGCGGTGGCGAGTTTCGGGTGGTCGGTCTCGAAGTGGGTGGCGAACTCCTCGAGCCGGTCGACGGCGCTGTCGTGGCCTTCGCCGCCGGGCTGGGGGGTCGCTTTGGTCAAATCCTCGACCACCGCACGCGCCTCGTCGGCGAGTTCGGCAGGCAGCGCCTCGGCGTCGGCGAGTTCGCGGTGCAGGTCGGTCAGCAACTGGTGGATCTTGTCGGCGTCCATCGGGGGTAACCATGGGCCAGGATCGGCCCCAGCTCAAATGCGGGTCGCCGCCGGCGGTGAACCGGCTGTCATTTGCCTGCATCGGGTAGGGGGATAGCCTTTCCCCATGAACTTGGTTCGCCGATTCTTCGCCTGGGCCGTGCTCAGCGCCTGTGCAGGGGGCACGCCGGTCTCGGCGGCGCCGCGCAAGGTGCTGGTGATCGGCGACAGCCTGTCGCGTGAGTACCAGTTCGAGTTCCCCGAGTTCGCGGAGGCGCGCAACTGGGTGGAACTGCTGGCCGTGCACCGCGCTGACGACATCAGCTTCGGCCCGCTGGAGACCCTCGATCTCTCCGCGTTCGAGTTCTGGTGTGACCTGTTGGGCGGGGATTTCTGCGACGCCATCAACAACGGCGAGGACGACCTGGAACGCTACCGCTACAACTGGGCGGTCCCGACCTTCACGGCCGAAGCGTACCGCGACAACCTGACGGGCAGCGGCACGACCGACCAGCTCTGGCAGGCCCTGGTCGCCGAGGACTTGGACGAGGTCGACACCACCGTGGTGTTCCTCGGCGGCAACGATCTCGATTCCGTCTACGGCGATCTCTACGAGGGCGTCCACTCGGCGAACCCGATCACCCGCGACCTGACCGACGACCTGGAGGCCATCGTCTCCTGGGTCCGCGACGAGGCCGGCCCGGGGATGGAGATCGTGTTGGTCAACGTGCCGCATGTCGGGGCGACGCCCGAGGTGAAGGGCGACCACCCGACGCACCCGGTGAAGACGGCGCGGGTGACCGACGGGCTGGACGGGCTGAACGCCGAGTTGGAAGCCTTCGCGGCGGCGCAGGGGATCGCCTACGCGGACGTCGCTTCGCTGACGATCGATCTGCTCGAGCCCGACACGTACTGCATCGGCGGCACGGAGTTCCTCAACGCCGGGAGCGACACCGGGGCGGTGGAGTTCCTGTGGCTGGGCGGTTCGCTGTCGCAGAACTTCCACCCCAACACCAACGGCCAGGCGCTGGTGGCCAACGCGATTGTCGAGGCGCTCAACGAGACCTATGGCGCGGGGATCGCGCCCTTCGCGAACCGCGAGATCCTCGGCGGGATCCTCGGGCTCGACCCCGACATGCCCTTCGCCGATTGGGTGGCCGCGTTCGGCCTGAGCGGCGGTGAAGCGGCGATGCTGGCCGACCCGGAGGCGGACGGCCTGGCGAACCTGATCGAGTTCGCGCTCGATCTGCACCCGGGGCAGAGCGATACCCACCGCCTGCCAGAACCGGAGCGGGCGGGCGGCACCCTGAGCCTGACCTTCCGGCCGCGGGATGCCGCGTGTCGGTTTGTGCGGGTATCGGGTGAGGCCTCGGCCGGGCTGGGCGAGTGGGTGCCGGCGGCCCTGACCGACAACGGGGACGGGACGTGGACCGCGTCCACGGGGGAGCCGTTCCTGAGGCTGCGGGCGGAGGTGGTCGAATAGGGGGAGGAGGGTCGGCGGGCCGGCGCCCGGTGGTTTGTGGCGCCGGGCCTCGGGTGCCCCGGTGCGAAACGGTGTGTTGCGCGGGATCGTCCCCGGATGGTAGAGAGGCGCATGAGATCCCCCATCCGTTTTCTTTCGGCGGTTGCCGCTTTCGGCGTGGCGACCCTTTGCCCGGCCGCTGCTGCCGAGAAGAACAATGTTCTGTGGATCTATCTCGAGGACGTCAGCGGCTGGTTCGGCTGCTATGGCGACGAGGTGATCGAGACTCCGAACATCGACGCGCTGGCGGCGAGCGGCATCCGTTTCGACCGGTTCTACACCTCGGCCGGGGTCTGTTCGGCGATGCGCTCGGCGACGATCACGGGGATGATGCAGACGAGCATCGGCGCGCACCACCACCGCAGCTGCCGCCCGACCTTCCGCGGTGCCGACATGGGGGACTACGACCAGAACGTGCTTCCCGAAGGCGTGGTGGCGGTGCCGGTGCGCTTCCGCGAGGCGGGCTACTACACGTTCAATGAGGGCGGCGGGAAGGACGACTTCAACTTCGATTGGGACCCGCAAGCGTTCTACGACCACCGCGGCAAGCGATGGAATTTCAAAGGGGCGCAGGACGGCTCCGAGTGGTCCGGCTGCCCGGAGGGGAAGCCTTGGTTCGGCCAGATCCAACTCGCTGGCGGCAAGCTCGGCAAAGCGGCCGAGAGGGTGGTCGACCGCTCTGCGGTGCCGGTGCCGCCCTACTATCCCGATATCCCGCTGGTGCGCGAGGAGATCGCCCACCACTACGACTGCCTGCTCGCGACCGACCGCGCGGTGGGTGAGATCGTCGCCGCGCTCAAGCGCGACGGGCAGTTCGAGAACACGGTGATCTTCATGTTCTCCGACCACGGCTACAAGCTGCACCGGCACAAACAGTATCTCTACGAGGGTGGCATCCACATGCCCTGCACGGTCTCCGGGCCGGGGATCGCGGCCGGGGGGGTGCGCGATGACCTGGTCAGCAACATCGATATCGCGGCGGCGTCGCTGGCAGTCGCGGGGATCGCGGTGCCGGCGGAGATGGAGGGTCGGGATTTCCTGGGCGAAGGGCGGGTGGCGCGGGACTATGTGATCTCCGCGCGCGACCGTTGCGACTTCACCTACGAGCGGATCCGCGCGGTGGTGACGCCGCGCTTCAAATACTTGCGCAACTACCTCACCGACCGGCCCTACATGAACCCGAGCTACAAGGACCCTTGGCCGGTATCGCAGGAGCTCCGGAGGATGATGGCGGCCGGCGAGATGAACGAGACGCAATTGCTGTTTTTCGGCGACACGCGGCCGGCGGAGGAGCTGTACGATCTCGAGAACGACCCGCATGAGATCCGCAACCTCGCGGGTGACCCGGCCTTCGCCGCCGAGCTCGAGCGGCACCGGACGCTGCTGGCGGACTGGATCGAGGAGACGGGTGACCGAGGGCAGGAGGTCGAGTCCGATATCGGCCTTCTGTGTGCGTTGAAGCGCTGGGGGGACCAATGCGTGAACCCGGAATACGACCGCGTCCGGGATCGGTTCGAGGCCTGGCGGCGCGCTCAGGAGGAGGCGCGGGAGCGGTAGCGGTGAGAGGCGTCGGCCGGATGCCGGAGGCCTGGAGCCCCTCGGATTTTTCCGTTCCGGCACGGATCGGTTCGACTTTGCCCAAGCTTCCCCGCTGTCGCGTCGCGGACCCCGATCAACACCACACCACCGTGACCATGTGGATCGAAATTCTAGCCCGAATCGCCCACCTAGCCCGAATCGCTCACCAAGCTCCGGGCTGCGGCTTGCCCTCGTCGACGCCGAGGGCGTCCGCGTTGGCAACGGCTCCGGCAGAGTGGCCACCCAGCCGTGGTGATCGATCCGGGCGAGAACGCCCGGGCTCGGAAGCACCCAGTCCGTCAGACCCCTGGCGAGATCTGTTGATTTCCATGCGGGATGCCTGAGCTGCCGGAGGTCGAGACGACGCTGCGGGGGATCTCTCCGCACGCGGTAGGGCGCGAGATCGTGGCGGTCGAGGTGCGCGAACGGAGGCTGCGCTGGCCGGTTCCCCGCTCGGTGGACCGGTTGGTGGGCGCGAGCGTTCAAAGCGCGCGCCGGCGGGCGAAGTATCTCCTGTTGGAGGTCGGGGGCGGCACCCTGCTGGTGCACCTGGGCATGTCCGGGAGCCTGCGGGTGGTCGGGCCGGAGGCCGCGTGGCGAAAGCACGACCACCTCGCGCTGCGTTTCGATTCGGGGATGGAGCTGCGCTACCACGACCCGCGACGGTTCGGCTGCGTCCTGTTTTGTGAAAGCGATGTGCGGCGGCACAAGCTGTTGCGGGATCTGGGGCCGGAGCCGCTGGGAACGGCGTTCGACGTCACGCATCTGGCGGCGGCGGCCGCCGGCAAGAAAGTGGCGATCAAGGGGCTGATCATGGATTCCCACATCGTGGTGGGAGTGGGGAACATCTATGCGTGCGAGGCGCTGGCGATGGCCGGCATCCACCCTGCGCGGGGGGCGGGCAGGGTCTCGAAGGAGCGTCTGGGGCGCTTGGTCGAGGCGATCCAAACCGTGCTGGGGGCGGCGATCGAGGAGGGCGGGACGACCCTGCGAGACTTTCTTCGGGAGGACGGGAGCCCCGGCTATTTCAAGCAGAAGCTCTTGGTGTACGACCGCGAGGGCGAGGCCTGTCTCGCATGTGGGGCGACGGTGCGCCGTGCCGTGCAAGGCGGGCGGTCGACGTTCTATTGCGCGCGTTGTCAGCGGTGACTAGCCCGGATCGATCACCAAGCTCCGGGCTGTGGCTCGCCCTCGTTGACGCTGAGGGTGTTGGCGTGGTGACCGGCTCGGGCAGGGTGTTCACCCAGCCGCTTCGCTTGTCCCTGCCGCCGCCTACTCAGCGTCAACGAATGGCAGCGCCTCGCCTGCGAATGTGGTGATCGATCCGGGCTAGGAGCCTGTCGGACTTAGTTTGCGGGGGCCACCGCGCGCGGGTTCTGGCCGGAGGGTGACGCGTTTTCTCCCCGCGGGCGGGGCCGGCTCGCGATATCGACCATGCCGGGCCCCCGGGGCTTCCCGGGCGGGCTTGGCGACCTGCCCCGGCCTGCGGGGCGCCGCACTACGCGGCCAGAGCGCCCATCCCCGCCATC
>JAUIGD010000031.1 GCA_030430255.1 Verrucomicrobiia bacterium
TACACCTTCTTCACCGCCGAGGCCCCGCGGGTCGAGGGCGCACAGGTCTCCGTCCGCGACGCCATCTCCTCCGAGCTGGTCGCCCAGGCGACCACCGGGGCGGACGGGGTCGCCTCCTTCCCCGGCCTGATCGAGGGCTGGTACAGCGTCACCGTCTCGGCGACCGACCACGATTCCTTCCGCGGCAACTTCCAGGTCGTCGCCGGCCAGACCACGCGCGAGGCGGTCTTCATCTCGCGCAACATGGTCACCTACAACTGGACCGTCGAGCCGGTCGAGATCGAGGACGTCTACCGCGTGACCATCGAGTCGACCTTCGAGACCAACGTGCCCGCGCCGGTCGTCACCGTCACCCCGAGCACCATCGACGTCGGCGACCTCGTCGCCCTCGGCCAGCGCAAGGTCGTCAACCTCTACATCGAGAACCAGGGCTGGGTGAAGGCCGAGGAGGGCGAGATCGAGTTCGACCAACACCCGTTCTACGAGTTCACCCCGCTGGTCTCGAACCTCGGTGACCTGCCGGCCAAATCCTCGCTCATCGTCCCCGTCACGATCACCCGCATCGGCGAGTTCGACGACGATGGCGACGTCGTCACCCTCTCCAAAGACGGCACCGTCCGGAAGAACCACCAGATCAAAGCCGCCAGCGTCCCCTGCGGCACCGGCGGGCGCGTGAAGTCGGTCAACCCCTGCGGCCCGCGCCCGACCAAGATCGCGCCCATCACCGCCTCGAACGTCCGCGGCAACTGCGGCGGCGCTGGCTCCGGCGGTCCCGGCGGCGGCGGCGGCTACATCGGCGGCTGGTTCAATAGCTACGGCGCCTCCTCGGGCGGCAACTACGGCTCCGGATCGAGCAGCAGCTCGTTCACCAAGCCCGAGATCTGCTGCACCTTCAACGAGATCTGCCTCGGCGGCGAGGTCGGGCTGCGCACGCCCGACCTGCTCTCGAAATCGCTCGAGGCGATCAGCAGCCGCCTCCCCGCCGGCATGAGCGTCGAGGGGCTCCAAGCCACCGTCGGCAGCAGCGGCAAGGTCTGCATCTGCTGCAAGGACGGCGTCATCGACACCTCCGCCGAGGTCGAGTTCAAGATGGCCACCAAGGTCACGCTGAAGTACGGCGCCGGCGCCACCTTGCCCGCGGTGAGCCCCAGCGGCGGGTTCAGCCTCGACTCGATCGAGCTGGAGGGCTTCGCCGGCCTCGAGACCGAACTCTCCGGCGACATCTCGGTCAAAGTGACCAAGGAGTGCGGCGGCGACACCAAGATCTGCGTCGGCGGCAAACTGACCGCCAAACCCTTCCTCGGCGCCAAGGTCTCCGGCACCGTCGGCGTGAAGAAAGACGGCCTGCTCTGGGGCGGTGCCGTCGAGGGCAAGATCGGTGTCGAGGGCGACTTCTCGGTCGGCTACTCCGGCTGCACCGGCACCGGCTGGAAGGCGGACGTCAGCTCGAAGCTGGCGCTCGTCGCCGAACTCTCCGCCACCGTCTCCAACGGTGCCGAGTCGAGCAAGATCACGCTCGGTGGAAAGTCCAACGAGACCGAGCTCGTCAAAGGCCGCCCGCGCGATGCCGTCGAAGTGCCGATCGACTACTCGGACATCTTCATGACCACCGACGAGATCCTCCAGCTCCCGGAGGTGCAGGCCCTGCTCGGGCCCGTCCCGTCGGGCGGCGTCTGCGCCCAGGTGAAGATCCGCCTCGACCAGGACGTCGTCATGACCCGCACCGCCTTCCTCGCCTCGCTGGAGCTGGGCAACGAGCTCAACGACGTCCAGCTCACCGACGTCGGCTTCACCCTCGACGTCCGCGACGAGAACGGCGAGCCGGCCGGCGACCTCTTCAACGTCCAGGTGACGAAGCTGGAGGGAATCGGCGCCATCGACGGCAGCGGCTCGGTCGCCCCGGCCAGCACCGGCGTCGCCCAGTGGACGCTGATCCCGCGCGACACCGCGGCCCAGGAGGGCGACCGCCGCTACACCGTCGGCGGCACCATCACCTACAACCTCGCCGGCACCGTCTTCAACATCCCCGTCGAGGACGTGCCGATCACCGTCAAACCGGACGCCTCGCTGTCCCTGAAATACTTCCACCAGCGCGACGTCTTCTCCGACGACCCGCACACCGACGCCTACGAGCCGGTGATCCCCTACAAGCTCGCCGTGATGGTCGAGAACAACGGCAACGGCCCGGCGCGCAACTTGAAGATCATCTCGGGCCAGCCGGAGATCGTCGAGAACGAGCGCGGCCTGCTCATCGACTTCAAAATCATCGGCACCCAGGTCGACGGCCAAAACCTCACGCCCTCGCTGACGGCGAACTTCGGCGACGTCGCACCGGGCCAGCGCCGTATCGCCACCTGGCTGATGACCTCGACCCTGCAGGGCCTGTTCATCGACTACTCCGCCACCTTCGAGCACGTCACCGGCCTCGGCGACCCGCGCATCTCGCTGCTGCAGAACGTCGAGATCCACGAGATGAACCACATGATCATGGCGCTCGGCGCGAAGGACGACGGCGCGCCCGACTTCCTCGTCAACGACGTGCCGGACCTCAACGACTACCCGGACACCGTCCACTACTCGGACGGCACCACCGACATCGTCACCGTGCTCGAAGCGGCGACCGTCACGGGCGAGCTCACCCCCGCGAACCTCACCGTGCAGCTCGACGCCGCCGCCGGCGCCGGGTGGTGGTACATCCGCGTCCCGGACCCGGGCGCCGGCAACTACCAGCTGACCCGCGTCGTCCGCTCCGACGGCCTGGAGCTGCCGCTCGACTACAACGCCTGGACCACCGACCGCACCTTCATCGGCCTCGGCCTGCGCCCGGTCTACGAGGACGTCCTGCACATCGCCGACTGCGACAGCACCGGCTCCTACACCCTGCACTACCAGGTCGCGCCGAACCCGGACATCGACCCGCCGACCAGCGGGGTGAACCCGCTGCCCGCCTTCTCGCAGCCGGACTTCCCGGTCACCTGGACGGGCTCCGACAACCGCGCGGTGGCCGCCTACGACATCTTCGTCTCCGCCGACGGCGCGCCCTTCACCCTCTGGCTCGACGGCACGCGCGAGACCGGCGCCATCTTCAACGGTGCGCCCGGCGTGCAGTACGCCTTCTACTCGGTCGCCGTCGACAACGCGGGCAACGAGGAGATGAAGCTCTCGCCAGACGCCTTCACCACCGCCACCGGCGAGAACCAACCGCCCGCGCTCGCCAACATCCCGAACTTTACGATCGGCGAGGGCTCGACCTTCACCTGGACGATCGACGGCGGCGATCCCGACAACCTCCGCTCGGAGCTGACCTTCTCGCTGAGCTCGGACGTCGGCGGCGTGACGGTCGACCCCGACGCCGGCACCCTGCTCTGGGTCACCTCGGAGAACGACGGCGGCCGGGTCGCGAACCTCACCGTCACGGTCACCGACCCCGGAGGCCTGACCGACAGCGAGTCGTTCACGGTCACCGTCGAGGACACCAACCTCGCGCCCGTGCTGGCTTCGATCCCGCCGCAGGGCGCCGACCCGCTCACCACCTTCCTCTATATCCTCGAGGCGGGCGACCAGGACGCCCCGGCGCAAAGCCTCGCCTACTCGCTCGTCGAGAAACCCGAGGGCATGGTGGTCGACCCCATCGGCGGCGTCATCTACTGGACCCCGACCAACGAACAGGCGCTGGCCAGCCACGCGGTCACCGTGCGCGTCACCGACGACCACCCGACGGACCCGCGCTCGGCGACGCGCACCTTCGCGGTCGTCGTGTCGGAGGCCCTGCAACCGCCGATCGCCAACCCGGACTTCGCGCTCACCCAGAAGGGCGACTCGGTGACCGTGGCGGTCGCCACCTTGCTCGCCAACGACACCGACCCCGAGGGCGGGAGCATCTCCTTCGTCGGTGCCGACGCCGCCTCGCCGGAGGGCGCGGACATCGAGGTGTCGAACGGTCAGCTCACTTACACCCCGCCCGCCAACTTCAGCGGCTCGGACACCTTCAACTACGTCATCCGCTCGGAGTCCGACCTCGACGGCGTGGGCGAGATCACGGTCACCGTCGAGGACCCCGAGGACCGCGAGCGCTTCCCGATCGACCTCATCGAGCGGCTCCCCGACGGCACCCTACGCCTCGCCTCGGCGGGGCTCGCCCCCGGCACCTACGCGGTCCAGCGCTCGATGAACCTGCAGGGCTGGTTCGACTACGGCCGCGCCACGGCCGACGCCGTCGGCGACCTGGAGTTCATCGACCTGCTGCCCGACGACCAGCGGATCTTCTACCGCCTGGTGTCCCTGTCGGTGGCGCCGCCGACGCCCGACCTGCTCCTCGTCGAGACTTCAGGCGGGGTCACCGAGCTGCTCTTCATCAACGCCCCCGCCGGCGCCTCGACGGTGGAGTTCAGCACCGACGGCGGCGGCACCTGGAACCCGCTGACCACCGAGAACGCCAACCCGAACGGCTTCCTGCAGGCGACCGACCCGAACCCCGACCCCGCCCGCAGCTACCGCATCGCGCCGTAGCTCAACGCACGCCGAACACCTCGACCTCGACGTAGTGGTTGAGCTCGTCGCTGGTGTTGCCGTTGCTGTAGAGGCGGAGGTAGCGGGCCGGGGTGCCGGCGATGTCGAGGACCCGCCCGTGGTTGGTCTCGATCCACGCGAGGTCGCGGCCGGCGCCGAAGCCGGACGAGTTGTCGTGGTCGTTGTTGAAGACCGTCGTGACGCCGGTCCGAAACTCCGGGTCGTCGGAGATCTGCACGACCACGTCGTCGTAGGCGCGGGCGCTCTTGTGGAAGTGCCACAGGACGATGCCGAACAGCTTGGCGCTGAAACCCAGATCGAGCTGCACCCACTGGCGGCCGGGCGCGAGCTCGACGTAGCTCCCGTCGGCGCCGTCCTTGTCGCCGTCGACGACCATCCCCAAGTCGCCGATGATCGGCGCGGGGTCGCTGGAGGTGACCGCGCAGTCGCGGCTCAACAGCTCGGCTTCGGGGGGCGCGTTCAACGTCAGCCTCGGGCGCGGGTCGGGGTCGAGGTTGGCGCGGCGCACGCGGACGGGGGTGCCGATGAACACCGGCTTCGGGAAGCGCAGCCGCGGGTCGCCGCCGGGCACCGGGGCCGCGGGCGGGCGGGCGGCGACGACGCCGCGCGGGGTCGGGAGGGGCACCCGTTCGCGCACCAGCGGCGCGCCGCCAGCGCGGGCGCCGGCCTGGTCGACCGCGACCCGCGCGGTGAACTCGGTGACGAGCTGATATTCGAGGCCGAGCGCGGTGATCGCGTCCTCCAGCTCGGCGCGCTCCCCGGGGGCGAGCACGCGGCGCCGCATCAGTTGGTCGATTTGGGCGCGCCCGAACAGGGCGGCCATCGCCCCACGCCGAGGCACGGCCTCGGTGGCGAAGGCGCGCTCGAAGCGCACCCGCCGGTCGCCGAGCCTGCCGGAGATCTCGACTGAGCCGCGCTCGCAGCCATCGGGGAGTTTGGCCACGACCTGCAACGGGCGGTCGCCGAACAGGTCGGGCACCGGGTCGGGGTAGTGGCGGACGTCGAGGGCGGCGCCGTCTTCGCCCCGCCACCTCAGCTCCACGTCGGTCAGCACCGGCGCATCGATCGATGCGAACAGCGCCGTCATCTCGCCTTGGATCTGTCTGCCAGCGTGGACGAAGCGCGCGTCGCCACGTCCGGCGGCGGCGAGCTCGCGCACGAGGAACGCGTTCGGCGCGCTGCCGATCCCGACCGGAAACACGCGGCAGCGGCCGAGCTGATCGTCGAGCAGGCGCACCAAACCCGCCGTGTGCCCGACGGCGCCGTCGGTGAGCAGCACGATGAAGGGAACCGCCCCCGGCCGCCACGCGCTGGCCATGGCGCTGGCCAGCGCGGGTTGGAGCCGCGTGCCGCCGCCCGCGGTCAGCGAGACGACGAAGGCCTCGGCGTCGGCCAGAGCTTCGTCCGAGAAGCCGCGCAGGCGCGGTGACCAGGCGCTGAAGCCGCTCGAATAGCGCACGACGTTGAAGGCGTCCCCCGGTCGCAGCTGGCGCAAACATTCCGCCAAGCCGGCCTTCGCCTCACGCAGGGGCGCCCCTCCCATCGACCCGCTGGTGTCGATCACGAAGACGACGTCCCGACGCTGCGGCGCGACCGCCTCCAAGCGGGGCGGGTACACCGTGAGCAGGCCGTGCCCGCCCTCGGCGAGCATCGTGGCCCGCGGCCTATCGGCCTCGTCCACCCGGATCTCGATCACGAGGTCGGCGTTCGGCAAAACTTCGCCCTCCCGCAGGCAAACGTCGAACTGTCCCGCGGCGGCCGCCGACTCGCGCCAGAGCAACGGGTGTGTCGGCGAGGCGATCGCCGCCACCGGGACGCCCGCGACGCGCATGTTGAAGCTCAGGCGGTGGCCGGGATCGACGCCGGGCCCCAACAGCGGCGCGGTGATGCGTTGCGGGTCAGGTGTCCCCGCCTCGGTGTAGCGCGGGCCGACCACCATCGGGAAGGCGACCGTGTACTTTCCCCGTTCGAAGGCCGCCGCACCCACCGCCGTGAAGGACACCTCGACGGTCTCGCCGGGGAGGATGTTGGCGACGGAGGTCGTGAACATGTTCGGCCGCTCCTGTTCGAGCAGGGCGGTGCGCTTTCCCTCCTCCCGCGCCTCCGCGTAGACTTCTTGGGCATCGGCGCGCGCCATGACCTCGCTGTGGACAAGGCGTTCGCCGACCCGGAACCGCATGTCGGTGACCGCCGCGTCCGGCGGCAGCGGGAAGAGGTAGACGGCCTCCAGCGCGTCGCCGGTGACGTTGCGGAACGCCTGGGTCACGGTCGACTCGATGACCCCGCCCTTCATGCGGAGCCGGACATCGGTCCGCTGCAAAGGCAGGAACAGAACGGCTCCAGAACCGTCGGCGGCGCGCGCCTCCAACGCCCCCGCGACCTGTGGCGGCGGGGCCGGCTCGCGGCCCGCCCGGGCGGGGCTGCCGAGGGAGAAGGTCAGGGTCGCGGCGAGTGCGGCGGCGGCGAAGCGGGGAAGGGGAGTGGCCATAGGGAGGGTGTTCCCTCCTCTGACGGCTTGCCGTTACTCGACCGCGGTTTCAAGCGGCCCTCTTCGGCCGAATGGCGCTCCTTTAAGGATAGGCATCGACGGGTGGCAGCGTCCCGGAGCTCGCTCGCTTGGAGCTGTCAAGGCATCCGGGGCGTCCGGGTGGCTCGACCCGCGGGTTTCATGGCGGGGTCCTTCCGGCGCTGCGCATGTCAGGAGGACACAGCCCTTCCTTGAGTGGGCTGGTGGCCATCCCCTCACACCGCCCTGACCGCCCTCAAGTCCGCGGAGTGGTCACCCTGAGCAACGCGAAGGGCCTCTCACCGCGGCCCGCGTCTCCGGAGCCATTCGTGTTGAACGATCCCACCGCCTCCCGGTTGGGGACTCGACTCCGAGGGGCTGTTCCGCGCACGGCTAACCCGAATCGATCACCAAGCTCCGGGCTGTGGCTCGCCCTCGTTGACGCTGAGAGTGTTGGCGTGGTGACCGGCTCGGGCAGGGTGTTCACGGCGGCACCCACGAGGATCTCCCTGAGCGAGCATCGGCTCCGTTCTCGACCCAAACCGCCGGGAACCCGGCTTAACCGAGCGCCAATCCTCTTCGGCCGAGTCCGCGCTCCATCCGGCGCGCCGGGGCACTGTCGGTCGCTGTTTGCCCGTGGCAAAGGCGGCCAGCATCGGCCAGCCGGAGCGGCAGCGCTATGGGACTAAGGTCCCATAGATCGGCCCGGCCCGTCTCCGTAATTTGGGCCTTGGAGGGAGAGGGGCGGAAGCGCATCTCAGGCCTTGCCGCCCTCCCCGAACCACCCCATCCCCCGATCGCCATCTCATGCATCCATTGCGACTCCTCGCCGCCTCACTGGTCTTTTCGTCTCTCAACGCGGCCGCCACCGGACCAGCCGCCACGCTCGCCGACCAATTTCGAGCCCTCAGGGAGGAGAAGGCATCGCGCACGGAGGCCGAGCGGAAAATTCAATCGAAGCTGCTCTACCTCGCGCGCGAGACCTCCGGCGGGCGGGCCGTCGCCGGTGCGCCGGGCATCCGTTCGAACCTATCCTGCGACGAACGCGGCCATGTCCTGGTCGACATCTCCGCCCCGCCGAGCCCCGGTCTGCGCGAGGGGATCGAGGGGTGCGGCGGCATCGTGATCTACGAGTCGCCCCGCTGGGCTTCGGTCCGAGCCTGCTTGCCACCGGCGGCGCTCGGCCGGATCGCCGCGCGCCCTGAGGTGGAGAGGATCTCCCACGGGAAGCAGCCGACCACCCACACGGGTTCGGTGACCTCCGAGGGCGACAAGGCGCACCGCGCGGACGCCGCGCGGGCGGGCTTCGGCATCGACGGGACTGGGGTCACGGTGGGGGTGATCTCGGACTCGACCGCTTCGGGCGCCGGCGATCATGCCGCCGACTCCATCGCCTCTGGGGACCTGCCCCACGACTTCACCATCCTCCCCGGGCGCGCGGGCTCCGGGATCGGCGAGGGCACCGCGATGTCGGAGATCGTCCACGACATCGCGCCAGGGGCGAAAATCGTCTTCGCCAGCGCGGTCGGCGGCAAGGCGTTCTTCGCCGATTCCATCGTCATGCTGCACAACGCTGGCTGCGACATCATCGTCGATGACATCTCCTATCCGAACGAGTGGCAGTTCCAAGACGACGAGATCGGGAAGGCGATCAATCAGGTGGTTGCCGGCGGCGCGCTCTACCTCTCCTCCTCGGGCAACGAGGGCAACCTCAAGAGCGGGAACTCCACCACTTGGGAGGGCGACTTCGCCGACGGCGGCACGGATCCTCTGCTCCCCGGAGGGCGGGTTCACGACTTCGGCCCCGCCACCTACAACTCGATGACCAGCGACGAGTCGGAGGTCGTCCTGCAGTGGAGCGACGAATACAATTCCTCGGCGAATGACTACGACGTCATCGTGCTCAGCGCTGACGGGACGACGATCACCTCGGCCGGCACGGACACCCAGGACGGCGACGACGAGCCCATCGAGTACGCGGACGCGCAGCCTGGCGAGCGCATCGTCATCTGGAAAGCCGACGCCGCAGCCGCCCGCTACGTGCGCATCTCCTGCACGGGCGGCCCGCTCGATATCCAGACGGCGGGCCAGACCATCGGTCACGCCGGTACGGCGAACTGTGTCTGCGTCGCGTCGTCGGACGCCTCGGTGCCGTTCCCCGGCGCCTTCAGCAGCGCCTCGGCGACCGAGGCCTCGTCGTCGGACGGGCCGCACCGCATGTTCTACCACCCGGATGGGACGCCGATGACACCGGGGAACTTCCTGGCCGCCACCGGCGGCGGCACGCTGCTGCAGACCCCCGCCATCACCGGCGCGGACGGTGGGGCCACGACCTTGCCGGCGGACAGCGGGCTCAACCCCTTCTACGGCACGAGCGCTGCGGCGCCCCATTGCGCGGCTATCGCCGCGCTGGTGCTCAGCAAGGACCGGGGCCTCACCAACTCCCAGCTCCGCACCATCCTGGAGACGAGCTGCATCGACATCGAAGCCCCCGGGTTCGACAACAACGCCGGCCACGGAATCTTGATGGCAGAACTCGCTCTCGAGAAAGCCCTCACCCCGCTGGAGACCTGGCGCCACTCCCACTTCGGGACCTACTTGGCGACGGGCGACGCGGCACCCTTCGCCGATCCCGAATCCGACGGGCTCGACAACGTCCTCGAGTATCTGACCGGCGGCGACCCGAATCTCCCCGGCACCAGCCCCCTCTCGGCGGCATCGCGCGATGGGTCCCAGTTCTCCCTGACCTACCGCATCGATCCAGACGCGATCGGCGTGCCCTGGAAATTTGAGAGGAGCGCCAACTTGCAGGCCGGCTCGTGGACGGAGTTCGTGCCCGAGAGCAACGCACTCATCGAGACGGTCGGCGGCGTCGAGGTCCGCCAGGTCGTGTTCGACGCGGGCGGCGCTGACCGCATCTTCGTCAGGCTGAGCGCCGAGTTGCCTTAGCCCGGATCGATCACCACATCCGCAGGCGAGGTGCCGCCAGTCGTTGAGGCTGAGTAGGCGGCGGCAGGGATCGGCGCTGCGGCTGGGTGAACACCCTGCCCGAGCCGATCCCAACGCCAACACCCTCAGCATCAACGAGGGCAAGCCGCAGCCCGGAGCTTGGTGATCGATCCGGGTTAGATCAGCGACGAGGCCGCGGGGAGATTTGGGTAAATTCTAAAACGATCCGGGCCGGAACGGGCAAGTCCGACAGGCTCCTAGCCCGCCCCAGATCGAATGCCGCTTGGTTGAGGATCGGCCTCGACGGGTGGCAGCGTCTCGGTGCCCGCTCGCTCGGTGACCGTCAAGGCATCCGGGGCGTCCCGGTGGCTCGGCGCGCCGGTTGCATGGCGGGGTCCTTCCGGCGCTGCGCTTGTCAGGAGGACACGCCGGGCTCCCCGCGGGGGTCGAAACCCGCCACACGCCCGGCATTCCACTCCTGGGCTGTCACCCCGAGCGACGCGAAGGGCCTCCCTCCACGGCCCGCGCCCCCGAAGCCATCCGTGTTGAATGATCCCAGCGCCTCCCAGGTTGGGAACCCGACTCGTCGGGGCTGTTCCGCGCACGATGGAAACGGCGGCACCCACGAGCATCTCCCGGAGCGAGCATCGGTTCCGTTCTCGCTCCGGCCGCCTTTCCCCTTGCCAGCGCGGGCAGGTCGCCCTTTGAATCGCTGCCAACCTCCGCACCTTCACCTCCATGAACGACTTCCGCCTCAAACGCCTCTTCAACGCCAAATCCGGACGCTGCTTCGACGTGGCGATCGACCACGGCTTCTTCAATCAGTTCGGCTTCCTCGGCAGCATCGAGAACGCCGCCGCCGCGATCCGCACGGTGGTCGACGCCGGGCCCGATGCCGTCCAGCTCACCGTCGGCCAGGCGCGCCACTTGCAGGCGATCCCCGGCCGCGCGAAACCCTCGCTGGTGCTGCGCGTCGATGTCGCCAACATCTACGGCAAGGAGTTGCCCTCGGCGCCGCTGAGCGCGGTGATCGAGGACGCGGCGCTGCAGGCCGTGCAGCTCGACGCCGCCTGCGTCTGCGTGAACCTCTTCCAGATCCCCGGTGCCGACGAGGTCCACGCGCAGTGCCTCGAGAACATCCTGCGCCTGAAACCGGAGTGCGAGCGCTACGCGATGCCGATGATGGTCGAGCCGCTCGTCTTCCGCCCCAACGCCGAGGCCGGCGGCTACATGGTCGACGGCGACGAGCAGAAGATCCTCCCCCTCGTCCGGCAGGCGGTCGAGCTCGGCGCCGACATCATCAAGGCGGACCCCACCGACGACGTCGGGCTCTACCACCGCGTCGTCGAGGTCGCCGGCGAGGTGCCGGTGTTGGTGCGCGGCGGCGGCAAGGTGCCGGACGCGGAAATCCTCGCCCGCACCGAGGCGCTCATCGGCCAAGGGGTCGCCGGGATCGTCTACGGGCGCAACGTCATCCAGCACGAGAACCCCGCCGGCATCACCCGCGCCCTGATGGCGGTGGTCCACGACGGTGCGGAGGCGGCGGACGCGCTGGCGATGGTCGGAGGCTGAGTGCCGCTTGCGGAACGGGCCTCCAAGCCCTATCGGGAGGGCTTGCGCCGCTCCCTTGCCCGCCGACCCACAGCGCCAGCGCGACCAGGCCTTGGTCGATCGCTACCTCGACCAGCCCGCGGCGATGCCGGGCGCGGTGCGGGAGCGGATCGTCGCGGCCTGTGGAGGCGAGCCGGTGCAGCTCTACGCGCTGGCCGACCTGGACGCGCGGCACGAACTCGCTGAGCGCTGGGTCGCGCTGACCGAGAACAAGGTCGCGGTCGCGGATGGCTCGGACATCGCCGTCGTCGAGCGCGCGAAGATCACGGCGGTCAAGGAGACGCCCGCGCTGAGCGGGAACGTCGTCACCCTGGTGGGCGACCCTGACGGGCCGGCGCTCGCCGTGCTGCGCTACACGCACCGCCAGAAAGACGCGATGGGCAACGTCGCCTTCATCCTCAAGCAGGGCGCCGAGGGCGCCGCGATCCCGATCGATGGCGACCCAGACGAACCCTACCTCGCCGGCCTGACCCGGCCGATCAAGAAGGCGCAGGCGACCGTCTCGCAGAACAAGCTCACGGTGGTCTGGCGGCTGCTCGCCTACCTGAAGCCGTACCGCACGCAGGTGATCCTGGGCACGGTCGCCGGCGCGGTGCTGGCCCTGACCTCGCTGGCGCCACCGTGGCTGGCGCGCTTCATGATCGACGACGTGCTCGGCGAGGACGCGGAGGCCGCTTCGTTGGCGGGCGTCGTGCTCGCCGCGATCGCCGCCGCCTACCTGCTGCGCACCTTCTGCTTGTGGGTGCGCTTCCGCGTCATGGCGATCCTCGGCGAATACGTCGCCTACGACCTGCGCAACGAGGTCTACGCCCACGTCCAGCGCCTCAGCGTCTCCTATTTCTCCAAGACGCAGACCGGCTCGGTGATCAGCCGCGTCGGCGCCGACACCGACCGCATCTGGGAGTTCGTCGCCTTCGGCGTGGTGGAGGTCGCGCTGTCCGCCATCACCTTGTTGGTACTCAGCGTCGCCCTGCTCGGCATGGACCTGCAGCTCGGGCTGGTGATGGTGGTGCCGGTGCCGTTCATGATCTGGGCGATCGTCACCAACGGCAAGGCCATGCAGCGGCTGTTCACCCGCGCCTGGCGCAAGTGGTCATCGCTCAACGACGTCATCGCCGACACCGTGCCCGGCATCCGCGTGGTGAAGTCCTTCAACCAGGAGGAGCACGAGCGGAAGCGCTTCGGGGAGCGCAACGCCGACACGCTCGAGACCTTCAACTTCGTCCACCACAGCTGGACGCGCTTCTGGCCGCTGCTGATGCTGTCGATCCACCTCGTCACTGTGACCGTGTGGTTCGTCGCCCTGCCGCGCCTCACCGGTGAGTCCGACAACGCGCTGACGCTGGGCAAGTTCGTCGCCTTCCTGCTCTACGCCGGCATGTTCTTCCAGCCGATCGAGGTCTTCGGGCAGATGGCGCGCATGGTGAACCGCTCGCTCAGCTCGGCGCGGCGTGTGTTCGACCTGCTCGACACCGAATCCGAACTGCAGCGCCCCGAGAACGCCGTCGTCCTCGACCCGGTGCGCGGCGAGGTCGAGTTCGACGCCGTCTCGTTCGGCTACGACGCCGTGCGGCCGGTGCTGCGCGACATCTCGTTCAAAGTGGCGCCCGGCGAGATGATCGGGCTGGTCGGCCACTCGGGCGTCGGCAAGACCACGCTCACCAACCTCATCGTCCGCTTCTACGAGATCACCGGTGGCGAGATCCGCATCGACGGCCACCCGCTGGGGACGCTCGACCTCGGCGCCTTCCGGCAGCAGGTGGGCATGGTGCAGCAAGACCCCTTCCTGTTCCACGGCACCATCCTCGACAACATCCGCTACGGCATGCGCGACGCCCCGCGCGAGAAGATCATCGCCGCCGCCCGCGCCGCCAACGCCCACGAGTTCATCTGCGGCCTGCCGCAGGCCTACGACACCATGGTCGGCGAGCGCGGCCACACGCTCTCCGGCGGCGAGCGCCAGCGGGTGTCGATCGCGCGCGCGGTGCTGCATGACCCGAAGATCCTCATCCTCGACGAGGCCACCAGCAGCGTCGACTCCGAGACCGAGTCGAAGATCCAGCAGGCCCTCGACCGGTTGGTGGAAGGGCGCACCACCTTCGCCATCGCCCACCGCCTCTCGACCCTGAAGAAGGCCGACCGCATCTTCGTCCTCAAGGATGGCAAGATCGCCGAACAGGGCAGCCCCGACGCGCTGATGGAGATCGAGGGCGGCCTGTTCCGCAAGTCGGTGGAGATGCAGAAGGTGAACGCGTGAGGGCGACGCGATGAGCGACATCCGGGAGCGCATCTACGCCGTCGTCGCCGCGATCCCGCGCGGTCGCGTGGCCACCTACGGTCAGGTCGCCGCGCTGGCGGGGTTCCCGCAGCACGCCCGGCAGGTCGGCTACGCCCTGCACGATCTGCCCCAGGGCTCGCCCCTGCCTTGGCACCGGGTGGTGAACGCGCGTGGCGAGATCAGCGCGCGCAGCGAGCCCGGGTGTGAGGACGTTCAGCGAACCAAGTTGGAGGCCGAGGGGGTCGGGTTCCACGATGGGCGGATCGACCTCGATCAGTGCCGTTGGGAGCCCGGCGGCGGTCTGGGGGCGAAGGCGTCGAGCTGACACGCTGGCGGGGAACACCCTCCCCGCAGGCGACTATGCGCTTCGCCTCGACGGCAGCTGAACCCTCTCCCCGTGCTGGGCGGGATGCATCTCGTCCCTCAACAGTTGGTCCATGGCCTCAAACGCATTCCTTTGGGTGAAGTCGACGGGGCGGTTCTTCCTCAAGGCCTTCAGCGCATAGAAGCCGTTCATCATAGCGGACATGAGGAAGGCGCCGAAGCGCAACCGGCGGATCCCGCGCAGGATCCGCCCGAGCGAGCGCCGCATCGAGAAGGCCTCTGACCACAAGCCCCGATGCGCGTCCAGCAGCTCGCCGACCGACATCAAGCGGGGCTCGAAGGTGACGTTGTAGCCGTTGTAGAACTCCCAACCGCGATCGGGCAAGAGCCGCCCCTCGTCCTGGTAGCGCTTGTAGTCGGGCGTCCCCCGGAACGGAGTGAGGATGCTCAGGAACGGCACATCGACCCCGATCTCGTCCAGCTGTGCAGCCATCGCCCGGATACTCTCGGGGGTGTCCCCATCCAACCCCGAAATGAACCCCGCCATGACACAGATGCCGCGCCTGTGTAGCTCGGCGATCTTCCGCCGATAGTCGTCGACCTTGTTCTGGCGCTTGCCGGCGAAGTCGAGCGAAGCGTCTCCGAACGACTCGATGCCGAAGAAGATCCCGATGCATCCGCTCGCCTTCATGAGATCGAGCAGTTCCGGATCATCGGCGATGTCCATGCTCGCCTGCGTCAGCCACCATCGCTTTCTCGGCACCATCGCCGCGAGCAGCTCGCGGATGTAGCTGCGTTTCGCCGTCAGGTTGTCGTCCCAAAACCACACGACCTTGCGCTGCCACCAGTGCGGGAAGTCATCGTAGTCCACGTCGGCCATCACCGACTCCACCGGGCGTACCCGGAAGCCGGGGTTCAAGGTCGGCACCGTGCAGAACGTGCAGCGGAAGGGGCATCCGCGGGTCGCCTGGATCACGCGGGGGACAAAGAAGCTCCTGGGCAGAAGGTCGTAGCGGGGCGTGGGGAGATCCCCCAAGGGGAGGGCCTCGCCAAAGTAGCGCGGCTTGAGCTGGTCGCGCTCGACGTCGGCGAGCAGCGTCGCCCAGACGGACTCCGCTTCACCCGTGACGATCGCATCGACGAACTCGCTCGCCTCGTCGGGCGAGAATGTCACATGGGGTCCGCCAGCGATCACCGTTTTCCCTCGCCGGCGGTACTCGATCGCCAGCCGATACGCCTCCGGGGCGAAGCCGCTGAAGAACGAGAGCGCGATCAGGTCGGCGTCGCTCTCCAAGTCTGGAGCCTCCAGCTGTTGATGGATGACCCGGACTTCATGCCGATCGGGGGTCAGGGCGGCGAGATGGATCCCGGTGATCGGTGGCACGAAGTTTTTCTCGTGCCCCCGCTCGTAGCGGGGCACATACACCACGATGATGTCGATCTTCATCTCAGCACGCAGATCGACCCGATGCCGCGTCCCCGCAAGCATTAACTTTGTGATACAAAGTTAAATTTTCAGAGCCTTGTCCGGCGCCTTGCCTGATTACTGAACCGCGGAGGGCTCCGGAGGCGCGGACCGCGGTGGGCAGACCTTCGCGTTGCTCAGGGTGACAATCCCGGCGAGTTGAGGGCGCGGCGTGTGGGGATGGCCACCAGCCCTCCTAAGGAGGCGCTGTGTCATCCTGACAAGCGCAGCGCCGGAAGGACCCCGCCATGAAACCAGCGGCCCGAGCCACCGGGACGCTCCGGATGCCTTGACGGCTCCAAGCGAGCGGGCACCGGGACGCTGCCACCCGTCGATGACTATGCTTAACCCGAATCGATCACCAAGCTCCGGGCTGTGGCTCGCCCTCGTTGCCGCTGAGGATGTTGGCGTGGTGACAGGCTCGGGCAGGGTGTTCACCCAGCCGCTTCGCCGGTCCCTGCCGCCGCCTACTCAGCGTCAACGAATGGCAGCGCCTCGCCTGCGAATGTGGTGATCGATCCGGGTTAACCAAGCGCCATTCTCCCTAGCCCTCCCTAGCCCGGGCTAGGAGCCTGTCGGACTCCCCGTTCCGGCGCGAATCGTTTTCCAATTTGCCCAAATCGCCCCTCTGTCTCGTCGCTGAACTCGTCGCGAGGCTGGCCGGGAACAGGAATGCGTGTAAGCGTAGCCATGAAATGAGACTCACCCTCACCCCGAGCGGCCAACTGCAGTGCGACGGTACCGACGTGCGCGCGAAACCGTGCTTCCCGATGTCGGAGCCGGGGCGTTTCTTCTCGTTGCTCGATGGCGACGGCAAGGAGGTGGGGCTGGTCGAGGACCCGGCCGACCTCGACCCTGCGAGCGGCGACGCCTTGTCGACCGCGCTGGCGGACGCGGCGTTCGTGATCGAGGTGACGGGCATCGATTCGATCGAGACCGACATCGACCTGCGGATCTGGAAGGTGCGCACCGCCTCGGGGGTGCGCACCTTCGAGACGCGCCTCGGCAGCTGGCCGCGCAAGCTCGAGGGCGGCGGGGTGTTGATCCAGGACGTCGCCGAAGACCTCTACCTGATCCGCGACTCGGACGCGCTGGACGAGGATTCGCAGAAGCTGCTCTGGGCGTTTTCGGGTTGATCGGGGTGATCGGGGTGGGCCGCCCTCACCGGTTCGCGTAGGTGCTGCTCGCGCTCGCCCCCGACGCCCATTGGCGGGAGCCATCGGCGCCGACCAGCTCGACCGCGTCGATCTCGTTCCAGCCGCGCACGCGGGCGGTGTCCATGTAAATCCGTACCGAATCGGCGGTGATCTCCTCGTTCACTTGGAAGGCGCGCTCGACGAGTTCGGGCGCCTCGTCCGCCGCCTCGAACTCGCCCTCCCAGACCACCCGTTCGCTGCCGTCCGGCATGAGCACCGCGACCTGGCGGATCGCGCCCGGGTTGAGCGACTCGTGGACGTTGATCTCGGCGAGCGGCACGGCGTCGTCGAACTGCACCTGCAACTACTCCTCGCCGCCATCGGGTTCCTCGGGCGCCCAAGCGGTGGGGAGGTCGCCGTGTTGGAGCGTGTTGGGCTCGCCGAGCACCTGCTCTTCGCCCCAGCGCCGACCGGAATTCAGCTTCCAGTCGGAGCTGAGCTCGGGAGCATCGACCGGCTCCAGATACCCGGCGCGCCGGGCGGCGTCAGCCGCGTCCGTGCGCTCGGTCACCACCGGTCGCATCCGGGCCAACTCGCCGGTGAGCGTCTCGACCTGGGCGCGCAGTGCCCCGATCTCACCTTCGGGGGAACCGGTCGTTTCGGGGCGCCTGACGACGGCACCCGCCCCGGATCCGCCCGCCCGCTGCAAGCCCGGCCCCGGCCTTGGAGCGGCTCCGAGCGTGCTGGGGGCGCCGCCGCCCGCGCCCCTGAGGCGTTCGTCATGGAGAACCGTGAGTTGCTTCTTCAGCTCGCGCACCTGGCGGGCGAGCCGCGCTTGACCTGAGGCCAGCCACACCACCACGGCGATCAGGAGGGCGAAACAGAGGGAGGCCAGAATTCGCGCGCGCATCAGTTCGGCAGCTTCCGATCAAGACGACGCGCGGCCAACCGGAAACTTAGCCCGAATCGATCACCAAGCTCCGGGCTGTGGCTCGCCCTCGTTGACGCTGAGGGTGTTGGCGTGGTGACCGGCTCGGGCAGGGTGTTCACCCAGCCGCTTCGCCTGTCCCTGCCGCCGCCTACTCAGCGTCAACGAATGGCAGCGCCTCGCCTACGAATGTGGTGATCGATCCGGGCTAGAGAGTCATCGACCGCCCTCAGTGCCCGCGCACCCGCGCGCGAGGCGCATCCTGCCCGAACCGGAGGGCACGCGTCCCCGCGTGCCGCCGATCCGCCCATGCAAACCCCGCCCGCGCCCCGCGCCAGGGCGCGAACAACGATCAACGACCTCTCAAGCGAGGCACTGAGGCGCTCCACCCCCGGGCTGCTCTCTCCTGTGCCTCCGGCACTTCCCCTGACGCCTTGCTGAGGCTCCAACGTGATCGCGTCCGAACACGCCTCGCTCCCCGCATCAAATCGCTCACTGCAGCTCCAGCCGCAGCCGCAGGTAGAGCCGCCGTTCGCCGGTGAGGGGGCTCGTTGCGCGGACGGTGACGCTTTGGGTGCCGTCGCCGTTGTCGACGGTCGCGAACGGGACGGTGGTGCCGGTCTGCCATGTGGCGAGGTCGGTGCTGGTTTCGACGATGGAGTCGATGTCGGTCGCTCCGCTCCGCACCCGATAGGTGATCGCTGGGAACTCCGTCCCACCGACGGTCACGACCGATGCCGTCGGGGTGCCTTGGGCGCGCGCGGGGAGGAGGTCGGCGCCGAGGGCGTAGGCGGCGAGGTTCGAGACGCCGCTCCCGGTCGGGTCGGCGAGTGGGTCGGCGAAGCCCATCGCGGCCATCCAGGCGAGGAAGGGCGACGCGATGTCGGCGGCGCCGGGGGAGCCGAACGGGGCGTGGCTGGCTCGCCAGCTGCCCGCCAGCGCATGGTCCGGGTTCGACGCCGGGTCGTCGAGGACCAGCGAGGGGCCGTCGCCGTCGGGCGCCTCCGGCCAGGGGGACCTGTCGTCGTAGTCGAAGTCGCGCACCGCCGTGCCTGCCCCGTGCGAGACCTTCAAGGGCTCGCCGCCGTTGCTGAGGTTCTGGGAAGGGTCCCATTCGCCGGCGACGGGCAAACCGGGGCCATAGCGCATCGTGAACGCGGCGAGGTTGTTGACGACGAGGACATACCCGCCAGGCGGCAAGGCCGTGACCGCGCCGCTCGCGAAGTCGAAGTCCGCGCCCTTGGTGAGCCGGACGTCGGTGAGGTCGAGGGTGAGGCCCGCGCTGATGTTGTGCAGCTCGAGGAACTCGAAGTCGGACTCGACGAAACCCGCCGCCGCCTCGGGCCCGGTGGGCGGCGCCGGGTGGTACATGATCTCGGACACGACCAGGTTCTGCTGCAGTTGCGACAGGGCGAGCGGCTCCGAGGTCGTGAACTCCACCGGCTGGGACCAATGGCTCCAGCGCCCGGTGTCGTCGCGGTGGCGGACGCGGACGCGGTAGGTGCGGCCGACCCTGAGCGCCCCCCCGGGGAAGTGGAGCACCGGGGAGAAGGCTGCCAGCTCGCCGCTACCCCAGATGAGATCGTTCTCGAGCTTGAAGTCGTCGGCCGGGTCGTGGGCGGGTGCGGAGGGGTCTTCGATCTCGCCGGCGCGCCACTCCATCGCGGCGAAGCTGCCGGCGCCTTGCGGGTCGGAGAAGGCGCCCGAAGTGAACGACAGGGCGTCGGTCGGGAAGCCGGCGGCGCCCGTGTAGGCCAGCGTCGGCCTGGCGGGCAGGAGGCCGGCGTCGGGGCCGTCGGCGATGGCGTCGAGGAACAGCGCACGCCCGCCCGCCGGGACGGCGGGGCCGCTGTTCGCCGACCAGCCGTTGAAGGCGAAGTCCTTCATGTCCCCGACCTTGAAGGTCAGCGGGTCGTCCACCGCCGACCCGGCGTCGGCGGGGGCGCCCCGCCAGCGGTCTTGGTCGGCGAGGCTGAAGTCGGCGATGAGCGCGGCGCGGTCGTCGATCAGCCCCTCGATCTGGTCGCGTTGCCAGACGAGGTCGCGGAACGAACGCAGCACGTTGCGGTGGGCGACCTTCATCTCCGGTTTGTCGATGTAGGGCCGGCCGTCGACGATCACGTGCCCGTAGAGTCCGTTGTTGGCATGGTCCCAGCCGTTGTTGAAGTTCGGCCCCCACGACGCGTCGTAGTCGTAAGGCATCTGCCAGCACACCCCGCGCGCGGGGTCGGCGCCGGTCGGTTCGAAGTACCAGACCAGGTTTTTGAGGCGGTGGCGCCCGCTCGGTTCGGGGAAGATGTCGTAGTGGCGGATCGCCTCGCCGACCGCGGAGTAGCCATACCATTTCTCGTAGTTCACATACTGGTTCAGCCAGGCTGCCGTCTGTCCGCCGTGGAGGTTGAAGCGGATGTTGTCGAACTCCGAACCGTCGCTCACCATGCCGAGCGCCTGGTGGCGGCGCTGGCGTCCGGCGTCGAAGTAGAAGTCGGAGAGCTTGTAGAGGTTGCCTTTCTGCAGGCCGCGCGATTCGAGGAAGCGGACGTCGTAGCGCTCCTGCGCCTGCATCAGGCCCCAGAAGTCGCCGCGGTACTGGTCGGGCGCCTCTTCGGCATCATCGACCACGCGGAAATGGAACCAGTGGGCGCGCTGGGTCGGCACACCCATGGTGTGGTAGAGGTAGTCGCCGATCTCCTCGGGTAGCCCCCAGGAGTTGCCGCCCTTCGTCCCGAACATGCGGCTGACGTTGAAGATGCGCCACTTCTCCTCGTAGGGGCGCCCCTGTTCGTCCTTCGCCGCGAAGTAGTATCCGCGGTTGAAGCGGAACTTGTAGTGCCGCTTGCCGCGCGGGAAGCGGTTGTCGAAGTCGCCGTAGCGGCTGTTGCCGCCGCGCAGGCGCGCGCGGATGTGGTCGTAGACCACGCCGTCGTAGACCAGCGCACCCTCCCAGTCCCAGGCCCTCCGAGCGGAGAGTTCGGCGTCGCTGCCGTTGTTGGTGAACTGGTCGGCGGCGTTGTAGGCCTGCAGCGTGGCCATGTCTTCGGCGCGGATGAGCCAGTGGTAGACGGGCAGGTCTTCGAGCATCTCCGACGGCCAGACGCGGCCGGCGCCGTCGGGGTGGACGGAGCGGGTCGAGGCGACGTAGTCCGGGACGCCGTCGTAGACGAAGTAGGCGAAGTTGAGCGAGGCGTCGTCGGGGTAGGGGACGCGTGCGGCGTTGCCGGCGGCGTCCTCGACCTCGATGCGGTAGCGCATCAGGGTGCGGTGGGGGCGGGCGGGCAAGCCGGCGGTGTAGGTGCCGTCGCCGGCCAAGGCGTCGCCGCCCGCACCGTCGTCGCGCATCGTCAGGCGGACCCAGTTGGCGGGGTCTTCGAAGGCGGGGTTGAGCGGGGGTTCACCCTCGGGGTCGGCCATGATCTGCGGCACGGTGCGCGGCGTCCGCGATGGGATGAAGGCGCCGGGGGCGACGCTTTGATAGAGCAGGTCGACGCGCGCCACGCCGTCGGGGTCGGTGACCTTCGCGGTGACGGTGACGCTTTGTCCGGACCCCGGCCGCTCCGGCGCGTGGCGCACCTGGCGGATGTTCGGCGGCGCGGAGGCGGTGGCGCTCGCGTTCGGAGCACCGGGCGTGGGCGCTGCGGCCGTCGGGTCTTCGGCCGGGCGCAGGAGCTCGAGGTCGAAGCCGAGGTCGCTGCTGCCGATCGTGGCGTTGAAGAGCTGCACGGCGATCGTGTTGGTTCCTTCGACGACGAAGCCCGCGGCGTTCGCGACCGCGACCGTCTCGTAGCTGCCCTCGTCGCCTTGGGTCTGGGCGGAGGTGGCGATCGTCGGCTCGCCGGTGACGCGGTGGCGGGCGACCTCGACGCCGTTGATCCAGACGATGATGCCGTCGTCGCTGGTGGTGCTAACCTGCAGCGCGGTCGGGATCTCGCCGGGCTCCACCTCGAAGCTCCGGCGCAGGAAGAGGCAACGGTAGTTGTTGCGCATGCCGGCGATCTCGGTGGCGATGGGGACGCCGTTGACGGTGCCGTAGCCGATCGGCGTCGAGGCCCCGGCGGTCCAGCTGCCGTCCTCGGCGAAGTCGACCGCCCGCCAGGCGTCGGTCGGCGCCGAGGCCTCGGTGTCTCCGGGGCGCCAGCTCCAGCCGCCGGCCCCGAGCGGGAGCAAGGTCGCCTCGCCCAACACCTCCGTCGGCAGGGACACCCGCCACGAGCTGCCGAGGTCGTTGTCGAGCCCCGGATCGAGCAGTTCCATCGACCCCCCGCCACCGCCTGGCGCCACCGGCCATGGGAAGCCGGCGCCGTACTCGACTTGATCGTAGATCCCGCCCGCGGGGTCGCGCAGGCGGACTCGCTCGCCGCCGCTGCTCAATCGTCCGTCCCAGGGACCGAGCGCCGTCACCCCGTAGAGCGCCGCCGCCGTCGCCGGGTCCTGAGCGACGACCAGGTAGCCCCCGGCCGGGATGCTGCTGCCGTCCGGGAAGGCGAAGTCCGCCCCCCCGGACAGCGACCAGCCCGTCAGGTCGAAGGGCGTGTCGCCCGGGTTGTGCAACTCGATGAACTCGCCGGGCAGCGATCCATCGGGCGGGTCGTAGTGGATCTCGTTGATCACCGCGCGCGCGCCGCCCGCCGACACCGAAAGGGTGAGGGCTTTCTCAAAGCTGAGCCCGTCCGGCCCGGTGGCGCGCAGCCGCAGCGAGAGCGTCTGCCCCGCGAACGCCGAGAAGTCCGCCGCGGCCAAGAGCAGGTCCGCCGACACGGCGAACAGGGCGTTGTGGGTGTCGCCCGCACCCGGCACGAGCGCGAACGCGTGGGTGTCGCCGGGGTTGGGGTCGTCGGCATCGATCTCGGCGATGAAGTCGCCCGCGCCGGTCGAGGCCGGTACCGCTGCGGGGGCGAGCTGGATGTCGTCCGGCGGGGCGGGGCGCTCTAGCACGGTGATGGAGACCACCGCTGGCGCCGAAGTGTGCGCCCCATCGCTGGCGGCGAAAGTGAAGGTGTCGGTGCCTGCGAACCCGGCCGCAGGGGTGTAGAGCAGGTCCGGCGCCACGCCATCCAGCGTCCCGTGCGCCGGAGGCGCCACGACCTCGAAGGTCAAGTCCCCGCCGTCCGGGTCGTCCGCGCCCAACGTGATCGCGACCGGTTCCGCGACGAAGGTGCTCACGCTCTGCGCTGCGGCCACCGGCACACCCGGGTCGACGGCGACCGTGACCTGGGCGGAGTCCGAACCGTCCGGGTTGGTCGCGGTCAGCGTGTAGGTGGTCGTCGCCGCGGGGGAGACCGCGACCGAGCCCGAGGCGGGGTCGCCGGGGATCGCGCCGGGGCCGGGTTCCACGGTCACGGCGAGCGCCCCCCCGGGGTTGTCGATGGTCCACGAGAGGGTCGCGCTCTGGCCGCTGAAGATCGTCGTCGGCGCCGCCGCGAAGCGGGTGATCGCCGGTGGGTCAGCTCCGGGCACCGTGTCGGGGCCGGCCGCGCGGGAGGCGTCGATCTCAGCCTCGGTCAGCGCCGTGTCGTAGATGCGGAACTCGTCGTAGGAGCCCTGAAAGTTTTGGTCGCCGGTCCAGTTCGAGCGTCCGAGCCAGTTGTTCACGTCGTTCAGGTCGGCGAGCTGGACCGTCGTCGTCGCCTGCCCCGCCAAGGTGCCGTCGCGATAGTAGCGGAGCTCGGCCAAGCCGCCGGCGCCGTCGGCGTCGAAGACGACCGAGTGGTGGTACCGGGTCCCGTTCACGCTGTTCAGCGACGTGTCGATCGTGAAGGTGCCACCGCCCGGCGGGTCTTCATCACGGATCTCGGTCCGCTGCAGGTCTTCATCGTCGCCGCGCGCTGCCGAGAGAAACAGGTAGTCCAAGCCCGAGCCGTTGCCGCCCGGCCCGGTGAGTTCGCCAGCGGTCGTCGACCCGAAGTCGAAGATCCGCGCCCACGCCCCCGTTCCCGCCTGGGTGGCCCAGACCTCGACGGTGAGGTCGGTGAGACCGGAGATGATTCCGTTGGGCAAATCGACGTAGGCGGCGCTGGCGGAACTCCCGCCCGGGAGGTGCAAGGTGCCACCTCCCCAGCTCGCGCCGGTGCCTTTGATCGTTCCATGTGCGCCGCCGACGGAGTCGGACGCCACCGCGCCGGAGGGTTCTGAGAAGCTGTAGCGGTGCAGCAGATCGGCGTGCGAGACCGGCAGGGCGGCTGCGCTCACGAGCACTGCCGCGGAGAGCAGGTGGGGAGGACTCAAGGGGGTGGGGGAGGTTGGGGGTCGGGGAGGCGAGCAGTGTAGCACGGCACCCCGACGCGTGCGACAAAGCGCTTGGCAAGCCCGCCGACCCGGCTATCGTCTCCCCTCGGCCAAAGAGGAACAGAGCCGACGCGGGTGTAGTTCAATGGTAGAACGCAAGCTTCCCAAGCTCGAGACGAGGGTTCGATTCCCTTCACCCGCTCCACATCCTCACAGTCAACGAGTTACGACTAAAATCGAAGGTGCGGAAATCACGATTGCCAACGGTTTTGCCAACGATTTTTTTCTCGGCCTGAAGCCGACAAATCGCTGATTCGGCATCTCGCACTGCCTCTACCGAACGCCCGTGCGTCCAGCACTCCGAGCGTCATTCGATTTGTCGGGTGCCCGATTTGTCGGGCTCGTGCCACTGCTTTAAGAGGTCTTCGAGAGAAGTCCTCGTAGGTGCTAGGGGTCGTCATCTGTCGGCTCGGATTCGTCGGCAGGCCGTTGGGACGCCTGTGAGCGGATGTAGGACATCAAGCTCGCAAAATCGATCAGCCGAACTCCTCTCGATTTGCCCGGATCGACAAGTTCAAAACTCCTCACCCTCGGGGGATCATTCGTGCCTTCGGCTGGGAATATCAGCTTGTTGATCCACGCCCGGGTCAGGCCAGTCCACGGGCACCGCTCGCCGTCTCTCGGCAGCCTGATGAACGGAGGATCGACCGGGGCGCGAACCGTGTCCGGCAGGGATGGCTCCACCTCTGCTACTCGGAATGTGCCCGGGGTTGAATTGGTCGGAATCTCAGCGGGACTCTCTGCTGGGGAATCTCCGAACCGGAACATGAAATCCAGCTTTCGGTCGCCAATGACAACCCGATCCAAAAACGCAGTCGCAATCGCCCGACGGCTCTGCGGAGACATCTGAGGCCACTGGTGGCAGAAAGCAACGGGATCGACCGCCTCCGCATCGGAGATATCAGTTTCGCTTCGCTCAAGGGATTGGAGCGTTTCCCGCGTGGAAGCAATCTTCGCTTCCAATGGCTGGTTCCGCTCCCCGAATTCCTGGAAACTGAGCTTCTTTGCGTGGAAGAGGCTCAGGACGTTGTCGCGCTCAAATTCGAGCTTCTGCAGGACGGCTTGTGTTTTTGAGATCGCGAGCGACCGCTTGCCCGCAACGGGGTCGGCCACGAATCGGGCGAGGAGATCCTTCCGATCTGCGAGGAAATCACCCAGTTCGTCTTGGAAGATCCCTTCGAGGTCGTCGATGGGGATTTTCGTCCGGCAGGACGGGCACACGTATTTGGGCGTGTTCGATGGAACACGCATTTTTTCGCCACAGGCGCAAAACGCCAACCCTGCGAACGGGTGGACGATTCGGGGTGCGGCTGGCGTCTTCGCCGGCGACGGGGAAGGCTCGGGCTCGACTCCAGCTAGACGCTGCACCTCATCCCAGATCTCGTCCGAAACGAGCCGCTCACACTCGTAGTGGTTCCACTCGGATTCAGGCCGGGGCACCCGATTGCCCTCAGCGTCGGTGGTCGTCTTGTTGGTGGCGGAGACCCCCTTCGCGCTGGTGCAAGGGAGGTTCCGCCCCACCGTGTTGTCTGTCCACTTTCCTCCGTTGCGGGTGGTGAGCCCCTCGTCGTTGAGCTGCTTCGCGACGGCTCCCTTCCTTGGCATCTCCAAGAACAACTCATACATCCGCTTCCGGACGGCGGCCTCGGCGGGAACAAGCACGAGTCTGTCCTCTTGCCACGCATAGCCGAACGGAGCGCGCCCTGTGCTCATCCGCCTCATCGCGCTACTCCATGTCCTCCCCACGAAGCGCCTTCGCCACTAGCTCGAGTGCCACCGCTTCCAGAGCCTGCTGATCTTGTGGGCTGTGCTGGGCAAACTTGCGAGTGACCTTGTATCCTCTCCTCAAGGTCGACTTGGACGGAGGAGCTTCTTCGGCCACGGACATGGAAGCCCCTGATCCGGAATCAGACACCGGCTCCGGTAGGGGCAAGGATTCGAGCAGGCCTCGGAGACCACCGATGCTCGTGCAGGTCACCAGTTCCGTATCGCTTCCGAAGGCGTCCTCGATGCGCTCCGCAGTCCGCTTCCGAATCTTGGCAGTCAACGCAACCAAGATGACACGATCAAACCCCGCCTCGATCCGCTGCCTCGCGTTCCTCAATTCGTGAGTCGCCGAAGTCGAGTGGCGAACTTCCACCGCAACATGCAGGTGCTCCGAATGGAGAGCGACATCAACCTTGCCCGCTCCATCTGGGGTTGGTTCCTCAATGACGGCGCGAAACCCAAGCTTCTCGCCGATGGCCTTCGCCATCGCCTGCACCTCCTTGTGATCGTCTCCCCCGACACCCGCCAGGGTCTCCTCCTGATCGGCATCGACCGAGTCCGTCTTGCCCTTCTCAGGAGGAAGCGCATCGACCGTCGGCGTGGACTTAACCGGCATTGGCTTCTCCGGTTGAGCCATCGCCACTGAGTCTGCCTCATTGCTTCCAGGGTCGGCGGAGGGCAGCTCTGCACGGCGCATTTGGTCGAGCTCTTTGCGCTTTGTCGCGTAGGTCTTCCGGGATTTTTTGATGGCGCGCTTCCGCGCCTTCCGTGCCGCTTCCTCGTCCACCGGATCGCGCATTGGATACGGCACGTGAAGATTGAAGTCGTGGTCGCTCCGCTCGATCCTGCAGATCGCCTGTCCCTTCTCAAGCGCCTGAACATCCTCCGCTTCAAAGTGCTGGAATCCTTGGGCGAGCGTCCTCGCATCGGCGTCCGTCACGCGGAAGACCACCCGCACGCCACTCCCCATGACCGCAGGTGCGACTTGGGATTCGCGATTGAGCTGACCCAGTTCCTGGTGGGCGAGGATCAAGCCCAGCCTCAGCTTCCTCGCCTCGGTGAGAATCTCGGCCATCGACGGCGTGATGAAATTCTGGAACTCGTCGATGTAGCACCAGAAATCGCGTCGTCGGTTCTCGGGCAATCGCATCCGGGTCATCGCTGCCTGCTGAATCTTCGAAACAATCAGGCTGCCGAGGAGTGCCGCGTTCTCACGACCGATGATTCCCTGCGGCAAGCGGGCGAGGAGAATTTTCCCGCTGTCCATGATGTCGGAGAAATCCAACGTGTTGCGCTTCTGCCCGACGATGTAGCGGACTTGTTTGGGAGCGAGGAAGATCTCCAACCGGGTGACGATCGCATCGATGGTGGATTGGGAACTCCTCGGACGGAATACCTCGCGCCAGTAGAACACGACGTCGGGATCGCGGACAGTTTGCAGAAACTGGTCTCTGAAGTCGTCGTTGATAAGAAATCGCTGCAGGTCGGCAAGCGTCCCGCCGACATCACTTTCAAGGAACGCCAAGATGGCGTTCTGAAGAACGACGTTCATTCGGTCGCCCCAGCTGTCCGAGAGACGCCGGAAGATGGCCACGAGGTCGGAGGCGAGGATCGTGCGCTCGGCATCAGAGTGGGCGACGAGAACATTGAATCCGACTGCGGCTTTCTCATCTCCCGGATCGAGCAGAACGACATCGTCGATGCGATGCTCGGGGATCATGCCGAGGATCCGATTGATCTGGTCGCCGTGGGGATCGAGAACAGCAAGCCCCTGACCACTCTCGATGTCGTCACGGATCAGCTGATTGAGCAGCGTCGTTTTACCCGTGCCTGACGCCCCGATCACATGCATGTGCCGGATCCGGTTCTCGGGGGTGAGCACCACATCGTTCGTCTCACCGTGATGCAAGTTCTCCCCAAGGAACAGTCCTCGCGCACCGTTCGTCGTGAGGTTCGCCTCGGGGGCTCGCCGGGTATTGGTGACCTCCCTGGAGAACAACGGCGACTGGACTTCTGCCGAGGGGAGGTGGACGAAGCCGAGCAACTCATCACGGTTCAGAATCATTCCGCATCTCCGAGTCTGCCGAAGCACCACATCATCGACGTGATCGATCAGATCGTAGGTGTCGTTCTCCAGTGGGATGATGGCGTTGTGGCCGGGGTTCGCGTGACCGCGAAGTCCTCCCGCGAGGCGAGCCAGCGCATAGAGCACGCCTTCTGCGTCATCGCCAAACGCTGCAATCCGAGCAACAACTGAGAAGAGAGGCGTTCTCGTCTTCTGCTCCGCAGCCCTCACCACTTCTTCCGCTCCCTCGAAAACGAGTGAGTCGTCCTCTTTCCGGTAGGCGCGACGGAAGCTGTCCACCCAGTCGGTCTGGCTGGGTTGGAAGATGATCTGGTAGATCGCTGAACAATCGGGCAACAAATCCGAGAGCGCACCGACGATGCCGACAAATGGATCGACCGCGTGATTCGTGTTGAGTTGGAAAATGAAGTCCTGCTCAAGCCCGAACTCGAAAACGCCCGCATACTCGGCATTCAGGAGATCGGTGGCCTCCAAGAGCCTCCCCTCCGAACTCGTGATGACCGCTTCGGGAAAGTAGGTTCGAAGATTGCTCTCGACGAGGCGTGCGTCGCCGGGGCTGGCGACCATCTGGAACTCGACCACGCTGCCGTTGCCGAAGCACTCGAAGGTGATCGGCTCCTGGGCGATTTCCAGTTCGGTCAGGAATCGAGCGAATCGCTCTTCGGAAGGCTGAAAACCGTGCGGAAGCCGAAGCGAGATCTCCACCAGTCGTTCCCGGTGAAGCTCGATCGCTTGAACTTGGCCCTCGTCTTCTTCCTCATCATCTTCGTCGACGTCGCTTGCCGGCCTCCCAGCACCGAGCATGCGACCGAACAGGGTCGGCTTCCTGCCATCATCGGTAGCAACGGGAGCGGGGGCGTAGTAGCCAGGGAACTCTGCCTCCATCGGCTCCGGATAAACGGGCTGCTCCCAGGCCCACAGCCGCCCGCTGCCTGTCTCGATCCAGGCGCGATACTGTTCCAGAAAAACTTCTATGAGTGGACGTGGCAAAATAATTCAGAGAAGACACCGATCCGGGGGACAGTGACGGGGCTAGTATTTCGAGGGGTCAGGAGGATTGCGAAAGTCATCGACGACTTTCTTG
>JAUIGD010000438.1 GCA_030430255.1 Verrucomicrobiia bacterium
TCCCATCCGGATGCGGAGCGCCGAGGACATCCTCCAGGGCGTCGACCTGACCGACCGCCGCTCCACCACGCAGGCTGTGTCGGAGGCAGCCCACATGTGTGCGGCCTCGATCCAGGTCAGCGACGACATCCACGCCGAGGCGCCGCGCTTCCGCTACCGCCTCTCGACGGGCGCCGTCTGGGCCGGGAGGATCGAGCGCGGCCAGGTGCGGGTGGTGCTCGCCGGCGCGGATCCGGACTGGGCGGCGATCGTCGCGCCCCCGGGTCGCTTCCGGCGCGACGGCGACTCCGCATGGGTCTGGCACTTCCGCCGCCTTTCCCCCACCCTGGCGGACGACATCGACATCGTCGCCGGTCCGGCCGTCCGCCGCTACGCCGCACGCGGGGCCGAGGGTTCCTACTACGTCAAGACCGGCGACCGCTGGCAGCTCGACCACCAGGGCTACGAAGTGCGCGCTAGCTCGACCTTGGGACCGCAAGGAGACCACACGTATGGCGCAGAGAACCTGAAGGGCTACGATTGGGTCGACGAGGACGATGACCGTTTCCGCGTCTGGTCGGAAGGCGCCCCCGGGGATGGCACCGGCGAGACGCTCGAGCTGGCGATCGCCAAGCCGCTGCCGCTCGACGCCCTCCTCGTCCGCCCCGGCTACGGCCGCACCACCGAACTCTACCGCGCCAACGGGCGGCCGGCGGAGTTCGACATCACGCTCAACGGCGAGCACCGCTTCAGAGCGGCGCTCGACGACGCCGACGCGGACCAGACGATCGCCATCGCCGGCTACACCGAACCCGTGCACACGGTCCGGATGGAGATCACCAAAGTGCACGCCGGCGAACGTTTCGAGGACACCTGCATCGCCGGCATCCGTCTGCTGTCGCGGCTCGCGGAGGAACCGACCCGCTACGGGGCCCGATGAAGGCCGCGTCCGGGGCCGCGCCCGCGTTCGCCGTCGCGTTGGCCGCCCTCGCCGGCGATGCGGGAGCGGAGCTTCCCATCTACATCGAAGACGACCACGCCGGCTCGTTCCATTTCCTCGCCTCGACCCTCGACCTCGACGAGCCGCACACCCTGCTGCTGGTCGATGCGCACTCGGACGCATCTCCCGTTTCGGATTCCGACTCCGTGCGCGACGCGATCCGCCGCGTGGCGAGCGCCGCCGAGCGCGGGCGGCTGCTCGAGTCGTGGCGGCGCAGCGGCAAGATCCAAGCCTACAACTGGATCGAGCCCCTCATGCCCCGCCCCTTCGCCGAGGTCTTCTGGTGGCAGCCCGCGGCCGACGCCCCGGGAGGGGCGGTGCGACATGCCCGCCACCTGATCGATGCCGACCTCGCCTTCGACCCGCGGCGCGACGGCGAACTGGCGCCGCGCTTTCATCCGCTCGATGGCGGGGCCACGCTCGATTTGCCCGGTTCCCAGCCGGTGGTGGCCAGCATCGACCTCGACGCCTTCGCCGGGATGCCGGCGGGCGAGGCCGGGCGGGCGCTGGCCGAGATCTGGGGTCAGATCATCACCCTCCCCGACCTCCGCGCCGTCACCTTCAGCATCTCGCGCCCCTGGCTCGCCGATGCTGCCCAGGCCCACGCCTTGCTCGAAGAGGCGCTGGGGCTGGCGCTCGCCGTGCGCGGCGCGGAACTGAATTTCGAGCCCTTCGCGCCGCGCGGCCCGGACCGCTCCGAGCGGGCGCGCGAGTTCTTCGCCAAGGGGGAAGCCCCACCGCGCTACGACCTCACCACCGCCCCGGCAGGTCTGCGTACCCTCCTGCTCGCCCACCGGGATCGGGTGGGCGTCGCGTTTGAGCCCGAACGCTGGGAAGCCGTGCTCCAGGCGTGGGAGGCCGATCTCGGCGGGTGGTGTATCTCCATCGATGGCTGCCAACCGAGCACCGATGGCCGCTGGCGCCCGGACAAGCCGCGGCCGCTGCGCGTGCGCTCTCACCCCCCCCGCCCGGTGCCGCAGGCTGTGCGCTGGCTGGCGCTGACATCCGATCGGGACGTCTACAACATCCTCCCCGAGATCCCCGCCGGGAAGCAGTTCGCGTCCGCCTCGCCACCGCTGATCCGCGAGGTCGCCAGCGTCCTCGCGACCACCGAAGACGGCGCGCTGCCGGCCTCGGCCTGGGCGGCTTTGCTCGACCCCGAACTCGGCGCGGGCGCGGTGCGCATCGCCGCCGAGGTCTTCGCCGATGGGCGCTGGGCACGCACACCGGCGATCGAGATCCGCGTCGCCGCGGGGACGGGCAGCCCGTTTCGAGACGCGCTTTCCGAGCAGTTCAGCCAACCCTACATCTTCGGCGCCGCCTTCCTCAGCAGCGGCGGCGAGACCGGCCCGGAGACGGGCTTCGGCAGCGACTGCGCCACCTTCCTCATCGCCGCCTGGCGCCGTTGCGGCCACCGGATCCGGTGGGGCGATCCCGCCTCGTTGGCGCGAGCGCTCGACACGGTCGACCGCGGCCTCACCGGCGCCTCGCGGCCGGCCATCGGCCGCGCGGAGATCGACCGCGGCCTCGCCGTCCGCTGCGGCAAACACATCGCCGCCGTGTGGGAGGACCGGCCGCCCCTCGGGGTGCTCGACCCCGGCGACCGGGTGGCGCACCACCTCTCCGGCCCCCCCGAGCTGATCACCCTCGGCGAGTTGCTCGCCAGCCGCCCCGACCCCCGCTACGACCTGCTCGCGTTGCCCTCGCCGCAGGTCGCGTTCCGCATCATGGTCGGCGGCGACATCTGCCTGAGCCACGAAGCGGAGCGGTCCGATTTCGAGCGCTCGCTGCCCCCCGGGGTCGCGGCCGCAGATCTCGTGTTCGCCAACCTCGAGTGCAGCCTGACCGAACACAAATCGGCCGCGCGCCCCAAGCCGTTCCTGTTCCGCGGCCCGCCAGGACGCGCCGCCTGGCTCGCCGAAGCGGGGTTCGACGCCATGTCGCTCGCCAACAACCACAGCGGTGACTTCGGCGAAGTCGGCCGCGAGGAGACGCGGGCGGCACTGGACCGCGCCGGCGTGGCGCCTTTCGATGCCCGCGGGATCCGCCTCCCGGTCGCCGGGCGGTCCGCCACCTGCATCGGCATCAACCTCGTCGAAGCAGAGGATGTCGACGCGGCCGTCCTCTCGGTCGCGACCGAGATCGGGCATGCGAAGCGGCGCGGTGACCTCGTGCTCGTCTTCCCCCATTGGGGCGAGGAGTACACCGCCGAGGTCACCGAGCGGCAGCGCCGCCTGGCCCGCGGCTGGATCGCCGGCGGGGCGGACGCCATCCTGGGCAGCGGTCCGCACCACCCACAGTTTCGCGACCACTATCGGGGACGCCCGATCTTCTATTCGCTGGGGAACGCCTACTTCCCCGGCGCCGCCGGCCCCGCGGGGTTCCACGACGCCGTTTGGGCACAGCTCGGCTTAACGGAAAGCGGTCGCCTCGCCGGCAGCGCACTCCTCAGCGCGCCGAGGCGGCCGGGCCTGTCCGTTCCCACGCGGCGTGACGCGAATGAGGACCTGCGTTACGGGCCCCGCCCTTGAGCCCGATCGCTGGCCCGCCCCCGGCGCGAATCGGTCACCCAGCTCGCCCGAATCGGTCACCCAACTCCGGACTGCGGCTCGCCCTCGTTGGCGCTAAGGCCCTCCGTGCGGTGACCGGCTCAGGCAGGGCGTCTACCAGCCGCTTCGCCGAACCCTGCCGCCGCCTACTCAGCGCCAACGATTTGCGGTGCCCCGCCTCCGGATGTGGTGAGCGATCCTGGATCGCCCACTGGGCGCTGGGTTCATTGAACAACGGAGGCTCCGGAGACGCGGACCGCGGTGAGAGACCCTTCGCGTTGCTCAGGGTGACCGCTCCGGGGAGTCGGGTGCGGTGTGGGGGGATGGCCACCAGCCCTGCCAAGGAAGTGCGGCGTCACCCCGACGAGCACAGCGACAGAACGATCCCGCGCTGAAACCGGTGCGCCGGGTCTCCGGGACGTCCCGGATGGCCTGCCGGGTGCCAAGCGGGCGGGCACAGAGACGCCTCCCCGTCGATGCCCCCTCATGGGCGCTGAGGGCGTTGGCGCGGTGACCGGCTCGCGCAGATGTTCACCGAGGGGCGAACCACGGGCGGCTCAGCGCCAAAAGGAAAAAGGGAGCCGGGGCGAACCCCGGCTCCCTTATTTCACTTGTTCGCGGGGAGCGGTCTCAGCTCCCGCAACCCGCGGATTTTTCGTTACCAACCGAAAAGTCTTAAAACGCGAGGCGCAGGCCCAAGGAATACATGTGCCAGTCCTCGGTCTCTTCCGCCCAGTTGTGGCTGTAGTCAGCGAAGACGCCGACCCGCTCGGTCATGCGGAACTCGAGGCCGGCGCCAAGGTGGCTGCCGAACTGGTTGACGGAGTCGAAGTGACCGCCGATGCCGCCGTAGGCATAGGGCGCCAGGCAGATCGACTGGATCGGCGCACGCAGGACGGCGCTCGCCGTCAGCGAGTGGATGACCGAATCGGCATCCCACCAGTAAGCGCGCGACATCAGGCCGACATTCTCGGTGAAGAAGCCAAGAAGCAACCGGACCCCAAGGCCAAGAAGGGCAACGACATCCTCGACGACTGGTGAGCCAACTCACCGCCGCCCATCGCCGCGATTCGGCATCAGCACACGGCCCGGCTGACAAGTTGCTCTGGCAAAGACGATCAGCGGGGCTATCTTACAAACTTTTACTTTTCGCCGCCCCTCCTGGTTGAACAGGTCAGCGAGGCGGCGACAAGCCCTCGGAACAAGCCACCAAACGGAGACCGCACATGGGTCAACAACACCGCAAAGTCACCAAGCGTCGGCGCCGCAAGCGCTACATGCAACGCCTCAAAGCCCGCTCGCCCAAGCCCAAGCGCTAACCTCAACTGCGCGGCAACGCGCACTGCCCGGCGCGCCCTCGCCGGCAACTTCAGTGGGAGCTGAACAACTATGCAACTGCGTGGCTGTTACACCGCCTTGGTGACGCCGTTCGTAGACGGCGAAGTGTGCTACGATACGCTCAAGAAGCTGGTCGATCAACAACTCGCCGCCGGCATCGACGGCCTCGTC
>JAUIGD010000032.1 GCA_030430255.1 Verrucomicrobiia bacterium
TCTTTGACCGCGGCGGGGTGAAGAGCGTCTACGTGCTCGACGAATGGATCCGCGAGCAGTTCCGCGCCAACGCCCCCTACGACCAATTCGCCCGCGAGGTGCTGGCCGCCTCCGGCAACACCCACCGCCACGGGCCGGCCGTCGTCTTCCGCGACCGCCGCGAACCCGAGGCGCTGACCACCTCGATGAGCCAGATCTTCCTCGGTGTCCGGCTCGATTGCGCGCGGTGCCACCACCACCCGAACGAGCGCTGGAGCCAGGACGACTTCTTCCAAATGGCGGCCATCTTCGGCGGGTTGAAGCGCAAGGGGACCGGGGTGTCGCCGCCGATCTCGGGCAGCTACGAGGCCTTTTTCCCCGGCGGCGACCCGACCGTGCCGCATCCGGTGACCGGCGTCGCGATGCGCCCGGTGCCGCCGGCCGCCGAAGGGTTCGCGATCGCGGAGGGCGCCGACCCGCGCGCCGCGCTCGCCGCCTGGCTCGCCGAGCCGGACAACCCCTTCTTCGCCCGCGCGCTGGTCAACCGCGTCTGGGCGGAGATGACCGGGCGCGGGATCGTGGTTCCGGTCGATGACTTTCGCGCCTCGAACCCGCCCGCGAACCCGGCGCTGCTCGACGCGCTCGCGGAGGACTTCGTCGCCTCCGGCTTCGACCTGAAGCACCTCATGCGGCGCATCGCCAACTCCTCGACCTTCGCGCTCAGCTCCGCGCCCAACGCGACCAACGCCGCCGACCTGAGCCAGTTCTCGCGCGCCTACCGGCGCCGCCTCCCCGCCGAGGTCATGGCCGACGCCGTGGCCGACGCGACCGGCGTCCCGGACCAGTTCGAGGGCATGCCGCCAGGGGCCCGGGCGCTGGAGACCTGGAACTTCAAGATCTCCTCCGATTTGCTGGACGCCTTCGGCCGCCCGGACTCCAGCGAGGACTGCCCCTGCGAGCGCAACCTGTCGCCCAGCCTCGCCCAGAGCCTCAACCTGATGAACGCCGAGCAACTGCAGCGCAAGCTGGCGGACAAAACCGGGCGGGCCGCGGTGTTGGCCGCCGGCGACCTGCCGCCGGGCGCGGTCTTGGAGGAGCTGATGCTCGCGGCGTGGAGCCGGCTGCCGACCGAGGAGGAGCGCCGCTTCGCCGAGGAGACCTTCGCTCGCCCCGGCGCGACGAGGCAGGAGTCGACCGAAGACCTGCTCTGGGCGCTGATCAACTCGGCGGAGTTCGTGTTCAACCATTGAGGCTCTGAATGTCGGGTGCGGCCTCTTGCCCGGGTGACGTTATCACTGTAGTTCGGAGCCGGATACCGTTGGTTTGGAAATGACAAAAGCCCTGCTTCTCCCCATTGCCATCGTCGCCCTTACGTTTACCAAGGTAGCAATCGCGACCGACAACGGCAACGCCACTCGGGTTGAAGATTGGGACACGTTGCTGGCGCTTTCGAAGGCGAAGGTGCCAGAGGTGGCGATTGAAGCGGATTCGACAGAGGCCCTCTCTGAGCAGCTTGACGGGCTCGTGCGCGCCGCCGGCCTTGGCGAGCGGATACGATTCAACTTCGATCGGACGCAGGAGGAGGCGGGGAATCCCGACGGCGCGGCCGTCAAGCAAAAGCATGCTGCGTTGGCACTGACACTGGTCATCATGGAGGAGATCGACCTGCTCACGATCGTGCGATATGTGAGTGAGTTGGGTGGGATGACCTTTGATGTGAAGAAAGGCGAAATCGCGTTCCGACTGAAGTTTTGCTGAGGTTCGGCAACTGCTTGGAAAGTCTATTCGTCGATTGAAATATCCCAACACCCTCCGATTCGTCGCCGTGCTGGCAGCCTTTCAGTTGTTCGCGGGGTGCTCGAGCACGGACTCTCCGGGGGTTGCGCTTAGACCGGGGATGCCGATTTCAACGTTCCGGAGCGAGTTGGAGGCGAATGGTTACGGCCTGGGGTCGAAGTACATGTTGCAGATCATGCCCCCGGCATCGACCGGCCAGGAGTTCTGCCGGATCGACCACGACACGACGCTCGTTATCAACTTCGGCGAGGGGTCGGGTGAGGTGACGGGAGTGTTCGCGGTGTTCACCCCGGAGCACCGGATCTCCCGATCTCAAAACGTGTGGAAGGCGGTGTCCTCCGTTTCGTTCCCCGGCGAGGGGAGGGTGGCGCTCGAGCTCGTGCCGGGCGAGGTTGGCGCTCGGTAGGCGTGAGAACCCCGCCGCCGGAACGGTTCCCTTTTGACCGATGAATACCCTCCACACCAACTGCGCCGGGGTCCGCCGCCGCGACTTCCTGCAAGTCGGGCTGGGGGCGGCATCGGGACTGGGCTTGTCGAACTTGCTGGCGCTGCGGGCAGGCGCTGCTGCTGCCGCGGGCAAGGCTTCGCCGGACGAGGTGCGCTGCATTTTGATCTGGCTCGACGGCGGACCGACGCACCACGAGAGCTTCGACCCGAAGCCCGATGCGCCGTCGGAGGTGCGCGGGCAGTTCGGCACCGTGCCGACCAAGATCCCGGGCGTCCACTTCTCCGAATGCGTGCCGCGCCTGGCGGCGGCGTCCGACCGGTTCACGGTCGTGCGCTCGATCTGCCACAAGGACCCCAACCACGGCGGCGGCAACCACTACATGATGACGGGGGCGCCGACGCCCGTCCCGGTCAACTGCGGCGCCTTCGTCAGCTTCCACCCCAGTTTCGGCTCGGTCGTCTCGCACGCGCGCGGGTCGCGCGGCGGCATCCCCGCCTACGTGACGGCGCCGAGCCAGTCCCGTTCCGGCGGCCCGAACTTCCTCGGTGCCGAGCACGCCCCCTTCGTGCTCGGCGGCAACCCGAACAGCGAGGGCTTCCGCGTGCGCGACGTCGTCCTGCCGCGCGACATCAGCGAGGGGCGCGCCGCGCACCGGCGCGAGCTCCGCGCCCGCTTCGACCAGATGGCGCGCATCGCCGACAAGGCGGCCGCCGACCCGACGCTCGCCTTCGACAGCTACAACCAGCAGGCCGTCGAACTGGTCACCTCCAGCGCCGCCCAGGCCGCGCTCGACCTCGCCCGCGAGCCCGATGCCGTCCGCGACCGCTACGGGCGCAACGACTTCGGCCAGCGGCTGCTGCTCGCCCGCCGGCTGTCCGAGGTCGGCGTCTCTTTCGTGACCTGCTACCACGGCGGCTGGGACCACCACCGCGACATCTTCAAAGCCCTGGAGACCAAGATGCCGCCGGTGGACCAGGGTGTCTCGGCGCTGATCGAGGACCTGGACGCGCGCGGCACGCTAGACAACACCTTGGTGATTTTGTTAGGCGAGTTCGGGCGCACGCCGAAGATCAACGACCGCGGCGGCCGCGACCACTGGCCGCACGCGATGTCGGTGCTGTTCGCCGGAGCCGGCGTGCCGGGCGGGCAGGTGATCGGCGCCACCGACCGCGATGGCGCCTACGCCTCCGAAGCGGTGTGTTCGCCGGAGGATTTCGCGAGCACGCTCTACACGAAGCTCGGCATCGACCCGCGGACGGTGCTGCACCAGACGGACGGGCGCCCGGTGCAGTTGGTCAACGGCGGCGCGCCGATCCCGGGGCTGTTCGCGTGAGAGATGTGGGCAATCTCTTGAAACTGCTGGCCGTGGTCGCGCTCTCCCTGCCGGGGGGAGACCCGATGGCAGGGTGGCCAGACGAGACCATCGACTATCGGGGTGGCCCCGATCTGCTCGCCTGGGAAGTGTTCCGAGCGCGGACTCTCGAATCACCCTTTATTGTCATCAGGAACGAAGCTGGGGCGCGACTTGAGGTCTTGGAGACGGGGGATGGCTTTTCGGTGTGGGCGAAGATTGCAGAATACGTTGACCTCGAGGGCTTCAGCAGGAACTCGACTTCGGAGGAACTGAGGCGAGGATGGGTGGATGCAGGTCGCGGCAAGCCATTGAAACCGGTTGGGGCTCCCTTGTTGGAAGTGTTTGCGTGTGCCGACAGCGAAGAACTGGGCACGTCGAGATTCTCATTTCTGGCGGCCGGCGCCGACGAGGGAACGGTCTATAAGTGCCTCAACCTGCTGGAGGTCGAGTGCGGCGATCTGGAGGGCGTGGCGAAGTTTGCAATGGCTTACTTCCGATCCGCCGAGGACAACAAGTTGGCCATCAACTGGTATCGTCGCCGGAGCGATTTGGTGGGTGGAGGGAGTCAATGGCTGCACCGGGAGCCCGCGAGGTAGCCGGTTTGGGTCGCCACGACATGCCGATGAACAGGATTCTGTCCGCAGCTCTCGCCTTCGTTAGCATGGCTTGCATCGCCGGCGCCGCGCCCCCCACTATCGACTCGGTATCCCCGGCCGGCGCGCAGCGCGGGTCGACGGTCGAGGTCACTGCCGCCGGGAAGATCGAACCCTGGCCGGCGTCGGCCTGGTGCTCGAACCCGGCCGTGTCGTTGGCTCCCGTGATGGAGAGGCCGGGCGTGTTCACCGCGACGGTCGCCGGCGATGCGGCGCCCGGCCCCTGCTGGGTGCGCGTGTTCAATGCGGAGGGCTGCTCCGACCCGGTCCCCTTCGTCGTCGGCGAAGCGCCCGATCTCGCCGAGGCCGAACCGAACGGCTCGCTCGACCAGGCGATGCCGGTCGACGCGACCGCCGTGCCGCTGACGATCAACGGCAAGCTCGACCCCGGCGGCGACGTCGATTCCTTCGCCTTCGATCTCGGCGAGGGTGCGGTGTTGACCGCCGCCGTCGACGCGTATGCGCTCGGCTCGCCGATCGACCCGCTGCTGCACATCCGCGACGCGCGCGGGACGCGGCTGGCCTTCAACCACGACGCGACGCTGGTCGGGTTGGATCCGGTATTGACCTTCACCGCCCCGAGCGCGGGCCGCTACACGCTCCGCCTGTTCGGATTCACGTACCCGCCGACTTCGAGCCACCGGATCGGCGGCAGTTCGAAGTGTGCGTATCGCCTGCGGCTGAGCGCGTCGCCGCCGGATCGGCCCGAACTCTCTGGCGAGCGCGAGGAGCAGACGCTGCCCTTCGCGGTGGTCGGTGCGATCGATGCCCTCGGCGATGCGGACGCGTACTCGTTCGAGGCCTCAGCCGGGACGACGCTTTCGCTGCGGGTGCGCGCGGGTGAGATCGGTTCGCCGCTGGACCCCTCGCTGCGCATCGCCGACGCGGGCGGGAAGGCGGTGGCGAGCGCAGACGACATCGATCCGAAGCGCGATCCGGACGTTGCTCTGGAGTGGAAGGTGCCGGCGGATGGCCGCTACACCGCGACGGTGGCCGACACGACAGGGAAGTTCGGCGACGGGTACTTCTACCGCTTCGAGGTCGGGCCGGTCGCTCCGGGGTTCATCGCGAAGTGCGAGGGGCACAAGGTGACGGTCGCGGCAGGTGGAGAGGCCGAGCTGTCGGTTCAAGTGGAGCGCCAGGGTGGGCACGACGCCCCGTTGCAGGTCACCGCGTCCGGGCTCCCGGAAGGGGTGGCAGTGGAGCCGGTCGCCGTCGACGGGGAGGGGAGGGCGGCCGTGACCGTGCGGGCGGCGGCGGGAGTGGCGGGCTGGTCTGGGCCGATCTCGTTGCGGGCCGGTGAGGTTCTTGTCTCCGTCCCTTTGAAAGACGACAGCACCGACGAGGGCGACCTGCTGCTCAACGCGATCGACTCGGTCTGGTTGACGGTCGTGCCGTAGCTGCCGGGTACGTTTGGGTGGGTGCCCGCCGTGGCGGCTCCGCTCTCGATCGGCGAGATTGACGGATCGGTGTGGTTCGTTAAGCTCATCGAATGAGACCGGATTTTAGCTTCGAGTTGGAACACGGACGAGGGGGGCGCCGTCGCTTCGCCGTTCGCGCCGGCGTTGGCCTGTGGGCCGCATTGCTCTTGAACGCGATCGCGATCGCCGATGATGACGACGCGGCGACGATCCGCATCTCGGGCTCGGACACGATGCTGCAACTGAATTTAACCTTCTCGGAGGCTTACCGCGAGCACACGATGCGGACGGTGGTATTGGATGTTCGCGGTGAAGGATCGTCGGTCGGCTTCCGGGATTTGATCGCCGGCGATGCCGACCTCGCCGCTTCGGTGCGCCCGATGCGAGATGCGGAGCTGGCCCGGTTCAAGGCGGAACATCGGAAGTCGCCCACCGAACACGTTGTCGCTTACGCTCTCATTGCAGTGTTCGTCCATCCGGAGAACCCCTGCCGCAGCGTGAGTGCAGGACAGCTTCGCCAGCTGTTCGGTAGCGTCGAACCCGTGGCCAATTGGAAAGAGATCGAACCCGGGTTCGACGCGGAGGTGGTTCCAGTCGGGCGGTCGAACTCCTCGGCGACCTATGGGGCTTTCGCCAAGCACCTCTTCAACGGTGCGGGAGAATTCCGGCGGGGCACGGCGACGGCGAATGGATCCAGAGCGGTCATCGAGTGGGTTGGGGCCACCCCTGGAGCGATCGGTTATTCGGGGCTTTCGTACGAGACCGAGGCGGTGCGGGCGCTGTCCATTTCGGTGGATGGCGAGCCGGTGAAACCCTCGGCCGAGACGGCTAGGGATGGCAGCTATCCGTTCACGCGAAAGCTGTATTACTATGCGGCGGACCCCGGCGCCCCCAAGGTGAAGCGCTTTCTGGATTGGATCGCCGGGACGGAGGGGAGCCGATTGGTGGAGGAATCAGGCTTCGTGGCGCCGGAGTGAGTCCCCGAGCGACCGTCCCAGCTGTTCAACTGACCGAGTAACCCGATCGCGTCTGGCCGTCGGGCGCCCTCCCTTTATTCGGAGGCGCGACCAGTTTGCCCGCGCCCTCGCCGAACATGGCGACGGCCTCGATGGTGGCGTGCATCGTGGCGTCGACCGGATGCACGCGGTCGGGGGGCACGATGTGAACGGCGCCGAGCGTCACCGCTGGAGAGCTCGGGACGAAGACGGCGACGCGCCCGTCGGGGAGGGCTTCGATCTCGAAGGCGATCACCTGCGTCTCGCCGCTGTAGAGGGCCACCAGCACGGGGCGGAAGCGGCGTTCGTCGTCGTGGCCGATGTATTGGTGGGCGAGGCTGCGGACGGTGCTGTAGCCGGGGATCTTCTCGAGGAAGCGGCGTTCGGCCCAGCGCCGGAGCTTGGCGCCCCAGCGGGTGCGGACGGCGAGGCCGACGGCATAGCAGACGAGCAGCGTGGCGAGCAGCGACGCGGCGATCGCCGCGGCGCGCAGCCAGCCGGAGTCGAAAGGCAGCAGGTCGAAGACGGGCTTGAAGACCGTCAGTGCCAGGCGCGCGACCTGCCAGAGGGCGAAGCCGACGATGCCGGCGGGCACGACGACCAGCAGCGCCCCGAGCAGCGTCGTCTTGAAGAAGCCCGGCGGCTTCCTTTTGGCGGGGCGAATGGGGGCGGGGTCACTCATCGGTGGGCGTCGGGGCGCGGAGGTCGTAGCAGAGGATGCGCGCGCGGCTGGCGTCGGTCGCGCCGCGTCCGTTCTGGCAAAGGTAGAGCAGGCCGCGGTGGATCACGGGCAAGGCCCAGCTCTGTTCGGCGAGGATCAACTGCGAGCGCTGCTTTGTCTCGACCCCTTCCGGACTGAGTTCGAGCTCGGCGAACACGCCGTCTTCACCGAGGGCGAAGACGCGGTCGCCGCCGGCGCGCAGGAGGCTGCCGCGGAAGAAGCTCAGCGTCATCGCACGGCCGCCGACCTCGTGCTCGTAGCGCATGTCGTCCTCCCAGAGGATCTCGCCATCGCGGGCACGTGCGCACTTGAACTGCACGTCGGGCTTGTTGCGCCCCGCGAATCCGTAGAGGTGGCCGTCGATGAGCAGCGGCAGGCTCCAGTGCATCCCGAACCAGCGCTCCTCCCAGGCGGGCGTCGCTTTGAGCTCCTCGTCGAAGCGCAGCATGGCTCCGCCTTTGGCGTAGCACTCCGAGAGGAAGACGGAGTCCTCGCCGACGATGAGGGGCGGCGAGGCGTTGACGCTCTCGTACTTGTCGGCGCGCCAGGGGATGCGGTCGAACCGTTCCCCCGTCGCCGGGTCGAGGACGAGCAGGCCGCCGTGCGGCGGGCGGCTCTCGCCGCCGGCGAAGACGAGCAGGGTGTCGCGGCCGCGGAGCTTCCCGAGCACCGGAGACGCGTAGCTGGCCCCCCAGGTGTCGAGGTAGCGCCAGCGTTCCTCACCGCTGCGCTTGTCGAAAGCGGCGACGCAGACCCCTTTCCCGTCGGCCTCGCCGGTCCCTCCGACGTTGACCAAGAGCAGATCGTTGTGGACCACGGGCGCCGGCCCGTAGCCGAAGAAGCCGAGTCGATGGGCGTAGTCCTCCTGCAGGTCGCGGTGCCAGACCTCTTTCCCAGTCGCGGCGTCGATCGCCCGCAGCTGCCCGGTCACACCGGCGAGGAAGACCAGTTCGCCGTCGAGGACGGGGCTTGCGCGCGGGCCGTCCGCGAAACCGTAGCGGTCGCGGTATTCGACGGGGTAGCCGAACTCCCATCGCAGCGCCCCGGTTTCGGGGTCGCGACATTCGAGGCGTTCGCGCTGGGCGAGGGGGTCGCGGTCGAAGCTGAACAGGCGCCCGCCGGCGATGGTCGGCGCGGCGTAACCCTCGCCGCGCGCCAGCTCCCAGAGCAGCGTCGGGCCGCCCTCCGGCCAGGTGTCGAGGAGCGTGTCCTCGGCGGTGGTGGCGTTGTCGTGTGGTCCGAGGTAGCGCGGCCAGTCCTCGGTGGTGGCCCCGGGCGGCAGCGGTTTGGGTTTGGCGTGTTCCGTGAGGCGGTCGTCGGCGCGGGCCGTGAGTGCGGCCAGCGCGATGAGTGAAAGCGCGGCGTGCGGGGTGCTGAGGGGCGGATGGGCCATCGGCGAGAGTGTCCGCTCAGGCGGGCGTCGGGGCAAGTGTCGGCAGCGGCGCCGTGGGGCCTCCTGCTCCGGTGTTTCCTCCCGGTCGGACGCGCCGGTGGGTAGGCTCGGCGGCGGGACGCCGCTGGCACGGACATCGGCCGGACGCCGATGCCACGTCGCGGTGGTCCTCGGGCGACCCGCTACGGTGCGGGGGCTGTCTGCACGGTCAACTCGCCGTGCATGATGGTCCAGTGGCCGGGGAAGGTGCAGAGGTAGGGGTAGGTGCCCGGTTCGTCCGGCGCTTCGAAGCGGAGGGTGTGGCTTTCTCCAGGGAGCAGCTGCGGGGTGCTGTGGAGCACCTCGGGGAGGTCGGGGATGAAGTGCTTGGCGACGCTGCCGGGATCCTTCGCCATCTCGTTGGCGGCGGTACCGATCTTCTCCAGCGAGCCCGGCGCCCCGACGACGAGGTTGTGCATGGTGGCGTCGGGGTTGAGGAGGATGATCTTGACCGCTTGGCCTGGCTTCGCGGTGATCTCCGTCTTGTCGAAGAGCATGCGCTCCGGGAGGCAGGTGACCGTGACCGTGAGCAGGTCGCCGCGCCTGTCGAACTGCCGCTCCTCGCGGTTCTGGGGAGTGCCGGGGGCGGGCGCGGGTTCGGCGGGTTGCCGGGCGGCGGCGAGCGCGGCCTCGGCGCGGGCCCTGGCTTCGCCCCCGCTCCAGAAGGGGCGGAGGTTCGCGGAGCCGAGCGCGGTCTCGACCGCGTAGGCGAGGTGCGCGCCGACCGGGCCGGCCTCGGCCGCGGCGAGCACGGCGTCGAAAGCCCAGCGCTCGGGGATCCAGCTGGCGGCGACCGCAGCCTCGCGGCGGACGGCGGGGTGCGGGTTCTGTGCGGCGGCGAGCAGGAGGGCGGGGGCGTCGGTGCCGAGGTCGCGCCAGGCGTGGCGGAGCTGCGCGGTCGCGGCCTCGCGGGCGGCGGGGTTGCCGCTGGCGAGCAGCTCTTTGAGGAGGTCGGATTGGGTGATCCCAAAGCTTCGATAGAGCCAGAGCGCCTCGAGCTGGGCCTCGCGCCGGCGCGGGTGGTCCGCGGCGATCCCCGCCGCCCACTCGCCGAGGGCGGGCAGGACTTCGTCGCGGCCGAGGTCGCGCAGCTCGCGCTTCGCCCAGTAGCGGATCCGGTATTCCTTGCGCTCCAACAAACGCAGCAAGTCGCCCGCCCCGCGACCGGCGATGGTGACCGGGTCGGCGAGGCTTTGCCCCTTGGCGGTGATGCGCCAGATGCGGCCGGACTTGCGGTCGCGGCGGTCGTCGCGGAGCGAGTATTGGGCGTGGCCTTTGACCGGGTTGTACCAGTCGCAGACGTAGAGGGCGCCGCGCGGGCCGAAGCGCAGGTCGACCGGGATGAAGCAGAGGTCGGTCGAGAACAGGATGTCGAACTGGCGCTCCTCGCGGAAGTGGTCGCCGGCGTCGGTCCAGGTGTGGAATTCCACGCGGTTGGTGGGCTTGTAGCGGACTTTGACGAAGCCGCCCCTCAGGTCCTCGGGGAAGGTGTCCCAATCGACGAACTCCTGCCCGCAGGTGCCGGAGTAGGCTTGGAAGGACTTCGGCGCGCCGGGGTGCTGTGCGGGGTAGGGCGGGTTGGTCGCGTGGAACGTGTTGGCGAAGATGGGGTGGCTGGCGACGTGGCGGCCCCAGGCGTCGAAGGTGACGCCCCAGGGGTTGGTGTTCGGGTAGGAGCCGAAGCTCATCAGCCGCTGTTCGGCGGGGCGGTAGAGGAACCAGGCCGAGTTCTTGGCGCGCACCGGGCCGTATGGGGTCTCGACTTGGGAGTTGTGGAAGATGGACTCGCGGAACAGCAGGTGGCCGTCGGGCGTCCAGGTGAAGTCGTGCAGCGCGTGGTGGGAGTCCTCGCAGCCGAAGCCGGTGAGCGGGCGGCGGCGGGTGTCGGCCCGGCCGTCGCCGTCGCTGTCGGAGAGGTGGGTGAAGTCGGGTTCCTCGCTGAGGTAGAGGCCGCCGTCGCCGAACTCGAAGCTGAGCGGGATATGGACGTCGTCGGCCCAGACCTGGGAGTGGTCGGCCCTGCCGTCGCCGTCGCGATCCTCGAGGATCACGATCTTGTCGCGTGGCTCCTGGCCGGGGTAGACGTGCGGGTAGGTGGTCGAGCAGGCGACCCAGAGCCGCCCCCGGGCGTCCCAGCGCATCTGCACGGGGCAGGCGATGTCGGGGAAGTCCTCCTCGGAGGCGAAGCAGTTCACCTCGAAGCGGGGGTCGATTTTGAACGCCTTCAGCTCGTCGGCCGGGCTGAGCCAAGGGTTCGCGCCGCGGCTCTGTTTCGGTTCGGGCAAGGGGGGCAAGGCCGAGTCATCGACGGCGGCTGCCCCTGCGGTCCCGCCTTTGGCCAAGGCCCAGATCGCGGCCTCGCGCGCCTCGGTCATGAGCTCGAAGTTGCGCATGGCGGGGAGGAAATCGAGGTAGCCGTACGATTTCCTCCGCCCGCCGGTGTAGTAGAAGGTATTGAGCGGGCGGTAGCGGCGGAAGTATTGGGCGTTCTTGTCGACGACCGCCTCGCGGAGGGCTTCGGGCACCGCCGGCGGGCTGGTGGCGAAGGTGGCGCGGAAGAGGGTCTCGGCGAAAGCGCGGTAGCCGGCGTCGGTGAGGTGGACGCCGTTGAAGGTCGCGCCCGCCGGCAGGGGGGTGCTGAAGAGGTCGACGAAGGCGACCCCCTCCGCCGCGGCGACCTCGCGCATCGCCGCCGTGTAGAGTCCCAAGTTTTCGTTATTGAGCGTCGCCGCCGGGACGCCCTCGACGTCCTGGTTGGGCGTCGGCGAGAGCAGGGCGATGCGGGGCGCGGACGCGCCGTCGTAGGCGGTGTTGCGCGCGTGGTTCAGGAAGGCCGCGAGGCGGGTCTTGAAACCGGCGAGGCCATCCGGGCCGGCGAAGGACTCGTTGAAGCCGAAGGCGACGAAGAGGGTGTCGGCGCGGTGGTGGAAGAGGTGCTGGTCGAGCGAGGCGAAGTTGTCGGGCCGCGGCATGAGGCCGGGCTCGTCGGCGGACCAGGCGAAGTTGCGCACGGCGAGCTGCTTGCCCGGGAAGGCCGCGTGGAGCATGGACTCGAAGTGGCCGAAATGGCGTGCGCGGTCGAGGAGGGTGTTGCCGACGAAGGCCACGCGGGCGCCGTCGGGGAGCTCCAGCGGCAGGGTCGTGGTCGAAGGCGCCGCGGCGGCGGGCGGGGTCGGTGCGCTGTCGGCCAGCAGGCCGTGGGGCGAAAAATCGACTTCTTCCTGCGCGGGGAGCGGGAGGGCGAGGGAGGCGGCGAGGGCGAGGGTCGTCGGGAGGAGATGGCGCATGCGGGAGGAGTTCGGAGGCGGAGTATCGTGGGGGGAGGAGTGGAGGGGAAGCACTTTGCCGGGATCAGCGGGTTCAAGATTCGAGAGGCCAATCAGAAGCCGGCGATGCGATCGAGGAAATCCCCCAGCGCGTGATCGGCGAACCACCCCGGCGTCCAGCGGGTCGCGCTGAGGACGTCGGCGCGCGCGGCGGGGACGAGGTAAGCTTGGGCGTGGTGCGCCTGCCCTCCGGCATCCACCGCAGACACCGCGAGCCTCTGGTAGAAGGTATCCTCGAACGCGTCGAGCCGTTCCCAATCGCCGGGCGAGAGGTCAAAGTAGAGCCGGCCTGGCGTCGTCGCGCCCGTTTCGGCCACCATGCCGGGAAAGCTGTAGCCCGCCACCGTGTACGCGGCGTGGTCGCGGAGCGCCGCCGCCGCGGAGGGGCGTCCGCGGCCGACGACGTGCAGCCACACCTCATCGAACATCAGGCTCCCGTAGGCGAAAAGGGTGTCCGGTGGCGTTGTGTGGTCGGGCATCACCGACGATTGACCGCCCGCCCGGCGATCACTACCGTTTTGTGCGATGTGCTCCCCCCGACGATTCCCCTACCTGCTCGCCGCGATCTTCACGGTGGTGCTCTCTCCCGCCCGCGCGTCGGAGCCGGTCGGTCCGACTCTAGCCGGGACGGTCCCCGAGGGGGCGCTGGCCTTCTTCGAGACGGCCGGGCTCTCGGAGTTGATCCGGGCGGTGCGCGGATCGGAGGTGTTTCAGAACGTGCTGGCCAGCGACGACTTCAAGTCGGTGCAAGGCTCGAAGTTCTTCGAGGAGGCCAGCGCCTCCCGCCGGCTCGCCGAGTTCGTGCTGCGCATGAGCATCTGGGAGGCGAGCGACAAGCTCCTCGGCGGCCGGGTGATGGTCGCGGCCTACCCGGCCGGCGAAGGCGAGGACCCGCACTCCCTGCTCCTCGTGCGGCCGGCGCAGCCGAGCGATTGGTTGAAGGAGCGCGTGCGCACGGCGCCGCTGTTGAAGATCGGCCTGAAGCGCATCGACCGGCGCGGCTTCGGGGAGAATGTCGCCGCCTACCGCACCCGCGGTTTCTCGCCGACCTACTTCGCGTTGCACGAAGGCTGGATCGCGGTGGCGTCGCAGTTGGAGCTGTTGCAGACGGCGGTGGCGATGCAGGAGCCCGGCGGCGGGGTGGCGTTCGACGCCGCGTTGCCGCTACGCGCCGAGGAGGCGTTCCGCAAGATGAGCGCCCGGATGGGTGAGTCGCACACCGCGCGGGCGTTCCTCGATACGCGCCGCCTCGAGGAGACGACCGGGGACCGGCTCGGCTTCCCGAGCGAGGTGGCCGACCCGGTGTTGGCGCTTTTCCTCGGCGGCGTGGTGGAGATGATCGAGCACAGCCGCTTCGTCGGCCTGACGCTCAATTACGGCGCCAGCGAGGTGCTGTTGAAAGCGGGCATCGACGCCCGCGCCGAGGAGATGGCCGCCGAGCATCGCGTGTTCTTCGCCGGCGGTCCCGGCGGAGGGGTCGCGCCCCCGCCGGAGGTGCCCGGGTACATCGGGGGCTTCTCGCTCTACCGGCAGTTCGGCGACTGGTACCGCGCCCGCGACGAGGCGGTCCAGGCGGCCATCGTGCCGGGCCTGGGCCGCTTCGAGAGCGGCGTCGGCGACGTCTTGTTCGGCGACGAGGGGGTGCTGGGCGACAGGGTCGCCTTCGTCTCGGCCAACGCCCCGGACGGCGGCATCGACCCCGCGGGGATCAAGCTGCCGGGCTTCGCCTTCGTCGTCGAACTGCGCGATCCCGCGGGCGGCGACGCTTTGTTAGGGCCGCTGTTCGAGGCGGCGCTCGAGGAGATGGGGGACGACAGCGCGGGGAGCGGGCCTTGGGAGTTGGTCGCCGACGAACACGCCGGGGTGGCGGTGAACTTCGCGCAGCGGGCGGGCGACACCATGCGCCCCAGCGCGGCGCGGGTCGGCGACCGCTGGGTGTTGAGCTCGTCGCGCGAGCTCTGCAAGCGGGTGGTCGACCACCTGCAAGGGGCGGCGGGGGCGCCCTCGGGAGACATGAACTTCGACCTCCGTTTCACCGAGCTCGGGACCTTCTTCGCCGCCAACCGCGACGAGTACCTGGCCGAGCTCCGGCGCCAGGGGCGTTCGGCGGCGCAGGCGGAGATGGACTACGCCAACATCAGCAAGGTCATCGCCGGCATGGAGCGGATCAGCGGCACCTCCAAGACCGCCGCCGACGGCACGCTCGAGTTCACCGCCCGCGGCGTGTTCCGCTGACGGCCCCCCGAACCCTTCCCGCCCGATGCCCGATCCGGCCCACGAGCAGAACCGCCTTTCCTGGAACGCCGCCAGCGAGCGGCACAACCAGCACAAGGGCGACCAGGCCGCGTTTTTTCGCGGTGGCGGTTCGACCTTGTTCCCCGAGGACCGGGAGCTGATCGGCGGGGCCGCGGGCAAGACGCTCCTGCACATGCAGTGCAACTGCGGGCAGGACAGCCTCAGTATCGCCCGCGAGCTCGGCGCCCGCGTCACCGGGGTCGACATCAGCGACTACGCGATCGACTTCGCGAGGCGCCTCTCAGACGAGAGCGGGATCGGCGCCGAGTTCGTGCGCTCCGACCTCTTCGACTATTGCGAGGCCGAGCCGGCGCCCCAGTTCGACCTCGTGTTCACCTCCTACGGCGCCACCGGTTGGCTCTCCGATCTGGGGCGTTGGGGGGAGGGGGTGGCGCGGGTGCTGAAGCCGGGCGGGCGCTTCGCGCTGATCGAATTCCACCCCGCCTTCTTCATGCTCGACGAGGAGGATCGCGGGCGGGTGAAGTACGACTACATGGGGGGCACGCACATCGCCGAGGCGGCAGGGGTGGGGGACTACGTCGGGGTGTCGGGCGATGCGTTCACGATGGAGAACCCGGCCCCGCCCGCGCTCGGGGAGTTCGCCAACCCGCATCCGGCGAACGCCTATTGCTGGGGGCTCGCCGACCACTTCGGCGCGCTGGCTGGCGCGGGGCTCGTGGTGGAGTCGCTGCGCGAGTACCCCTTCAGCAACGGCTGGAAGCCCTATCCGGAGATGCGCGACCTGCCCGGCAACCGCAAGGCGGCGCCGGAGGGGGAGCCGGCGGTGCCGTTGATGTTTTCGCTGGTGGCGCGGAAGCCGGAAGGGTGAGGGCCGCGACTCCGCAAGGCACGCGCGGCGGCCGGACCGGCCATCCGAGCTGACGCCACCCCCGCCCCCCAAGGGTGTCGCGGTTCTGGGGGGCTGTCGGACTCACAACTTTCGAGCCCGAACGATCCGGGCTGGCGTGTTCCGGGAGGTCGGCGCCCGTGCTGCTATTCCGCGTGCGGGGAGCGGTGGTAGATCTTGCGCTTGAAGAGGAACAGCGCGCCTCCGAGCGCGACGTAGAACGGAGCGACGATGTGGGCGCCCCGGTCGCCCGAAACGAGGTCGAAGGCCAAGCCCGTCCCGACGCCCCCGAAGAAGGAGGCGAAGAGGAAAAAGTAGAGCCAAATCTTCCAGGGCTCGATGCGGTGACCCGCGAGCCTCATCCCGAGAGCCTGGCCGAAATCCGTCACGATCCCGGTGATGTGTGTCGTGCGAAGGATCACTCCGCGGAACTTCGTGGCGAGCGCGTTTTGCAAACCGGAAGCGAACGCGGCTAAGGGGAGCGCCAGCGAAAGCGCGGTGCGTTCGAGGCAGGCCGCGATGAAGAACAACCCCCCGATGATCATTAGCGCCCGCCCGTAGGGGCGCTCCACGTCAAATCGCGGGTGGTGGATGACCCGGCCCGCGACAATGGCCCCGCCGATGAACGCGGCGATGATGGCGAAGAGGATCAAGGCGCTCCATGGGTCGTGCTCGGCGCGGCTCACTTCGATGAAGAGCTTCAGCAGGTCGCCAGCGAGATAGCCGACAGCGAACGAGAACAGGCGAACGAAATGCACGTTGATCGCGCCCGAGAGAAAGCAGAGGACGCAGGCTCCAGCGCCGACGAGGTATTCCCGTTTGATAGGTGTTGGTGACATTCGTGTGTTGGCGGGCGGACGTGGGGCCGGCGGTGGCGTCGTTTTTGCTGAGGTCCTGCGAAGGCTCCGCCGGCGCCCTCTGGGTCGCGCTCCGCGCGCGGGGGGGGCGTGCGGGATGCGACCCAAGCCGGGAACCGCGCCCGAGGATCGGTGTGCGTCTCCCCACTGTCAGCGGACAGCGAGATTGCGCGAACTCCCGATGGTTCGCAAGTGCGCGGCGGCGCTCAGCCCTCTTGAGCGTGGGGTCGGATTCCCCCATCCGTGAGGTCTGCCGTAGCAGGCGGGCACGATCCCGTCGCAACGATGGGGGCGGTGGCGGGGATGACCTGCTCCTAACCCGGATCGATCACCAAGCTCCGGGCTGCGGCTTGCGCTCGTTGATGCTGAGGGTGTTGCCGTTGGGAACGGCTCGGGCAGGGTGTCTACCCAGCCGCTTCGCCGATCCCTGCCGCCGCCTACTCAGCATCAACGATCAGCGGCGCCTCGCCTGCGGATGTGGTGATCGATCCGGGCCAAGTTTCGCCCCGGAATCTCATAGGCGGGTGTCACATCCGTCGGCGTCCGGCGTAGCAAGGCGGCAACATGAAAAGATCCATCCATCGCCTCTCCTTCGTCCGCTCCGCGTCGATCTCGCTCGCCGCTTTGGCCGGCTTCGGCGCCGCCGCCTCTGCGGAGACGGTGTTCGCCGGCCCCGCCAACTTCGGCGGCACCACGGGCATCGGCCTGTTCCTCCAGCAGGGCGGGCAGGTGACACAGATCGACACCGGCCACACGACGCACCACTTCCCCTGGCTGTCGCGCAACGGGCGCTTCATCTCGTTCTCTTCGCCGGACCCGACGGTGTTCGGGTCGAACCCGAGCTCCGACCTCTACATCTACGACCTCGCGACCGGGGTGAAGTCGCGCGTCGTCAACCACTCCTCCGGGGTCGGTTCGAACGGCTTGCTGACGGCCGACATCGCGCTGTCCTCGGCGGTGTCGCCGGACGGGACGCTGGTGGCCTACGGGGTGATGCACCAACAGAACCAGGGGGTCGGCAACAGCGGGGCGGGCCGGGATTTGAACGTGATCGACACCTCCACCGGCTTGGGCGTGCACCTGGCGACGGCGATCTCCGATCAGTTGCTGGGGGCGTTCACAGGGATCTCGTGGGCGCCGGACGGCGGGTCGTTCGTGACTTCGGCCTACATGCGCCTGCCGCAGCCGACGGCGGCCGCGAGCGAACTGCCGGCGATCTTCCGCTATGTGCGCAACCCGGGGGGCGGGTTCTCACAGGCGCTGAACTCGGTGCCGCAGATCATCAACGGCGGCTTCGGCGCGGCGTTCCAGATCTACCCGGCGATCTCGCCGTCGGGCGCCGGTCTGGCCTACTTCACCGTCGAGGCGCCGAACCTGTTCGACACCTCGCAGCCGGCGCGCGTGTCGGTGGTGCGGGCGAACGCCGACGGCTCCGGCGCGACGGTCCTGGCGACCTTCAATCCGGGCTTCTACCCGTTGGGGATGGACTGGTCGGAGGACGGGGCGCAACTCGTGTTTTCGCTCGGCCAGCAGTTCCACAACGGGGTGGGCTTCACCTACACGGCGAACGCCGAGACGGCACAGACGTACTCGATCCGTTCGACGGACGGGGGCGGCTTCGCCCGGGTGCCGGGTCTGCAGGGCGCCTTCTGGCCTTCGGTGGGGAGCCGGGGTTCGGGCGGGACGGGCACCGGTGGTCCGGGATCCTTGGACGGGGTCCAATTGAGCATGGTGCGCACCGGCGCGAAGGACTTCGAGCTCCGGGCGACGGGGGTCGACCCCGGGTCGACCTACCAACTGCAGAGCTCGACGGGGCTGGCGCCAAGTTCGTTCGGGCAGCCGCAGGAGTTCACCGGGCAGCAGCTGCTCGCGGGGATCTCGGTGCGCAGCCAGGACGCGCGCCGGTTCTTCCGCCTGGTCGAGCCTTGAGGGCTCGGGGCGCGTGCATCTCCATCGGAGCGCGAGCATCTTGCTCGCATTCTGGCAATGGGCGGATACGAGCGGTGTGGACGTGGCGGAGCTTTCCAAACTACAGGCTTCGGTCGGGTGCTTTGGGACCCCACCGAGGCTGCGTTTGGCCGGGAGCTTGAAAAGCTCCGCCACGGGTCAGCCGCGCAGCAGGTTCCAGGCGCAGACCAGCGCCTTCACGCCGGCGAGCTCGATGGAAGGGTCGATGCCGCAGCCCCAGAGGACCCTGCCGTCCGTTTCCCGCTCGAGCTGGATGTAGGCGGCGGCGGCGGCATCGGAGCCGTCCTGCACCGCGTGCGAGCGGTAGTCCTTCAGGGTGAAATCCTTCAGGCCGGCGGACTCGAGCGCGTGCACGAAGGCGTTGATCGGGCCGTTGCCGAGCCCGACCAAGTCGCGCTGCTCCCCGCGGTGGTCGATCTTCGCGAGGCAGCGGACTTTGCCCTTCTCGACATCGTGGTGCTCGAGCTCGTAGTCGAGCAGCGCGAGCGGCGACTCGACGTTGGCGAACTCGCGCAGGAAGGCGTCGCGGATCTCGTCGTTGGCCAGCTCGCGGCCGAGCTGGTCGGCGAGCTGGTAGATGCGTCCCCCGACCTGCGGCTGCATGAGCTTGGGGAGGTCGAAGCCGAACTCGCGCCCGAGGATGTAGGCGACGCCGCCTTTGCCGGACTGGCTGTTGATGCGGATGATGGCCTCGTAGGTGCGGCCGATGTCGGCGGGGTCGATCGTCAGGTAGGGGACGGCCCAGCGCTCGGCGGGGTCGCCGCCGCGCAGGTCCATGCCTTTCTTGATGGCGTCCTGGTGGCTGCCGGAGAAGGCGGTGAAAACGAGGTCGCCGGCGTACGGGTGGCGGTCGTGGACGGTCATGCCGGTGCAGCGTTCATAGATCTCGCGCGCGGCGGGGATATCGGAGAGGTCGAGCCCGGTGTCGATGCCGTGGCTGTTCATGTTCAGCGCCACGGTGGTGAGGTCGAGGTTGCCGGTGCGCTCGCCGTTGCCGAACAGGGTGCCCTCGACGCGGTCGGCACCGGCCAGCAGCCCGAGCTCGGTGGCGGCGGTGCCCGTGCCGCGGTCGTTGTGCGTGTGCAGGCTGACGTGGACGGAGCCGCGGTCGCGGAGGTGGCGGCAGAACCATTCGATCTGGTCGGCGTGGACGTTCGGCGTCGCCCACTCGACGGTGGCCGGGAGGTTCAAAATGATCGGCCGTTCGGGCGTCGGCCCCCAGACGTCCATGACGCCGTGGCAGACGTCCAAGGCGAAGTCGAGCTCGGTGTCGGAGAAGCTCTCCGGCGAGTATTCGAGGTCGATCTGGGTCCCGGCCGCGGTGGGGACGAGCTCCTTCACCAGCGCGGCGCCGTCGACGGCGAGCCCTTTGATGTCGTCGCGCGAGGCGCCGCCGAAGGTGACCCGGCGCTGGAGCGGCGAGGTCGAGTTGTAGAGGTGGACGATGGCGCGCGGCATGCCCTGCAGGGCTTCGAAGGTCCGCCGGATCAAGTGCTCGCGCGCCTGCACGAGGACCTGCACCTGCACGTCGGCGGGCACCCGTTTGTCCTCGACCAGGCGGCGGGCGAACTCGAACTCGGTGTCCGAGGCCGAGGGGAAGCCGATCTCGATCTGCTTGAAGCCGATGTTCACCAAGAGGTCGAAGAGCTCGAGCTTTTGCTCGACGGCCATCGGCACCGCGAGCGCCTGGTTGCCGTCGCGGAGGTCGACGCTGCACCAGATCGGCGCGCGCGTGATGGTCTGGTCCGGCCAACGGCGGTCCGTCAACGGGACCGGCGGGAACGGGCGATATTTTCTCAGGTTCTCGGGTTTCATGGGTGGTTGCGCCTGCGGGCGCGGGAGATGGGAGATGGGAGATGGGAGATGGGAGATGGGAGATGGGAGATGGGAGATGGGAGATGGGAAAGTCGGGTGGGCGCAGTTCTCCCCTCGGAGGGGACGGGCAACGGCGTTGGGGAAAAAGAAAACTCGCTCGACCTACAGGCCGAGGAGGAGCAGGCCACCGAGACGGGGAACGTCGGTGTGAAGGAGGTGGCGCTGTGCGGATGCCGCTTGCATGAGCGGGAAGACTACCGCTTTCGCGGCGCCGGTCAAGGGCTTCGGTCGAGGGGGCGGACAGCGGGACGCGAGTGTCGAGGCAAAGGCAACTAGGCGGCGCAGCCTGCGCCAAGCCCTCCTCCCCCCAAAATATGGTAGATCGAGCTACGCGGACGCCGGGCGTCAGCCCTTTCATTCACATTCTCGACGCAGAACCCCAGACGTCGAGATGCTTCGGGGGCGCGCTGAGTTCTACATTGTCGACGGCGGTAGGCGCTGGCGCCGGCGGTGGGACTGCCTTTCAGATGTGCACGCGGTCTTCGCGCCGGTAGATGTGGGGGACGACGTTGGACGCAATGGTCATCGCAGTCGAGCGCACCGCGGATGCGATCGTTCTTCGCGTAGGGGCGACCCACGCTTTGTCCGCGTCAAGATGCTGGGGCGGGTAGCGGCTTGCGGCCTTGCTTGTGAGCTGCGATTGCAGTAGAAAGCAGCACGGTTCGACGCCGTCCTATGTCAGGGAAGGGGAGCCGATTGAAACCAGAAAAGGAGATCGAAGGATGTTCGTACTGAGAAAGAGAATCTGGCTGGGAACCGTCATCGCCGCGACGCTGACGGGGGCGAGCGCAGGGATCGTCGATACAAGTTTCAATCCGAGTTGCGGCGGGAGCTACTATACGACCCTCCTCGCAATCGATGACGAAGGGCGATACTTCTTCGATGGGCTGAGGGATCCGATGGCTGAACCGTGGGAGGCCATGAAGCCCCTCATGCGCTTGAATCCCGACGGCTCGGTCGATCCCACCTTCGTGGTGAACGCAGCGCTCGAGGGTTATGGGGCGACCGCCGTTGGAGCGGACGGCTTTTTCTACGGATTGTCGCAAGAAGGCGAGGGGATCCTTCAGCTGCGGAAAATTTCCCCGGTGGACGGGTCGTTTGTCTCGGAGGGCTTTCTGTCGGCTCCGATCTCTGCCAGCTATGGCTATGTCGAAGCGTTGGACGACGGGCGCCTCGTCGTCAGCGGCGGACTTACCGCGGTGGGTGGTAGCCCGAGGGCCGGCCTCGCTGTGTTCGGTCCCGATGGCGCTCTGTCGCCCTTGTTCGGTGATGTCGTCTTTGATTTCGGCGCCGCTGAATATCAGGACGTCTACCTGTCGCATGTCGATTCGGAAGGGCGCTTCGTGATCATAGGAAACTTCGTCTCCGTGAACGGTTCGGGACGTCCAGGCTGGGCGCGGTTTTCCTCAGCGGGAGCCCTCCTTCCCGCGCTCGCGGGTGTCACAGTCGAGGGTTTGTTTGGAACCCCCTATATCGATGTGCTCTACGAGTTCGCGAATGGCGACATCTTGATCACCGGGGAGTTCGACACCGTGGACGGGCAGGCTCGGGGCGGAGTCGCGATCATCGGGTCGGATGGTAGCCTCAGTGCCTTTAGCCCTTCGTTGTCAGTGATTGCGTATTCGGAGTTTTTGGAAGGCTACACATCTTTCCACCAGGTCGCCGGGGGCGGGTTCCGGATCACGGGGCTGTTATCGGACGGTCAGAGTGAGTTCATCGGCCAGATCGACGAGGCTGGGAATGAAGTTGCCTCCTTCCCCAGAATTTCTCGGGGAGGGATTTACCAAATCGGTGAGGCTGCCTTCCTGAAGTTCGAGGCCTCGAGCGGCGAGATGGGAATCCTGTCGCGCATCCACTCGGACGGATCGGCCGATGCGAGCTTCACGCCGGTTGTTCTCGATTACCCCACGCCGGGTGCGGAATGGTGGGAGCAGATTAGTCCGGGGCACCCATTCATGATGGACGATGGCAGGATTCTGTTCTCCCACGGACGATTCGATACCGTCAACGGCGCCCCTGGCTACGGCGGAAACCTTTTGCTGACGGCAGACGGGAGGCCGGATGGGCGCTTCCGGGCAACCCTGACTCCTGAGGAAGCGAGTGGTGGCTACACCAGCATCTATTTCGAGCCGCTTCCCGGCGGCCAGTTGCTCGGCTTGGGCGATTTCGCCTCGGTCGCCGGTGTGCCGACGTCGGCGCCTGGGATCGTCCGGCTCAATCTGCCCCCGGTGATGGAGGCCGCGAGCTATTCCGAGTACGCGGTGATGGCTTTCCCGGCGGGGGCGCCGCCGTCGATGACGGCCCCGGATGCCGACTACAACGCGGACGGAGTACCCAACGTGGTCGATTTCGCATCCGGGGATGTCGGGCTACCGATCGAAGTCGTGCCCCTTCCTGATGGCGGCGTAGAAGTGTGTTTCCGCGGGGCGCTCTCTTCGCCGGGCTACACGCTGGGCTTCGAGCGCCTGAGCGGAGCCGGAGTCTGGTCGCCGGTCGATCTCTCTTCCGCAGTCCCGGGGCCGCCACCGGCTTCCCCGTATGCTCAGAGTGCCTCGATGACTTTCCCCGAGGCGGGTCAACTCTTCCGCGCGAAGGCGATCCCAGCTGCCCCATAGTGCCTCCTGGTGTGGATGGAAGACCATGGGCGGCAGCAGCCATCGCCGGGCTGCTGGCGTTCTCGGTCTACCTCCCATCTGCATTCCAGAACGCCTTTGTCGAGTACGACGACCCGGCGTTCATCACGCAAGAGCCACAGGTGGCGAGAGGCCTCACCGTCGCGGGCGTTTGGTGGGCGCTGACCTCGACCGATCAGATCAACTACATCCCGATCACCCGCCTCTCGTTCTTGATCGACGCCTCCCTGTTCGGGGTGGAGGACGCGACCGGGCACCATGTGGTCTCGGCGGTGATCCACGGGCTGAACGCCGCCCTGCTCTGCCTGCTGTTTGCCCGAGTCTTGGCGATGCTCGGGCGTCGGGGCAAAGAGGTGAAGTGGCTCCCCGCGCTGTTGGCGGTAGTATGGGCACTGCACCCGCTGGAGGTGGAGGCGGTCTCATGGGCTTCGTCGCGCAAGCACCTGTTGGCATTCGCCTTCGGGGTTGGCTCGCTCTTGATCTACTTCGGCAGGGGGCAGACGAAGGGCGGCTATGCCATGGCCCTGCTCGCTTTCGCGCTCTCACTCGGTTCAAAAGCGACATTTGCGGCGGTGCCGCTCTTGCTCGTCGCTTGGGACCGCCGGGGACGCGGTCTGGATCGGAGGCGCTCTGCGCTCCGGGCGCTCCCGTTCGCCACGCTGTCGGCCGCGGTGGCGCTCGCATCGTCGGTGGCGATGGACAACGAGGCGAACACGGTATTGCTCCCGAGAGCGGCCGAAGCGGTGATGGCGGCACCCGGTGATCTCGCGGCAATGCTAGGCCGTACCTTCGCCCCCTTCGGACTGGCTTGCCACTACCCGCGCAGGACGGGCGTGACCTGGCTTGAATTCGGCCTGCTCGCCGCCGTCGCCGCTGCGCTTGCCAGCGGGGTGTGGACGCTGCGTGGCCGATGGCCAGGCGTTGCGATGGGGTTTGCGTGGTTCGTTCTTCTGTGGCTACCGGTGTCCGGAGTGATCCCGTTCGGTGACCAAGCGAGCGCCGACCGGCTGATGTACGCCGCGTTGCCTGGCCTTGTGTTTTCGCTGGGGCACTTTGTTCGGGGTGCGTGGCTCGCGGCACCCGTTGTAGTGGCGGCCATCTTGGTGCCGATGACGCTCCGTCAAGCAGGAACCTGGCGCGACACGTTGACGCTCTTCGAACACGCCGCCGCGGCAGGGGGCGCCAGCAGTGCGACGGTGCAGTTTCAGCTGTCGCTCGAGTACGCCCGCCGGGGGCAAGGTTTGAAATCGATGGCCGCGCTGCGTTCGGCGGTCGCCGCAGAACCCCGTTATCCTCAGGCGAGGCACAACCTCGCCGCCGCCGCGATGCGTTCCCGACGTCCGGCGGAGGCGCTCGAACATGCGAGGGTCGCCGTGGAGGGGCTGCCCCGGTGGGCCGAGGCGCACTTGGTGCTGGCCAACGCGCTCTACGAAACCGGAGATCCCAGTGCGGCATTGAAGCACTACCTCGAGGCGGCCCGCCTCGACCCGGCCATCCCGACGGCGGCAGCCAATGCGAAGGCCTTGCGCGACGCGGGGATCGAGCCTGCGGAATAGGGGGCGACAGCAGAGCCCGCCGCTGACGCGATGCGCCCACCTCTGCGCTTGTGCCGGGACGGCGCGGGAGCGAAGGATCGGCCATGCGCTTCCCGTGCACGCTTGCCCTCCTGCTCTTCGCCGACGCGATCCCCTCCGCCTCCGCCAGCCCCGAGGTGACCAACCACGAGCCCGGCTCGGAGGTGCGCTACCCGGTGGTGCTGCTGCGCGGCTCGGTCGGCGACGGCGCCGAAGCGATCACCGTCACCAACACCTCCTCGGAACGCGATTCGAGCACGCTCACCGGCGCGGTCGCCGGCGGGCGGTTCAAAGTGCTCGCCGAACTGGTCCCGGGCGCGAACACGCTGTCGCTTTCGGACGGCGTCGGCGAGCCGGCGAGTTTCACTTTGAACTACAAGCCGCAGACGAACCCGCACTATGTGCGCGTCATCTGGATGACCGACGAGGGCGGCGACACCGCCTACCCGGTGCCGGGGGGCGACGACCCACAGAACTACACCGACAAGCTGGCGACGATGGCGCTGCTGCTGCAGACCTTCACCGCCGAGCGCATGCACGACGAGGGCTTCGGGCGGCGCACCTTCAACCTCGAGTTCGACGACGACGGGGAGGTCAAAGTCCACACGCTGGCGGCGCCGGAGGCGAAGGAGCACTACTACGCGCTCCACGACCAGAAGTGGTGGGGCGAGATCGCCCGCTGGCTCAACCGCGAGCACCGCGATCCCCACGCGAAGAACCTGGTGATCGCCGCCTACACCCACAAGGACCCCGAGACGGGGAAGCTCAGCGCCCACACCGCGCTCGGCGGCGGCAACCTCGGCCTGTTCGGCGGCGCCTCCGTGTTCTCCTGGCCGGATTCGCTGGCGGACGTCGTGCCGACCTTCACCGACCACTCCAAATTCGATGCCACGCACGTGCACGACGATAGCGCCGGCCGCGGCACGATCTGGGGGCTGGCCTCGACCACGATGGGGGCGGTGTTGCACGAGATGGGCCACACCTTCGGGCTACCCCATTGCCAGGATCGACTCTGCATCATGACGCGCGGCTTCGACCACCTGAACCGCGCCTTCACCTTCGCCGACCCGCCCAGCCGGCGCGGCTTCCGCGGCAGGAGCTTCGACGACGACGAAGTGGCCTACTTCGCGCCGATCAGCGCCAGCTACCTCCAGTGGAGCCGCTGGTTCGCACTCGATGCGCCGCCGATCGACAGCGAGACGCGGCCGGAGGTGACCTTCCACCACGACTCGAAGAAGGTGGTGGTCAAAGCCGAGCACGGCGTGCGTTGGATCGGTTTCTGGCAGGGGGACAACGTCGCCAAGTTCAAGGCGATCGCCGACCCGGGCCAGACCGAAGTCACCGTGCCGCTCGAGGAGTGGCGCGAACTGCTCGGCGGTGAGAACTTGAGCCGCGTCAGCGCCATGGCCGAGAACGGCATGGACGCGGTGCTGCGGCTGGACCGGTGACGCGCGCCTGAGGTGCCCCGACCACCGTGGCATCGGCGTCCCGCCGATGTCCGTCCCGGTGGCGTCCCGCCGCCAGGGCTGCGCTGTGAGTGGGAGATGGGGCCGAGGCGCCCCGCCACGGGGTCGCGGCGACGGGCTTGCAATGCCGCGCCGCGTTGTGGACGCTCCCGGCATGAAGACCCTCGCCCTCCTGCTCGCCTCGGCGCTGTCCGCCGTGGCGGCCGTCGCTGCCGAAAGGCCGAATTTCATCGTCATCTTCTGCGATGACCTCGGCTATGCCGACATCGGGCCGTTCGGCTCGACCTTGCACCGCACCCCGAACCTCGACCGCATGGCTGAGGAGGGCCGCCGCTTCACCGACTTCTACGTCACCAGCGGCGTCTGCACGCCGTCGCGCTCGTCCTTGATGACCGGCTGCTACCCGCGCCGGGTCGGGCTGCACGAGAACGGCCAGGGCGGCTGGGTGCTGTTCCCCGGCAACCGGCGCGGCATCGCCGCGAACGAGATCACCATGCCGGAGATGCTCAAGGCGGCTGGCTACGCCTGCCACATGGTGGGCAAGTGGCACCTCGGTGACCAGCCGCCGTTCCTGCCGACGCGCAACGGCTTCGACTCCTATTTCGGGATCCCTTTCTCCAACGACATGGGCGAGACCGACCGGCCGCGGAAGCCCTACCCGCCGCTGCCGCTGATCCGGGACGGGGAGGTGATCGAGGAGGAGCCCGACCAACGCACCATCACCAAGCGCTACACCGAGGAGGCGCTGAGAGTGATCGCCGAGAACAGCGACAGGCCCTTCTTCCTCTACCTGCCGCACACCATGCCGCACTGGCCGCAATACTCGAGCGAGGCCTTCGCCGGCAAATCGAAGAACGGCAAGTGGGGTGACACCGTCGAGGAGATCGACTGGTCCTGCGGAGAGATCTTCAAGGCGCTGAAAGAGCACGGCATCGACGGGAAGACACTGGTCGTGTTCCTTTCCGACAACGGCGGCGCCATCAACCACGGCGCGAAGAACACGCCCCTGCGGGGTGGCAAAGGGTCGACTTGGGAGGGCGGCCACCGCGTGCCCTTCGTCGCGCGCTGGCCCGGGAAAGTGCCGGCGGGGACCGAGACGAACGCGCTGGCGACCTCGATGGATCTCTACGCGACCTTCGCGAAACTGGCCGGCGGCGAGGTGCCGGGCGACCGTGTGGTCGACGGGCGCGACGTCACCGATCTGCTGCTGGGCGCGGAGGGCGCGGCGTCGCCCCACGAGGCCTACTACTACTACTACCGCGGCGACCTCTGCGCCGTGCGCAGCGGCAAGTGGAAGCTGCATGTCCAGATCCCGCGCGCCGGCAAGGACGCGCCCGCGACGCCGCTCCTGTTCGATCTCGAGGCGGACATCGCCGAGGAGAACAACGTCGCCGAGGGGAACCCCGAGGTCGTCGCGCGACTCGAGGCGCTGCTGGAGATGGCGCGGGAAGACATCGGCGACGGCGACCGGCGGGGGGCCAACGAGCGCCCTGCGGACGAAGTGGAGGACCCGAAGACCCTGACTCAAAAGCGGTAGCGTGGGGCATCCCCGGCGCGCCGCCGATCCAAACCCCTCGCGACCGAAACCGGACGACCGCCCATGATCCCGAAACGATGTTCCACCGCCGCATTGTTGTTCGGCGCCTTGGCGGCGCTCGCCTGCACCGCCGGTCCCCTGGGGGCGCAGGCCTCGAAGCCGCGGGTCAACAATGAGCAGCCCACCAATCTGGGCGGCCAGACCAAGCGCATCCACCCGCGCGCCCTCAAGCTGATCCTGCAGGGCGAGAAGGACGAGGCCATCGCCTTCCTCGAGGCGGCGGCGGAGGCGGCGGAGGTCAATCCAGAACACTCCCAGCTGCTGCTGGACATCGCCCGCGGTGCGCCGGGCGCGTGGACGTTCGACGCCGAGACCTGGCCGTGGGAGCGGACGCTCCCCGACACCTCGCTGAAGTCGGACGCGCCAGCCGGACGGTTCACCATCGCCTTCGGGGGCGGGGCCGGCTACGTCGTCGCCAACGAGCGCATGTGGGACACCATCGGCGCGGTCGACCCACGGGCGGTCTTGCTGCTGGGGGACAACGTCTACATCGACGACCCCGAGACCCCGGAGATGCAGCGCTTCCACTACTACCGCCGCCAGAGCCAGCCCGAGTGGGCGAAGCTGGCCGAGAGCGTGCCGATCTACGCGATCTGGGACGACCACGACTTCACCACCAACGACGGTTGGGGCGGGCCGGCGATCGACGAGCCAAAGTGGAAGCGCGAGGTCTGGGAGATCTTCAAAGAGAATTGGGACAACCCCTATTACGGCGGTGGCGACGCCAACCCGGGGTGCTGGTTCGACTTCCAGATCGGCGAGGTCCACTTCATCTTGATCGACGGCCGCTACTACCGCGAGTCCCCGCGAGGCGACGACCCTTCGATGCTCGGCCCGGTGCAGATGGAGTGGCTGGAGGAAGCGCTCAAGCGGCCCGCCAAGTTCAAGGTCCTCTGCTCCAACGTCCCCTTCGCGCCGGAGGTCAAGCCCGGCTCGAAAGACACCTGGGACGGCTACCGCGGCGAGCGCCAACGCATCTACGAGTTCGTCGCTAGGGAGAGAGTCCCCGGCCTCGTCCTCCTCTCCGCCGACCGCCACCGCTCCGACGCCTACAAGATCGACACCGGCATCGAGGGCATGTACCCGCTCTACGAGTTCAGCTCCTCGAGGCTCACCAACGAGCACGTCCACAAGATCATGGACTCCTCCCTCTTCGGCTACAACGCGAAGCAATCCTTCGGCCGGGTCGACTTCGACCTGGAGGCCGACGACCCGACCGTGACCTACACCATCATCAACATCGACGGCGAGGCGATGCATTCGCTGGAGGTGAAATTGAGCGAGTTGGGGTTCGAGTAGCTTCGGGACGGTCAAGCCGATCACGCCGCGGGTTCGGATCGGGCGCGGGCGCGTGGGATCGCGAGCGGTCGGCCTTTGGAGAAACGACCGTTGGACAGACCGAGGTGGGCGCGTTTCGGTGCCGCCCATGTCCACGCTCACCACCCGGGAAACGGTCATGTTCTACGACACCGATGCCGCGACCGGGTTCATGGCCAACAGCTCCGGCGGAAGCCGCAGCCGGGCCCGCGCTTCCTGGTAGATCGGCATGTCGCGCGTGCGGGTGCGTCGAACCCTCTCGTCGGTCATCGGCAGCAGGTCGACCGCTTCGCCCAGCAATCGGGCGGACGCC
>JAUIGD010000033.1 GCA_030430255.1 Verrucomicrobiia bacterium
ACATTCGCAGGCGAGGCGCTGCCATTCGTTGACGCTGAGTAGGCGGCGGCAGGGACAGGCGAAGCGGCTGGGTGAACACCCTGCCCGAGCCGGTCACCACGCCAACACCCTCAGCGTCAACGAGGGCCAGCCACAGCCCGGAGCTTGGTGATCGATTCGGGCTAGCAGCCTGTCGGACTCGCCCGTTCCGGCGCCAATCGTTCAAGGGGGCTTGAACCCCATCCGCGCCGCGCCCATGCTCCGCCCCCCAACCCAGCGCGAAAGCGCGATGACCACGAAAGCCAGACGATTCGGACCCATGGAGCCGAGGTACACATGCTACCTCAACCCCTTCGTCGATCTGCGCTTCTCCCGCTGCCCAAACTGCGAGGGGCGCACACAGATCCGGAGGTTCGCACTCGTCGTCCACGTCGACCCGGTGGGCATCTTCCCGACGAGAGTCTCTTGCAGATGGTGCCGAGCCTGCAGCGTGGTGATCGTCCATCAACGTGAGTTCGAGAACACGCTGAAGGCCGGGCTCGCCGCGGCCTCACCGGGGCAAGTGGACTCGAACTACGTCATCATCGGGTCCCTGGAGATGCGGATCTGGGCTCGGATGAGCCGGGGCGTTGCGGATCTCGCAACGGTCCGACGTTGGACATCGGACTTCCTGTCCTTCGCCAAACTGGAACGGACCGCGCCCGATCGGACCGGGGATTGAGCCCGCTCCCTCCCCGACCTTAGGCCACCTTACGCCCGTGGGTGGGCGCCATCGTAGACCTTCTTCATGCGCTCGGTGCTGACGTGGGTGTAGATCTGCGTGGTCGAGAGGCTGGCGTGGCCGAGCAGGGTCTGGACGCTGCGCAGGTCGGCGCCGTTGTCGAGCAGGTGTGTGGCGAAGCTGTGCCGGAGCTTGTGCGGCGTGACGCCGACGGGGAGGTCGGCGAGCGCGGTGTACTTTTTGACGATGTCGCCGATGCCGCGCGCGGTGAGGCGCCGTCTCGACTTGTTGACGAACAGCGGCCCCTCGGTCACGCGCGCGGCGCCCCGGTATTTGGCGATCGCCTCCAGCGCGTGCGGGCCGAGCGGCACGACGCGCTCCTTCGAGCCCTTGCCGACGACGCGGGCGGTCTCGTTGAAGAGGTCGATGTCGCGCACGTCGAGCGAGACGAGTTCGGCGAGGCGCAGGCCGGTGCTGTAGAACACCTCCAGCACGGCGGCGTCGCGCGCGGCGGCCCAGGCGGGCGCCTGCTTCGGCTGCTCCACCTCGAACGGCATGGCCAGCAGGCCCTCGACCTGTCGCTGGGTGAGCACGAGCGGCAGCTTGCGTTCGGCTTTGGGCAGCTGGACCTCTAACAAAGGGTTGGCCTTTAACCCGCGGCGCCGCGTCAGGAACTTGAAGAAGCTGCGCAGGGCGGCGAAGTGCAGCCGCAAGGTGGAGCGCGCCATGCCGCGCTTCATGCAGTCGAAGAGGTAGAGCCGGAAATCGTCGGCGGTGCAGCGCTCCCAGGCGCGGAAGTGGCGGTGGCGGGCGCGGAAGGTGGCGAGCGCGTGCTCGTAGTTGCGCAGCGTGCGGTGGGAGGCGTCGCGCTCGGCGGACAGGAACTCCATGAAGGCCTCGACCTGGGGGTCGGGCACGGTCTGGACCTCGGGCTTCTCGGCGGCGGTGGTGGTCGGCATCGGGCGGACGCTAAACTTAACACATCCTAAGCGATCTGCTCCGCCTTCGCCCCCGCCTCTGTCCCGCTACGCGGCGCCGCGCTCGATCCACGGCTCGATACGGCGGTGGTCGATGCGCGCCTCCCCCGGTGGCAAGACCTTGTGCGCCTCGCGCAGGAACGGGGAGCCGACGACGCTGAGGTGCAGCCAGTCGCGGACGTAGAGCACCATGGGCAGGACGTCGCCGTACTCCTCGTGGTGGCGGCGCCCGCAGTAGGCGCGGTAGCCGAGCTTGTGGAAGAAGCCTTCGAGGTGGCGGTTGCAGTCGATGAAGTCCATCACCACCCCGCGCGTGACGCCGACGCGGTAGGCTTCGAGCGCGAGCCGCAGCGGCAGGGTGCTGCTGCGGAGGTCGCCGCGGACCATGAGCTTGGTGGTGACCGTCATGTGTTCCTCGAACGGCGCGCCGAACTCGTCGATGCGGTAGAAGTCGCGGTATTCGGCGACGCCGCCCTCGCTGAGGTAGTTGGTGCGCAGCGTGCCGACCACCTCGCCCCCGGCGTCGAAGGCGGCGGTGATGCGGGCGTGGGCGTCGAGGGGTTCGAGGATGCGGCGGGAGCGGTGGCAGGCGTAGCGTTGCGGGCGCCCCATCTCCTCGACGTAGACGCGGTAGCGGAAGGCGGCGACCGCGTCGAGTTCGCCGGCGTCGATCTCGCGGATGGTGAACGCGTTCATCGTTGCGTCTCGAAGGCGGGCGGCCGGGCTCAGGCGGCGGCGAACTGGCCGGACTCATAGTAGCCGAGCGCCCGCTCGTAGGCGGTCTGCCATACGGGGATCGGGTAGATGGCGAGGAAATTCTCGATGCCGCGCATCATCGACGCGCGGGACTCCGGGAACCCGACGGCGACTTTCTCGATCAAGGCGCGCACCAGCGCGGTGTGGCGCGGGTCTTCCTCGGCGTGGAAGGTGACGAACTCGAGGGCGCCCTCCGGGAAGCCGCGGGCGATGAGGACGTCTTTCGTGCTGCCGGACACCTGGGGGGTGAGGCCCTCGAAGGGGTAGAGCGCACCGAGGTAGGCGAAGGGGTCGCGCTCGTGGGCGATGAACATCCACACCGAGGCGACCGCGTAGGAGGCGGGGGTCATCTTCTGGCGGCGCGCCCATTCGACGTCGCCGCCGAGCGCGGCGTAGTCGCGCAGCGCCATCTCGCCGTGGGTGAACTCCTCCGCTTGGTGGCGGAGCATCGCTTTGACCGTGCGCTCCTCCAGCGAGCGCGGCATGTGCGAGATCGCGGTGATCGCGGCCTCGATGACATGGGGTTGGTAGGTGGAGATCTCGAGGTAGACCTCGCGCATGACGAGCTTGAGCAGCTCGATGTCGGTGTCGGGATCGTGGAGCAAGCCCCACATCGGCGTCTGTTGGATCTCGCCATAGAGCCGCGCGATGCGGGCGTCGAGGAGGTCGACGAAGCCTGGCCCATCGACCTGCAGCCAGTCGGGGGCGGAGGATTTCGTGCGGTGGCGGGTCGGGCGGGCGGTAGCGAGTTGGGACATCTTCGGCTGGGTAATGTGGTTTTCGACAGCGGCGGGTCGCCGCGCGGACATCGGATGCTATGGGGGCACGAGAACGGCCAACACCCCCCAAATGCGGGGGGCGCCCGCGCGGGCGGCGAGCGGCGGCGCGGACGTGCGGACGCGCTGCCTGGATCGGCTTCAAGGCGGACACCCTCCGTGTCGACGGCGGCGGTCTGCCGCCACGGGCCCGGTGATCGACCCGGGCCGCAGGCGGCCGCCCCCTGTCCCGGGCGGGCTACGCGACGGCGGAGACTCCGGAGCCCAGCCGGCAGATCAGCTCCGCTTGGGAGTGGACGCCGTAGCGGCGGTAGAGCTCCTTGGCGTAGCCATGCACGGTGTTGAGCCGGAGGCCGAGCCGGTGGGCGACCTCCTTGCGGGGCAGCCCGCGCAGGAGCAGCGACTGCACGCTGCGCAGGCGGGGCGACAGCGCGACCGTCACCGCACGGCTGTCGCCGGCGGCCGGTTCGTCGACTCCGGAGTGGAGCCACGGCACCCCGGCGAGGAGGTGCCCGGCGATCTTGAGTTCGCGCTGGGAGAAGCGGGTGCGCGATGCGTCGCGGAAGCTGGCGAACGCGCTCAGCCGCCCGCCGGCGCTCCTGCGGATCACGAGGAGGAACGGCAGCTCGCGCGGCACGCCGCGCCCCGCCGAAGACAGGCGCACGATGCCGCTCTCGGCATGGGGCAGCGCCTCGTCGGCAATCCCTGTCCACCCCGCCTCGCCGGGGAGCTGGCGGCTGCAGGCGCGGACCTCTTCACCGCCCCCAGGATCGGCGGAGCGCGCCATCACCCGCACCAGCCGCAATCGGCGATCGAGCTCGCGCCGCGGTTCGCCCCACACCCAAGCGTCCGCACAGAGCGAGCGCGCGATCTTGGCCACGAGCAGCCGCCGCTTGTCCGCGAGGCAGCGCCCCTGGATCGCGGCATCTCCCAGAAGGGCCGCCATCTCGGCGAAATCGCATTCCCGAAGCACGATTCCTCCTCTCTGTCTGGGCTCCATGGCGCGGCGTTGTTCTGAGTTCGTCACCGATCATACCGAGACACTGATATTTTGACAATGCTGAAAATTAGGAAAACTATAGTATAAATCACGAATAGTGTTCTAGTGGAATCCCCCAGATCGGCGGCCGGCGGGGAGTGGTCGGTGTCAGGCGGGGCTCGGCGGGCTCGCCCGCTTGAGTGGCGTGGGTGGCGGCTCGAATTGCGCGAGCTGCCCGGTTGACCTCAGAAGCGCCCGCCACACACTATGGCGTGTTTCAAAACGAACCATGAGTGCCCCAGCGAGAGACTTCTGCCGCCGGCATTCCTGCCAACCGCAAAAATGGCGCCGCCAGGCGTTTTCAACACCCTGTTAGCGCCGTGCCGATCGAAGGTCTGACCAAACGCATCATCCCCTGTCTCGACGTCACCGACGGCCGGGTCGTGAAGGGTACCAAGTTCCTCGAGCTGCGCGACGCCGGCGACCCGGTGGAGTGCGCGGTCGCCTACAACGATCAGGGTGCCGACGAGCTCGTCTTCCTCGACATCACCGCGTCTTCGGACGGGCGCGCGACCATGGTCGATGTGGTCGAGCGCACGGCCCAGAAGTGTTTCATGCCCCTCACCGTCGGCGGCGGCATCCGCGCGGTCGAGGACATGCGGGTCATGCTCGGCGCGGGCGCCGACAAGGTCGGCATCAACACGGCGGCGGTGAACGACCCCGACCTCGTCTCCTCCGGCGCCGAGGCCTTCGGCTCGCAGTGCATCGTCGTCGCCATCGACGCCAAGCGCGACGGGGCCGGTTCGTGGGAGGTGTACACCCACGGCGGCCGGACGCCGGTCGGGCGGGACGCGGTCGAGTGGGCGGGCGAGGTGTGGAGGCGCGGGGCGGGCGAGATCTTGCTCACCAGCATGGACGCCGACGGCACCAAGGACGGCTACGACCTGGAGCTCACCGCGGCGATCAGCTCGGCGATCGACATCCCGGTCATCGCCAGCGGCGGGGCGGGCACGCTCGAGCACATGGCGGACGTGCTCGGCGCGGGCAAGGCGGACGCGGTGCTCGCGGCGAGCATCTTCCACTTCGGCGAGTACACGGTCGGCGACGTGAAGCGCTACCTCGATTCCTGCGGGATCCCGGTGCGGCCGCTGTTCGGGGTCGCCGCCTGAACGATCAGCAGCGCGGCGACGTTCGCCGCCAGGCCCCAGATGCCGGGGTGGAAGCCGAGCGGCTTGCCGCCGCCGAACCCGCCGAGCGTCAGCGCGACCGCGACACCGGTGCCGGTCAGGGCGCCGGCCAGCACTGCGGGCCACCGCAGCGCCCGCCAATGGACGCCCAACATCACCGCGGGGGCGACCTGCGCGAGCACCTCCAACTTGATCTCCATCAGCCGCCAGATGGTCTGGTCTTTGAGCAGGATGGTCACCCACACCACGGCGGCCATCAGCGCGAGGGAGGTCGCTTTGCCGACCCGCGTGAGCACCGCCTGGCTGCTCGCCGGGCGCAGCGGGCGGTAGAGGTCGTTGCTGACCATCGACGAGATCGCCAGCAGCGCGGAATCGATGGTCGACATGGTCGCGGCGAGCACGGCGGCGACCAGCACCGGACCGAGCAGCGCCAGCGCCGGCAGCTCCTCGACCAGCCTGCCGACCATCAGCATCGTGGTGCGGTCGGAGGTCTTGCCCTCCATGCCAGGGAAGATCCCGATCGCCATCACCCCCATCAGGACCAGCACCAGCGTGGTGACCATCGGCATGAACACCATCACCATGAGCGAGCGGCGCAGGGTGCGCTCGTCCCGCGCCGCATAGACGCGCTGCACGCCGTGCGGGTAGAGGGAGATCCCGAACAGGAACAGCAGCGCCGTGCTCAGCCAGGTGAGCTTCTGCTTGGCCGCCGGCGGGTCCCAGACGGTCGGGCGCGCTTCGGCCATCGCCCCGGCGACGCCGGCCGGGCCGCCGATGTGGACGAACAAGCCGAAGGCCAACAGCGCGAGGCTGAGCAGCAGGATGATGCCCTGGGTCACGTCGGTCCAGGCGACCGAGCGCATCCCGCCGAGGGTCTCGTAGGCCACCATGATGAGCGCCAGCACGATCACCGCGAACTCGAAGCTGACGCGGCCGCCGCTGACGACGACCGAGACCTTGCCCAGCGCGAGCAGGTTGGTGAGCACGTAGTTCCCCAGCGCGAAGATGCCCAGCACGACGAGCAAGACCGTGAGGGCTCGGCTTTGAAAGCGGTCGTGGACGTAGTCGCCGAGGGTGATGTAGCGGCGCCGGTGCGAGCGCCGGTAGAGCTTCGGCGCGTAGATGAAGTAGCCGCCCACCACCGCCATCATCGCCAGCACCGAGGCGATGGTGACGAAGCCGCCGCGGTAGGCGTTGCCGACGAAGCCGATGAAGCTGTTGCCGCTGTACTGGGTGGCGTAGAGGGTCAGGAACAGCACGCCGAAGCCCAGCGCGCGGCCGCCCAGATAATGGTCGTCGAGGCTGTCGTTCTTCTTGGCTCTGTGCCCGAGCCAGCCGATCAGCAGCAGCGACGAGAGGTAGATCGCGACGAACACCAACCCGCCGGCGCCCATGGCGTAGCCCTCGAACTCGGCGGGCGGGGGGGTTTGGGCGAGGGTCGTCATGGGCGCGGCCCCGCCTCCGGTTCGTCGCCGGCCGCCGCCTCCCAGAAGCGGGCGATGAGGCAGGCGACCGTCGTCGCGAAGGCGGCTGACCCGGCGATGCCGAACACGGCCCAGACCGGCATGCCGAGCAGGCGCGCGCCGTCGTCCTCACCGCCCCACCACCAGGGGACGGCGGCGGCGAGCACCGCGAACGGCATGAGCAGGGCGAGCGTCCGTTTCATGGCACCGTTCTAGCGGCGGGCGGCGCCGTGACAAGCCCCGATTGCGGGCGCCTCACCCGGCGGCGGCGCCGGGCCACGTCTCCGCGACCGCGCGCAGGGCGGACTTGGCCAGCAGCGGCGGCAGCCCGGGGTTGGCGGAGAGCAGCCTCGCCAGCAGGGCGGTCACCCGCGGGGCGGCGAAGCTGCTGCCGATGACGCTCTTGCGCGCGCCGCCCAACCAGGCCGCGGCCTCCTGCTCGCCGCGCGAGCCGAACTCGACCAGGTCGCCGCCGCGGAAGTGGAGCGCGTCGGGGGCGGCATCGGGCGCGCGCGAAACGCTGATCACGGTCGGGAAGTGCGCGGGCCACTCGGCGATCGAATAGTCTTGGTTGTTGCAGGCGGCGACGACGTGGGTGCCGCGCGTGTAGGCGGCGTCGATCCAGCCTTTGAAGCTCATCACGAAGTCGGCGCGGCCGGGGCAGCCGAACGAGCAGTTGAGGATGTGGTAGCCGCGGTCGAGCGCCAGCTGCGCCCCGGCGCGGATCACCGCCGAGCGCGCCTCCTTGAACGCGCCGAGCACGCGGAAGCTGCCGACCTCGGCGCCGGGCGCGAGCGCGTGGAGGATGCCGGCGACGGCGGTCCCGTGGCCGAACACATCGCCGCCGTCGCCTTCGCGCACCGACAGGTAGCCGCCTTCCGCGACGATGGACAAATCGTCGCTCAGCGCCAGCCCCGCGAGGTCCGGGTGCGCCGCGTCGATCCCGGAATCGAGCACCGCGATGCGCACGCCGGAACCGTCGCCGGAGCGGACGGCGGCGCGGGCGTCTTCGGGGCTGATCCAGGTGTCGGGCATGGTGGCGGCGGCCGGCCGGGGGCCGGTTCAATCGGCCCAGCCGAGCAGGGACTCGACCAGGGCGAGGTCGAGCAGGCGGGCGACGGCGGCGGCGGCGAGTTCGAGGGCCGAGAGGTCGGCGCCGGTGAAGGAGCGGGCCCGGGCGGGCCCGGCCTCGGCGGGCGCGAGGTGGACACAGGAGACGACGCCGCGCAGGCGCCCGGCGAAGTGCAGCGGCACGGCGAGCATCGCCTCGGTGCGGACGCCGAGCCGGCGGTCGAGCTCGGCGCTGTGCCCGGGCTGGGCGTGGACCTCGTTCTCGCAGATCGGCTGGCCGGTGGCGAACACCATGCTGAGCATCCCCTCGCCGAGCGGCAGCCGGAAACGGCCGTCGAGGAAATCGCCCGCCCGCTCGCCGCAGCCGAACAGCGGCACCAGGTGTTCGCCCTCGGCGTCGGCCAGCCAGATCGCCCCGTGGTCAGCGCCGGCGCCCGCGAAGGCGCGCAACAGGAGGTTCTTGGCGATCGCCCCGAGCGCCCGCCGCAGGCCGTCGGCGTCGAGCGCATCCCCGGCCCCGCGGAGGGCCTCGCGCAGGGCCCCCGAGGCGGCGGCCAGGGCGGGGTCGGCGATGAGCGAGTGCGGGGCGGGTGGGGTCGGTTCGGACATGGCTCGCGGGGCGATGCAAACCGCCCACCCTATCTTGTGCGTCACCGCGTCCGTTTCACAAACTGCAAATGAACCGGGGAGCGGCAATGGGGGGCCCGATCGCCGCGGGGCGACCTGTTCGGCGCAAAAAAACGGAAATCGCTCTAAGGGGGGGCCGGCGCGGTGCGTTGTAACCCGCGAGACGAACGAATGTCAGGAACCATCAGCGCCGCAGACCGCGAACAATTGGTGCGGCGCGCACTCGACGAGTTCGAGGGCGCGTTGATCGGCTACGCGACGAGCATCTTGCGCGACCGCGAGCGGGCGCGGGACGCGGCGCAGGACACCTTCATCAAACTCTACGGGCAGGACCCGGAGCGGGTGGAGGGCGGGTTGAAACCGTGGCTGTTCGCCGTCTGCCGAAACCGCTGCCGCGACATTTTGAGAAAGGAGAAGCGCATGACCGAGCTCGACGAACAACAAGCCGCCGCCCTGCCCGACGAATCCGCCGACCCGTCCGGGGACGCCGAACGCCGCGAGCAGCACGGCGAGGTGCTGCGCTTCCTCGAGCGGCTGCCGGAGAACCAGCGCGAGGTCATCCGCCTGAAGTTCCAGGGCGAGATGTCCTACAAGGAGATCGCCGAGGTGACCCAGCTCAGCGTCAGCAACGTCGGCTTCCTCATCCACGCCGGCATCAAACGCCTGCGCGGCCTGATGTCGCACCAGATCGCGTGATCGGCGCGAAGTGACAACCATTTGTTAGATAAGGAGACCACGACCATGAACACGATCGACAGAGACGACCCGCGGCTGACCGCCTACGCGCTGGGCGAGATGGAGGCCGCCGAGGCGGAGGCCTTCGCGGCACAGCTGGAGGCGGCGCCCGAGGCGCGCTCCGAAGTGGAGGCGATCCGCGGCGCCGCAGCGCTGTTGGAGAAGGAGTTCGGAGCGACCCCGGCCGAAGCCTTCAGCCCGTCCGAACGCGAGGAGGTGCTGGCGGCGGCGAAGGTCGCGGCACCCGGCCCGGACGCGTTCAGCCGCTTCAGCCGCTGGGCGGGCATCGTCGGCGTCGCCGCTTGCCTCACCGTCGTCTCGGCGATCGGCATCAAACAGTTCATCGACACCGATCGCCAGCTGGCGCGGGAAGCCGATTCGGTGGAGGCGGGCGCACCGGCGCCCCGCCTCGAGCAAGGGGACGACCCGGAGCTGTCGCTGCCACCGCCCGAGGGGGAGCCCGGGGAGCTGGTGGACGAGGAGCGGACGGTGGTGCGCAATCAAGCCGAGGCACCCGCCGGTGCGGAGGCGGCGGTCGCCACACGTGCGGCGCTCGGCTCGGAGGTCGCCGCGGGCGGGGCGCGCCGGGACGCCGGCCGCGGCAGCGTTGGCTCGCTCGAGCCCGCCGCCGACCCGCTCGCCATGCCGGCGCCCGACGCCGCACCTGCGTTGGACGCGGCGGCGGCCCCCCCGCCGCCGATCACGGCGGCGGCGCTCACGGAGTCGGCCCCGGGCGAGCCGGAGAGCGCGCCGCGGGCGATCGCGGGGAGGGCGCGGGAGCTGAAGAAGGCCGAGGCCAACACGTTGGCGATGGCGCCCCAGGCGCCGACCGGGGGCGCCGTGGCAGACGCGTTCGGGGGGATCGGCGGGACCGGAATGGGTGCGGGCGGCTTCGCTGACGGCTTGGGCGGCGCCGTGGGAGGCGAACGGGATGCGGTGGGACGCTCGGCGTCCCGGCGGCGTGCGGTGGTCCCGCCCGGCAATTCCGAAGCGGGACCGGACGAGGCGACGCGCGGCATCCGGCCGCCCGCCGTCGACGGCGAGGACTACGACGGCGTCACCGACCTGCCGTTCCTCGACGCGTTCCGGCAACCCCTGTCCACCTTCGCCGTCGATGTCGATACGGCGAGCTACTCGAACGCGCGCCGCTACCTGCTGCGGCGCGGGCAGCTGCCGCCGCGCGACGCGGTGCGGGTCGAGGAGATGGTGAACTACTTCGATTACGACTACCCGCAGCCGGAGGGCGAGCACCCCTTCGCGGTCGACCTGGAGGTCGCCTCCTGCCCCTGGGCGGCCGGGCATCGCCTGGTGCGGGTCGGCGTGCAGGGCAAGTCGATGGCGCCCGACGAGCGCCCGCCCTCGAACCTCGTGTTCCTGATCGACGTCTCGGGCTCGATGCGCAGCGAGGACAAGCTGCCGCTGTTGAAGAAGTCGATGGCGGAGCTCGCCCGGGCGTTGAACGAGGACGACCGGATCGGCATCGTCGTCTACGCCGGCAAGGCGGAGGTGGCGATGGAGCCGAAGCACGGCGACCAGAAAGAGGAGATCGTCGGGGTGATCGAGTCCCTGCAGGCGGGCGGCTCGACCAACGGCGCCGGCGGCATCGAGATGGCCTACCGCCTGGCGAAGGAGAACTTCGTCGAGGGCGGCACCAACCGGGTCGTGCTGGCGACCGACGGCGATTTCAACGTCGGCACCACCGACACGGAGGAGCTGGTGGACTTCGTCAAAGCGCGCGCCGCCGCGGATCGCGTGCACCTGACCGTGCTCGGCTTCGGCGAGGGCAACCTCCAGGACGCGCGCATGGAGGCGATCGCCAACCGCGGCGACGGCAACTACTTCTACATCGATGGCGAGCGCGAGGGGCGCCGGGTGCTGGTCGACAAGCTGAGCGCGACCTTGGTGACCATCGCCAAGGACGTGAAGGTCCAGGTCGATTTCAACCCGGGCAAAGTCGCGGCCTACCGGCTGATCGGCTACGAGAACCGGATGATGGCGGCGAAGGACTTCCGCGACGACACCAAGGATGCGGGCGAGATCGGCGCCGGGCATTCGGTGACCGCGCTCTACGAGATCGTGCCGGTCGGCGCGGAGCTGGCCGCGGCGGAGCGCGCGCAGCGGGGCGAGACATCGCGCTACGTTAAGGCGCCGCCAGCGGGCGGCGAGGCCGGCGGCGCGGGCGCCGAGGTCGAGACCGCGGTCGAGGCAGCCCGCGAGGCGGCGCTGGTGCCGAGCGAGGACTTGTTGACCGTGGCGCTGCGCTACAAGGCGCCCGACGCGGGGCCCGGCGACGCGGCCACGGAGTTCGCCGTGCCGCTGCGCGACGCGGGCAAAGACTGGTCGGAGAGCGGCGAGGACTTCCGCTTCGCCGCAGCGGTGGCGGGCTTCGGCATGACCTTGCGCGACTCCCAGTTCCGCGGCGACTGCAACCCGGAGCTGGTGCTGGAGTTGGCCGAGGAGGGGATCGGCGAAGACCCCAACGGCCTGCGCGCGGAATTTGTCGAGATGGTGGAGCGGGCCCGCGCCCTGGGGGGCAGCCACTGACCGGAGGCCCCGGGGTGGCCGGCCCGCCGACCGCCCCCCCTGCACCCGCGGCGGAACCACCGGGAAATGGCTTGAATCTGCCCTCCGATGGGTTACGGAGAACGCCCGCCGAAAGCCGCGTCGCCCCACCGTCCCAGATTCTGAGCCTCTGAGGCCTCCGCGCGCGCGGGGGCCTTTTGCATTTGATCAGACCGAATTCTCCTCCCGACACGCCGACCCTCTACCACGCACGACCATGGAATTTGTTGCCGAAACCATCGCCGACCTCACCCCGTCCGTCACCCTGTCGATCACCTCGGAGGCGAAACGCCTGCGCGAGGAGGGCGTCAACGTCTGCTCGTTCGGGGCCGGCGAACCCGACTACGACACGCCGCAGCATATCAAGAACGCAGCCATCGAAGCGCTGCAGGGCGGCGAGACCAAATACACCGCCGTCTCTGGGGTCATGCCGCTGCGCAAGCTGATCAGCAAGAAGCTGCGCGAGGAGAACCACTGCAACTACGAGCCCGAGCAGATCAGCGTCAACTGCGGCGCCAAGCACTCGGTGTTCAACGCCATCATGGCTTGCTGCGACGCCGGCGACGAGGTGATCATCCCCGCCCCCTACTGGACGAGCTACCCGGAGATGGTGCGCGCGGTCGGCGCCGAGCCGGTCTTCGTGGAGACCAAGAAAGAGAACGGCTGGAAGATCACCGCGGAGGAGTTCGACGCCGCCATGTCGGGCGCCACGAAGATGATCATCATCAACTCGCCGAACAACCCGACCGGCGCCGTCTACACGCGGGAGGAACTGGAGAAGCTCGCCGCCGTCGCACAGAGCGAGGACATCCTGATCCTCTCCGACGAGATCTACGAGAAGATCGTCTACGGCGAAGCCGAGCACGCCAGCATCGCCTCGGTCTCTCCCGAGGTACGCGATCTCACCATCACCATCAACGGCTTCTCCAAGGCCTACGCCATGACCGGCTGGCGGATCGGCTACACGGCCGCGCCCGAGCCGATCGCCAAGGCCATCGACACCCTGCAGAGCCACAGCACATCGAACGTTTGCTCCTTCGCCCAGTACGGCGCCATCGCCGCGCTGACCGGGGACCAGACCGAGGTCGAGGACATGGTGGCCGAGTACGACATCCGGCGCCAGTACATGCTCGGCCGCCTCGAGGCGATCCCCAACGTCTCCGTCGTCGAACCCCAAGGCGCCTTCTACTTCCTCGTCGATATCGAGAAGATGGGCATCAAATCGGTCAACTTCGCCGAGAAGCTGCTCTCCCACGAAAAAGTCGCCGCCGTCCCCGGCGCGGCCTTCGGCCACGACTTCAGCATCCGCCTCAGCTACGCCACCAGCCTGCCGGTGATCAAAGACGGGCTCGACCGCTTCGAGGCCTTTTGCCGCAAGCATTGATCGGGGGGACGGCGAGGCAGCGGGCGATCGGGCAATCGCCACAACGTTCGCGCCGGAGCGTGCAGGTCTGACACCCACCGCGCCGCGCCAGCCGCGGGTCGCGGTGCCGATGGCGGGGCGACCGCGCCTGGCGACGACGCCGAACCAGCCACGGCACGGTCGGGGGTGTTCTCCCCCTGTCTGTGCCCTCCACCCGGGACGGATGGGCGGGTGGGCAGCCCGCGGCGCAGAGGTGACAGCCGGCCGCTGAGCGACCAAACTGTCGCCAAACGGCGGTTGCTGGATCAAGGCAGTCGCACCGAGCCTCAAATCCCGATGAACGCCCGAACCACCCTCGCCCTCGTCGTCACCCTCGCCTCGGCCCCGGCCGCCCGCGCCGAACAGAGCACCTGGACTTTCGACAACACCGCCGACCGCTTCGAGGCGAAGTCGGGGGCGGCGGCGCTCGGCTACTACGACCCCTTCGCGAGCGGCTGGGGGCCGGCGGACACCGCTTTCGGCACGGCGTCGGGCTTCGCCCTGCCGGCCGCGATGGGCGCCGACTTCGCAGTGATGTCCTTCCCGGCCTGCGCCGCCGACCAGGGCTACCAGATCACCCACGGCTTCGCCGCCAACGGCCCCTTCGGCGAGACGCTCGGCGCGGTGTCGAACTACACCGTCGTGATGGACGTGCTGTTCCCGTCCGGCTCGGCGGACGTCTGGCGCGGGCTGGTGCAGACCGACACCGCCAACGCGAGCGACGCCGAGTTCTTCGTCAACCCGGGCAACGGGATCGGCATCAACGGCAACTACCGTGGCGCGGTCCGACCCGACACCTGGCACCGCATCGTCTGGGCGGTGCGCGCCGCCGACGGCGAAGGCCAGGCGCACCGCTACATCGACGGCCGGGCGGTCGGAGCCCTGGGCACCACCGGCTCCGGCCTCGGCGACCGTTGGGCGCTGGTATCCGACCTCTTGCTGTTCACCGACGAGAACGGCGAGACCGCTCCCGGCTACGTCGCCAGCATCTCGGTGATCGACCGCAAGCTGAGCTACGACGAGGCGGCCGCCCTCGGCGGCGTGAACCCCGCCGGCGCCGACGTCCCCGGGCCTCCGCCCCCCGCCTACACCGAGAGGATGCCGCGCGCCGTCGGCACCCTCGGCCACCGCGGCGCCTCCGGCTGCGCCCCGGAAAACACCCTCCCGGCCATCGAACAGGCCTTCCTCGACGGCGCCGCCGGCACCGAGATCGACACCCGCATCACCGCCGATGGCGTGGTCGTCGTCTTCCACGACGCCACCGTCGACCGCACCACCGACGGCACCGGCGACATCGCCTCGATGACGCTGTCGGAAGTGAAGGCGCTCGACGCCGGCTCCTGGTTCTCGCCAGCCTTCGCCGGCACGCGGGTGCCGACCCTGGCGGAGGCGCTGGCCGCCGCCAAAGGCAAGGGCATCCTCTACCTCGACATCAAGACCGGCGGCCAGGCCGCGGGCTTCGCCGACGCGGTGGCCGCGAGCGGGTTCCCGGTCGAGGACCTCTGGTTCTGGACGCCCGGCAACCCGACCTACGCGGCGGAGATCCGCGCCGCCGTGCCCGGCGCGCAGATCGTCTGGGGCGGGCCGGACGCCAGCTGGAGCACCGATCCGAACTACTTCACCGACCTGCAGGCGCTCGGCGTCATCGGCTTCTCCTACGGCCACGGCGGCGCCGACCTCTCCTTCTCCGCCGCCGCGAAGGCGGCCGGGATGTTCGTCGAGGTCTTCACCGTGCTCGACCCGGAGGCGATGATCGCCGCCGCCGAGGCGGGCGTGGACTACATCGAGACCGACCTGCCGTTGGTCATGGAGATGCTGCAGCCGGAACGGGCGCCCGCCGCCAGCGGGCCCTCGCCGACCGACGGCGCGATCGACCTCGTCGGCAGCCCGGTGCTCTCGTGGGTCTTGGCCGATGCCGAGGTCGCCGCACACCGGATCCACTTCGGCACCGCCAACCCGCCGCCCTTCGTGGTCGAGACGGGTTCGGATCTGTTCCAAACCGGAACCCTCGAGCAGGGCACCACCTACTATTGGCAGATCGACACCGTCACCGCCGGCGGCGCCACCGTGGCCGGCCCGGTCTGGGAGTTCACCACCGCCCCGCCCCCGCAGGCCGGGAACATCGCCGAGTGGCACCTCGATGGCACCCTCGACGCCGTCGAGGGAGACGCGGCGCTCGCCTTCGGCGCCGACAGCGAGTCGCTGGTCGCCTGGGAGACCAGCGACGGCGCGGGCGTGCCGCACATGGCGGACGGGCCGAACTCCTACCTGCGCGTGCCCGCCTTCGCCGACCCCGCACAGGGCATCGACCTCAGCTTCAGCACCACCGAAGCCAACGGCGGCGGCGAGTACATCAACCAGTTCACCTTCGTCTTCGACGTGCTCGTCCCCGGCCCGCTGGACTGGACGCCCTTCTTCAACACCGCCCCCGGCAACACGAACGACTCCGACTTCTTCGTCCGCGCCGACGGCGGCCTCGGCATCGGCGCGCTCGGCTATGCGCCGGCCGCGACCATCGCCCCCGACACCTGGCACCGCGTGATCTTCACCGCCGACCTCGGCGCCGGCGCGGCCAACTACTACGTCGATGGCGCGCCCGTCCTGCGCCGCACCGGCGCCTCGCTGCTCGACGGGCGCTTCTCGCTCTTCGACGCCCTCGACGCCGCGCCGCACGTGAAGCTCTTCAACGACGAGAACGGCGAGACGCACGAGATGCTGGTCGGCGCGGTCGCGTTCGTCGATGCCATGATCGGCGACGCCACCGCCGCCGGGCTCGGCGGCGCGAGCCGCGATGGGATTTTCTTCAAGGCCCGCGAACCGGCGATCACCGGCATCGTCGCCGACCGCGCGGCCGGCACCGTCACCGTGACTTGGAGCGCCGCCCCGGGCGCCACCTTCGGCATCGAGGCGAGCCCGGACCTCGCCGAGGGCGGGTGGGAGGAGCTCGACGACAGCATCGTCGCGACCGGCGCCAGCGCCAGCTACACCGAGACGGGGGTCGATTTTTCCACCACCCCGCAGCGCGCCTACCGCGTGTTCCAATTGGAGTAGGGGCCGTCCGAGCACCGCCGGATCCCCCCTCGCCGCACGCTGGCGGTGGGCCTCCCCCTGCTCGTTCGGCAGCTGCGAGATTCACGCCCCATGCCGGCCGACGGCGCCCCATGCCCTCTTCAGGCAGAACGTTGCGGCGGCCAAAGCGCCCACTCCGGAAACTGCGTAAGCGAGATGCCAAGGCGAAAACGGTGAATCCGATTGCTCGAAGGACGCCAAGAACCCGAATGCACAGAAGGCTGCAGATGCCAGCGCGAGCGCTGAGGCCATGAGCCGGGCAGGGAGGGATCCACGGGAAAGGGCGAGCGCGGCGCAAGCCGGCACCGTCAACAGTCCGACGACAAAGAGCAACGTGAAGGGCATGGGTCCATCGTCCCGCACGAAGCACAATTCTCAAAATCTATATTTCTGTCATCATCATCGATACGCATGATGTTCATTCCCAACTCGCAACCGCGGGTGCGCTCCCGCTTTTCGAGCCAAATCGTCACCCAAGCCCGTCTTGCAGACGACCCGCATCTTTTGTAAAACAAGGCGAATCACCGTTTTAGCGCCATGAAGCCGCCCCTCCTCACCCTCGCTACCCTCGCCCTCTCCGCTACCTCGCCGGCCGCCCTCGTCGGCCTCTGGGAGTTCGACAACGCCGCGAACCTCGGCGAGGCGACCCTCGGGGGCGACCTCGTCCTCCAGAACGGCAACGGCACCATCGCCGCGACCGGCGGGGTGGGTGGCGGCGACGGCGCCGCCCAAGTCGGCGTCGGCGACCACTTCGACGCCGCCCCCGGCATCGCCGCCAACGGCGGCGGCTCCTTCGTCAACGAGTTCACGATCGTCTTCGACGTCTTCCTGCCGACCTCCACCGACGGCACCTGGCGCTCGCTGCTACAGACCGCGAACAACAACGGCAACGATGGCGACTACTTCGTGAGCAACAGCAACCAGGTCGGCGTCGGCGCCATCGGCTACACCGGCGCCACCGTGGGCGCCGATGACTGGTACCGCATCGTCTTCTCCGCCGACCTCGGTTCCGGCGCGTTCGGCGGCGGCGACTTCCTGACCACCGTCACCGACAGCTCGGGGACCTCCTTCAGCTTCAACCACGGCACCCAGGGCATCGACGGCCGCCATTCTCTCTACGCGCTCGACAACGGCAACATCGTCAAGCTCTTCGCCGACGAGAACGGCGAGGACAACCTCGTCTACGTCAGCGCGGTCGGCATCTACGACGCGCCGCTCACCGAAGCGCAGGCGCTCGCCCTCGGCGCCCCCGGCACCGCCATCCCCGAACCGACCGCCGCCCTGCTCGCGGCCTTCGGCGCCCTCGCGATCCTCCGCCGCCGGCGCGGGTAGAGGCGGGAAGGGTTCGAACACGAGCTGGATTAGACCTCAGGGAGATTCTCGAGGTCAGCGAGATCCTTGGCGCGCCCACTCGCTCTCTTGTTGGCTCTGAGATCAGCCAAGGAGATGACCGGGACCGTGATCCCATCGATCTCTACGGGGATGGCGTTCGGATGAGCCTCAGCGAACGTGAGGCCGGATACGTGGTTGAGGATCTCAATCTTTACCGGCTCCCGGCCGAAACGGGTCATCCGCCTCTCGTCGAGAAACAGCTCTCCACGCAGTTCGGGTAGATCGAATCCAAACTCCCTGAGGGCGCGCACCACCCGGGCGGCATTGTCCTCCGACACTGCGATCCAAAAGTCGATACCGCCCGTGTATCGAGGGTAGCCATGGAACGCTACCGCGTAGCCTCCGACGAGAAGGTACGCGACCTCATGGCGATTCAACAATCTCAAGAACTCTTTGAAGTCGCGGGGCAGTTTCACCATCGGGATACATTTGGCGACGCAGTCGCTCCAGCAACTCGAGCCGCTCGATCGGGGACAAGGCCCATCGCTCCCTTTTGTCAGCCTCGTCGGCCTCGAGGAACGAGTCGAAGCTCGCGAAGCGTACTCGGTCGATCACGGGGAGAACATCGCCCACCCCGCCACCACGGCAACCCATCGCTCCGCTGGGGCGCGGGGATCGTTTGAAAACCGGGCGGAGCAAACTTGCGCCAGTCCGGCCCGCGGCGGATGCTCTGGCGATGTCTGCGCCCCGCCGCTCTCGACCTCCGCTCGACGCCGCTCTCGCCTTCGCCGCGACCGTCTTCGCAGCCACCGGGGCAGCGCCCGCACAAGCCCCCGAACGTGCCGCTCCCCTCCACGCTTGGGACTTCAGCAGCGCGGCCTGGGCCGGCACCAAACTGGAGGCCACAGCCGGACCGCTCGCCGCCGACCTCGGCGCCCCGCCGCGCTTCGACGGGCGCGGCGCTTGGATCCCCGGGACAGGCATCGCGATCGACGGCGTCGCGCCCTCATCCCTTCCGAGCGAGGCCCTCACCGTCGAGGCCTTGGTCTCGATCGACCGCGGCACGCGCTGGGGCGGCATCGCCGGCTTCGCCCAGGACAACGGCGCCTTCGAGCGCGGCTGGCAGCTGGGCTACAATGAGACGCGCTTCAGCTTCTGGGTGTCCACCGGTGGGCCGATGATCGAAGTCGTGTCCCCGGCACCGTTCGAACCCGGCCGTACCCACCACCTCGCAGGCGCCTTCGACGGCGGCGAGGTCCGCCTCTATGTCGATGGCGAAGAGGTGGCGGCGGCGACCGCCGAGGGCCGCATCGCCTACCCGGAGGTCGCCTATTACACCCTCGGCACCTATCGTGATGAGAACGAGTACTACCCGATGGAGGGTGCGCTGACCTCCGTGCGGCTCTACGACCGCGCGCTCTCCTCCGAACAGATCGCGGGACTCGCGGCGGAAGCGGATGTCAAAACCACGCCCGCTGCGACCGCACCCGTCCAACCCATGCTGCGCTTCACCGCCCCCGGGACGGCGGCGCTCGCGTGGGTGGGCAAACCCGCGACCGTCCACTTCGGCGACACCAAGAGGCTAGGGCAGACGGCAGACGGCCGCGACGACGGCCGCGGCGGGGCGATCGCGACGCTCGCCGGTCTCCGCCCCGAAACGATCTACTTCTACCGCGTCGGCGACGGCCCGGTGCACGAGTTCGACACCGCCCTCAACTTCGCCAAGCCGCGCGTCCCCGGCGCCGCCGACCCGGTGGCGGCAGAACGCGCCCGGCACCTGCTCGAACGCGCCGAAATCGACCGCGGCTACGCGCTCGTCTGGGGCACCGACCACCTGCCGCTCGCCCTCGAACTCGCCCGCGCGGGCGGGTTGAGCGTCGTCGTCGCCGCCCGCGACCCGGAGGCCGCCGCCGCCGCCCGGCGCGCGCTGTACGAAGGCGGCGCCCACGGCTCGCGGGCCACCGTTTTGGAACTCGACCCGGCCGCCCACGGCTACTCCCTGCCGCTGAGCAGCGGCACCATCAACCTCGCCGTGCTGCCCGCCAGAGACGCGCTCCCGGAGGCGGAGTTGGTGCGTTTGTTAGTGCCCGGCCGCGGCAGAGCGCTGTCCCTCGCCGAGGCGGAGGCCGCCTGGTCGCTCGCCCCGCCCCCGGTGCCGGGCGCCGGCGGCTGGAGCCACCAGTACGGCGACCCCGGCAACAGCGCGGCGAGCGACGACCCGCTCGGCGGCGCCACCGCCACCGGCGATTTCGCGGTCGCCTGGGTCGGCCGCCCGGGCGCGGACTTCGGCATCGACCGCAACCCCCGCATGCCCGCGCCCGTCAGCGCCGGCGGGCGGCTGTTCCACCAGGGCATGGAGCGGGTCGCCGCGCTCGACGCCGCCAACGGCGCGCTGCTGTGGAGCGCCGAGATCCCCGGCCTGCGGCGCCTCAACATCCCCCGCGACTGCAGCAACTGGTGCGCGGGCGAAGCGGAGCTGTTCGTCGCCGTCGGCGGCCGCGCCTACGCCCTCGATGCCGAGACCGGCGCGCGGCGCCGCCACTTCGACCTCGCCCCCGCCGAACTCGCCGGCGCCGGCCGCCACGCCTGGGGCTACATCGCCCACGCCGGCGAGGCGGACATGCTGCTCGGCAGCGCGGTCGATGCGAAAAGCTCCTACAACGACTTCTGGGGCAAGCAGATGTGGTTCGACGGCAAGGCCGGCGAGGCCGGCACCGAACAGGTCTGCAGCGACGCCCTGTTCGCCTACGCCCTCAACAGCGCCGGCGGCGAACCCGCCTGGACCTACCGCCGCGGCCTGATCTTGAACCCCTCGATCTGTGCCGCCGACGGCCGGGTCTACTTCGTCGAAACGCGCAACCCCGAGCTGCTCGACGGGGCGAAGCGGCGCCGGCTCGGCGGCGACGCGCTCTGGCGCGAGCAGTTCCTGGTGGCGCTGGACACCCGGACCGGCGAGCGCCTCTGGGAGCGCGCGATCGATCTCGAGGACGGCGGCGCCTCGTTCTACCTCCAGGCCTCGGCGGGGCGGCTGGTCGCCGTCGCCTCGAACACCCAATACCACCTCTACGCCTTCGACGCCGCCGACGGTCGCCCGCTTTGGTCGCGCTCCGCCGCCTGGCCCGACGACCACCACAGCGGCCACATCCAACACCCCGTCCTGATGGGCGACGCCCTCTACTTACAACCCAATGGATACCACGCCGCCACCGGCGAGCCCTTCACCGCGAAGGTCGGCGCCCGCGAGGGATGCCACACCTACGTCGGCGCCGGCGGCGCCCTCCTCTACCGCGGCCAGGACCGCCGCGTCGCGCTGTGGGACCGCGAGCGAGAGACCGTCACCACCTGGCCCAGACTGCGCCCCAGCTGTTGGCTGAGCACGATCCCCGCCTCCGGGATGCTGCTCATGCCCGAGGCCGGCGGCGGCTGCTCCTGCGGCGGCTGGATGGAAACCTCCCTCGGCTTCATCCCCAGGGCGCGCCTATCCGAAGGAAACCTGGAGGGCGGAGCTGCGCCTCCGCCGTGACCGCCCATAGCGCTCACCGCGAACCCACAAGCGCTAAGGGAAAACCAAAAAAGCCCCCAGCGTACAACCACCCCGCCAAACCCCGAACATCCACGGCGGACACGGAGGTCCGCCCTCCAGATTTTTCCGGGCGCTGGCGCTCGATTCGATCACTCTCTCCAACCACGGCCATTGAGCACTCCCGGACGCCGCATGCCCGCACACCCGACACCCGTCGAGGCGCACAATCGGCCTGTGCTGATCTTTCTGACCGTCTGCACGGCACGGCGAGCATCCATCTTGGCGGACAGCGAATTGGTCTCGCTGTTGACGACCGCATGGCGCGAAGCCGAGCATTGGCGTGTCGGGCACTGGGTGATCCTCCCCGACCATCTGCATCTGTTCTGTGCACCCTCCTCGCCCGCATCGCTGCCGCTGGCCAACTGGGTGCGCCATTGGAAGTCCAGCTTCGCCAAGCGCGCGCCGAGCGGCCTTAGACGCCCGCTCTGGCAAGGCGGCTTCTGGGATCGACAGATGCGCCACGGCGAGAGCTACGCCCAGAAGTGGGACTACGTTCAAAACAACCCCGTCCGTCACGGCCTCTGCAACAACCCTGAAGAGTGGCCGTTCCAAGGCGAACTGACCCAGATCGAGTGGCACGACCCCTAACCGACCCTGGAGGGCGGAGCTCCGCCTCCGCCGTGACTGGCCCATAGCGCTCAACGCACACCCACCAGCGCCAAGGGATAACCCAAAAGCCAATCCGAAAACCCTGGAGGGCGGAGCTCCGCCTCCGCCGTGACCGCCCCAAGACGCCCAACGCCAACCCACCAGCGCCAAGGGAAAACCAAAAGCCCCCGCGCCCAACGCCCCGCCAAACCCCGGACATCCACGGCAGACACGGAGGTCCGCCCTCCAGATTTTTCCGGGCGCTGGCGCTCGACTCGATCCCTGCTATCCGTCCCATTGTCGATGCCATCCGCCACGTCACAACCGCCCCGCAAATCCGGCGGAACCCGATTCGTCCCCGCGCTGGCGCTGGCTTCGATCCTCACCGCCGCCACCGCCACCGCCGACGACTGGCCGACCTACCGCGGCGACGCCCGCCGCTCGGGCGTCACCGCCGAGAAACCCGACCTGCCGCTCGAACAGGCTTGGGTGCGCCGTTCCCCCACCCCGCCGATGACCGCATGGGCCGGCCCCGCCAAATGGGACGCCTACTCCGGCAACGCCGGCCTGCAGTCGATGCGAAATTTCGACCCGGCGTTCTTCGTCACCGCCGCCGGGGGCGCGATCTTCTTCGGCTCCTCCGTCGACCACGCCGTCCACTGCCTCGACGCCGCCACCGGCGAGGAGCGCTGGGCCGCCCTCGTCGGCGGCGCCGTGCGCCTCCCCCCCGACATCGCCGGTGGCCGAGCCTACTTCGGCGCCGACGACGGCCACGCCCACTGCGTCGATGCCGCCGACGGCTCTGCCATCTGGAAGCACCGCCCCGCCAGCAGCCCGCGGCTGATCCCCAGCGACGGCAAATTCATCTCCCCCTGGCCCGTCCGCACCGGCGTCCTCGTGCTCGGCGACACCGCCTTCTTCGGCGCATCGCTGGTGCCCTGGGAGCCGACCTACCTGTGTGCGGTCGATGCCGGAACCGGCGCGCCGCGCTGGACCGCCCGCCACGAGGACATGACCCTGCAGGGCGCCCTCCTCGCGTCGGCGGAAACCCTCTACGCGCCACAGGGCCGCGCCGCGCCGCTGCTCTTCAACCGCACCGACGGCGCGCGCCTCCGCGATGTCGCCGGCGCCGGCGGCACCTTCTGCCTGCTCACCGAGGAGGAGAAGCTCGTCGCCATGCCCTCCTCGCAGAAGGCCGCCGACGATGTCATCGGCATCACCGACCCGGAGGGGGGATCCGCCCGCCTCAGTTTCGCCGGCGCCGACCGCCTCGTGGTCCGCGGCGGCGACGCCTTCCTCCACCAGCGCGGCAAGCTCCGCGCGCTCGACCTCGCCCGCTACGGCACACTCAGCGATGAGGCTCAAAGCCTCGCCGCAGCCGCGAAGGAGGCGCGCTCGAAAATCGAGACGCTCACCGAGGTCGCCCCGGCGGAGACCGGCCAGATCGCCGCCCTCGAGGCGTTGGCGGACGAAGCCGACACGAAGCGCAAACTCGCCGCCGCCCAGCTCCCCTCCTGCTTCCGTTGGGACGCGGAAGCCCCGGAGCCCTTCGACCTCATCCTCGCCGGCGAGACGCTGTTCGTCGGCGGCGACGGGGCGGTCGCCGCCTTCGCCACCGCCGACGGCTCGCCGCTCTGGGATGCCCCCGTCGAGGGCAAAGCCTACGGGCTCGCCTTCGCGGGCGGCCGTCTCTTCGTCAGCACCTCCCTCGGTCACATCCACGCCTTCGCGCCGCTGCCGTAGCGGCGATCCACACGCAGGAGCGCCCCTCCCAGGGCCGGCCCCAGCGGCTCACCGCGCGCGCCGATTTGCAAAATTCTGCCGTTGATGGGGGGCGGTGGCAGGCGCACACTGTCAGCCGTGTCCCGCCCCCTCGCCGCCGTCCTCGCCCTCGTCCTCGCCGCGCTCTGCCCGGCGTGCAAGACGGTGCGCACGGTGACCTGGGAGTCGCGCAGCTCCACCGGGGGCGGCTTCGGCGGCGCGACCTTGCAGCGCGGTGGCGAAGTCGTCGGCGGCGCCACGGAGGCGCGGATGTTCGACCAGCTCAGGACGACCCAAGACCGCTTCAAACTGGAGAAGGAGCTGTCCGACCTGAGCCGCCACGTGCAGAACAACCCGCGCGACCGCAGGGCGAAACGCCAGCTGAAGAAATTGAACGAAGCGGCCGCCGCCATCCGGCGCAAGAACGAGGCGGGGCTCGAAGGCAACCGCGGGGCCGGCGACGGCGAGCGCCTGTTCGGCAGCAGCCGCGAGAACCCCACCTTCGGGCGCGGGGGCGACGTGGCCTCGAAGCGGTTCGCCGGCAACAAGGCCTTCGCCGGGACCAAGGAGTTCGAGACGCCGGGTTACCAGTTCATGCGCGACCGCGAACTCGCGCGCAAGGAGGCTGCCGCCGCGGCTGGCCGCTACGAGGGCGCGGGCGAGGCGGCCGGCGAGGCGGGGCGGCGCTGGTTTGGCCGTCGCCCATCCGTGGACACCAAGACCGCCCCCGGCACCGACCGCAGGGCCGTCGACAACACCGAGATCGCCGAGACCGCGGAGGCCCATGCCCGGAGCCGTCCCGGCGATGATCAGATGCTCAATCCGGACGGCACCGACGGCGCGCCCCAGCCACTGACGATCGAGCAGATGCGGAAGATGATGGGGCGCTGAGCCGGACCTGCCCGAAGCTGCACCGGCCGCCCCGCCTCGACCCACCCACCGTGAAGCTGCGCGTCATCGACTCCCACACCGCCGGTGAGCCGACCCGCGTGGTGGTCGACGGCGCCCCAGACCTCGGGGGCGGGGACATGGCGGCGCGGCGCGGGCGCTTCGCAGCCGAGGCCGGCTGGCTGAGCGGCGCCCTGCTCGGAGAGCCGCGCGGCTTCGCGGCCATGGTCGGCGCGCTGCTCTGCGAACCGCACGCGCCCGACTGCGTGGCGGGCGTGGTGTTTTTCAACAACGCCGGCCCGATCCGCGGCTGCATCCACGGCACCATCGGCCTCGTCCGCACGCTGCAGCACCTCGGGCGCATCGGCCCGGGCGCCCACCGCATCGACACCCCGGTGGGCGTCGTGACCGCGGAGCTCGGCGGAGACGGAGCGGTCAGCGTCGCCAACGTGCCCAGCTACCGGCTTCGCACCGGAGTCGAGGTCGCCGTGCCGGGCCACGGCCCGGTGCGCGGCGACGTGGCTTGGGGCGGCAACTGGTTCTTCCTCTGCGAGCCCGGTTGCGGCCCGGCGGTCGAACGCCAGCAAATCCCCGCCCTCACCGAGTTCGCGCTCGCCGTCATGCGGGCGCTCGAGGCGGCCGGCATCAGCGGTGCCGACGGCGGCAAGATCGACCATGTCGAACTGTTCGGCCCACCCGCCGACCCCCGCGAAGCCGACTCGCGCAACTTTGTCCTCTGTCCGGGCGGCGAATACGACCGCTCGCCCTGCGGCACGGGGACCAGCGCCAAGCTGGCCTGCCTGCACGCCGCCGGGAAGCTCGGGCCGGGCCAGGTCTGGCGCCAGGCGAGCATCCTCGACACCGTGTTCGACGGCCGGGTCGAGGCCTTGCCCGACGACGGTTCCGGCTTGCCCAAAGTCCGCCCCGTCGTCACCGGCCGCGCCTGGGTGAACGGCGAGGCCGAGCTGCTCTTCGACGCCGGCGACCCGTTCCGGTTCGGGATCGCCTGAAAGGGCGCGGCCGCCGCTCGCGGTCGCTCAGCCGGCCGTCCCCCCACGCTCGATCAGCGCCCGCAGCCGCCAGCACTCCCCGACCGCCTTCCATCTCGCGCCGGCCTCGAGCTGGACGGATTTCGACAGCGGCGCGGCGACCATGGGCACGGTGCCCTCCCCGCAGAGCAGCGGCGCGAGGTAGAGGCAGAGCTCGTCGACCAGACCGCGCCGCAGCGCTTCGGCGTGGACCTGTCCGCCGCCCTCGATCAGGACGCTGACGCAACCGCGCCGCGCGAGGTCTTTGAGCGCCGCGCGCAGGGTCTTGCCGCGGTAGATCAAGGTGCGCTCGCGGTGGGCGTCGGTCAGCACCTGCGCCGCCGCCGGCAGCTCGCCGCCGCGGCTCCATACGGCGCGCCACGGCTGCGCCTTGCCGCGGCGCAGGGCGGCGGGGTCGCGCAGCGTGAGCGCCGGGTCGTCCGCGCGGACGGTGCCGGCGCCGACCAGGATCGCGTCGACCTCGCCGCGGAGCTTCGCCGCGTCGGCGCGCGCCTCCGCGCCGGTGAGCCACTGCCCTTCGCGGCGCGGCCGGGTGAGGCGCCCGTCGAGGCTGGCGCCCGCCTTGGCGATGGTCCAGGGCAGCCCGGTGGCCAGCCACTTCGCCCACGGCCGGACCAGCGCCTCGCCGCGCACGGCGAGCAGGCCGGCCGCGACCTCCACCCCCGCCTCCTCTAGCAAAGATTTGCCCCTACCGGAATGGGCGGGGTTGGGGTCGGTGGCGCTGTAGACGACGCGGGCCACCCCGGCGGCGACCAGCGCCTGGGTGCAGGCGCCGGTCCTGCCGCGCGTCGAGCAGGGCTCGAGGGTCACATAGGCGGTGGCGCCGCGCAGGGCGCGGGGCGCGGCCGCCGCCATCGCCTCGATCTCCGCGTGCGCCCCCCCCGCCCGACGGTGGTGACCTCTGGCGATCACCTTCGCGCCCTTGGCGATCACGCAGCCGACGGGCGGGTTGGGGCTGGTCAGGCCGATGCCTTTGCTCGCCTCGCGGAAGGCGAGCGCCATGTGCGCGCGGTCGATGTCGTCTTGGCTGCGGGTGGGCATCGGCGCCAACGAACCGCAGGTCGCGCCGCTTTGCACCGGCGGATTTCCGGGCCGGCCCTCGCCCCTCTCGCGTGGCCGGCCGAAATGGCGCCGGCGGCGCTCGCGCGCGGGAGCGCCCCACCCGCGCCCCACCCGCGCGGAAGTGCGAGGAGGCCGGCCTCGCCGATGCCGCCGCCCGTCCGGGGCATCGGGATGCCGGGGCTACGGCTGCCGCCCGATTCCCTTTGACCGGAGCGGCCGCCAGCGGCGAACCTCCGGCCACCCGTGAAGCGATGTTGAAGACCAAGGACAAAGCCCAGCTCTACCACGAGCTCTCGCGGCTCTGCGCCGCGGGTTTCCCGCCGATCAAGGCCGCCGGCGTGGCGCTGGACGCCGGGACCAACGCGGCCGGCCGGAGGTTCCTCAAAGCCCTGCGCGACGGGGTCGCGGATGGCCTGACCGTGGCGGAGGCAGCCGGGACCAGCGGGGCGGGGATCACGCCGCTGGAGGTCTCGGTCCTGAACTCGGCGGAGGAGGGCGGCTCGCTGGAGGACGGCTTCGACCACCTCGCCGTCCACTTCGAGGCCCGCGCCCGCGCGGCGTCGAGCATCCGCGTGGCGCTGATCTACCCGGCGGTGTTGATCCACCTCGCGGTGCTGCTGCCGGCGCTGGTCAAGGCGGTGCAGACGCGCGACCTGCCCGGGGCGGCGCTCGGCGCGGCGGCGGTGCTGGCGGGGATCTATCTCGTGAGCTTCCTGCTCTGGCGGCTCTATCGCTCGCTGTCGCGCAAGGCACGGACGGATGCCGGCGCGGACCGCCTGCTGCGGCGCGTGCCGCTGCTGGGCAAGGCGCGCAGCTCGGGGGCCCTGGCGCGTTTCGCGGAGGTGTTGCGCATCCAGCTCCGCTGTGGCCGCGGTCCGCGACGCGGCATCCGCTCGGCGGCGGAGGCCTCCGACAGCGCGCTGCTCGCCCGCGCGGTGCGGAAGTTCGTCCTCCCCGAGGTGGAGGCGGGGCGCCGGGCCGGCCCGGGCTTCGCCGCCGCCGGGAAACGCCACTTCCCGCCCGCCTTCGCGCAGAGCTACGCCACCGCCGAGGAGGCGGGCGACGTCGATGACGAGATGGCGCGTTGGGCGATCGTCTTCGCGGACGACGCCGAAACCGCCCTGCGGCGCTTAGCCGGCGCCGCGCCGAAAGTGGTCTACGTGCTGGCGGCCGCCTACGTGGCGTGGCAGGCGTACCGCATGTACGCCGGCTACCTCGACCAGATCCGGAGCATGCTTTGACGGCGCCCCGCCGCACTGATATGGGATGTCGCCCATGCCCCGTTTCTACATCCCGCCCGAACGCTGGAACCCCGAGTCGCCGGTCCTCGACGAGGGCGAGTCACACCATTGCCTCAACGTCCTGCGGCTGAGCCCCGGCGACCGCGCCACCGCCTTCGACGGCCGCGGCGCGGAGCTGAACTCGACGGTCGCCGACATCGCCGACAGACGCGCCGTCCGGCTGGCGCCATCCCCGGTGCAGAAAACGCCGCCGCCCCCGGCGCGGATCGGGCTCGCCCAGGCGGTGCCGAAGGGCAAGAACATGGACCTCATCATCGAGAAGGCCACCGAGCTCGGCGCCGCCGCGGTCCACCCGCTGCTCTCGGAGCGCACGGTGATCAAGCTCGACCCCGCCGAACGCGAGAAGAGGCGCGACAAATGGCAGCGCGTCGCCGTCGAGGCCTGCAAGCAATCGGGGCAGAACCACCTGCCGCAGATCGACGCCCCGTTGACCCCGGACGCGTTTTTCGCGGCGCAGCCAGACTACGAGCTGTTGCTCGTCGCCTCCTTGCAACCCGGGAGCCGGCCCCTGCGCGACCTGCTCGCCGAGCACGAGTCCGAGACCGGCACCCGTCCCCGGTCGGCGCTGATCTTGATCGGCCCGGAGGGCGACTACACCCCCGCCGAGATCCACTCCGCCCAGACGGCGGGCTGCCGCCCGATGACCCTCGGGCCCATCGTCCTGCGCACGGAGACCGCGGCGATCTATTCGCTGAGCGTGCTGGCCTACGAGCTGATGCCGCGGATGTGCCTGGACCTGGCGATCCGGCACATCGAGGGCATCGCCGACCCGCTGTCGGCGCCGTCGCCCTGGTACGTGCTGGTCGAGCTGGCGACCGCCTCGCCGATCGACGACCTGCGCGCCAAGCTGGAGGCGATCCTG
>JAUIGD010000439.1 GCA_030430255.1 Verrucomicrobiia bacterium
CATGGTCAATATCGCGAGCCGGCCCCGCCCGCGGGGAGAAAACGCGTCACCCTCCGGCCAGAACCCGCGCGCGGTGGCCCCCGCAAACTAAGTCCGACAGGCTCCTAGGAACCGGGATGAAGCATTTTTTCACGCCTCTCCGATCTCGGCCATATTTTTGGGTGCCGCTGCGGCACGCAGGGACGCCGGCCCTCGGTTCTGTGTTTGGGAATTGGAATGCGATCGGCCTGATCTCACCACCGCACTTCCTCGCCGCCGGGTCGCAAGGCCCAGGCTCCGTCTTCCTCGGCGCCGATCTCGATGGCGCCCCTCGCCCGGGGTGGGGGTGGGCCGATGGAGCCCCACGCTCTGACTTCGCCGCTTTCGAGCAGCGCCACCGTGAAGCGGGCGCCGGCTGCGATCTGGCGGCACCGCTGCCCGGCGATCTCCGGCGGCACCGCCACGGCGCCTTCGCGGTTGTGGCCCCAGGCCAATACCTGCCCTTCCGAACTCAGGGCGACGCTGTGGAACTCGCCGGCGGCGACCGCCACGATCCCCGATTTCGCCGCCTCGGGGACCTCGCATTGGCCGTAGGTGTTGTCCCCCCAGGCCAACACCCGCCCGTCGCGCCGCAGCGCCAAGACGTGCGCGCCGGCGCGGCCCTCCGCGGCGTCGACCGCGACGATCCCGACCGCCTCCGGAGGCACGTCGCCTTGACCGAAACGCGTATCGCCTTCGACGCGCACCCGCCCCGCCGCGTCGAGGTTCACGATGAACGCGCCTTCGCCCTCGCCGCCGTCGGCGGTCGCGGGACCATAGCGCCGGGCGCGGTACCAATCCGCGAGCTCGCCGCCGGGTTCGGCGCCGAGCTGCGGCGCGGCCGCGCCCCCGCCGTCGCGCTCGCGCTGGCTCCATAGAATGGCTAGGACAGCGAGCCCCGCCGAGGCCGCGGCGGCGGGCAGGGCGCGGAACAGCAGGAAGCGCCTGCGCAGCTCGCGGCGCCCGCCCGGCGCTCGCCTCCGCAGCTTCAACGCCTCGCCCAGCGACGCCTTGAGGTCGGCGGCCGATTGGTAGCGGCGCTCGGGCTCGTCGCGCATGGCGCGCAGGACGAGCTCGTCGAAGTGGTCGCCCACGCCCTCGGCGCGGGCTGAGGGTGGGGCGAAGTTGCCGGCCGGCACCTCGCCGGTGAGCAGCTCGTAGAAGACGACGCCCAGCGCGTAGAGGTCGGCGCGGTGGTCGGCACCCGGGGTCCCGGCCATCTGTTCGGGCGCCATGTAGCGTGGGGTGCCGACGGCGGTGTCGGTGCGGGTGAGGTCGAACTCGACCGCCGCCGGGCCGGCGAGCTTGGCGAGGCCGAAGTCGGCGATCTTCGCCCGCCCGCCGCGGTCGATGAGGATGTTGGCGGGTTTGATGTCGCGGTGGACGACACCGCGCCCGTGCGAGTAGTCGAGCGCGTCGCAGACCTGCGCCACGACCGAGAGCGCCTCGTCGGTGGTGATCGAGCGCGAGCGGATTCGCTCGGCGAGATCGGCACCATCGACATACTCCATGACGAAATATCGGCAGCCCGCGCGTTCGCCGAAGTCGTGGAGGGTGACGATGTTCGGGTGGTCGAGCGCCGCCAGCGCGCGCGCTTCGCGGCGGAAGCGCTCGGCGAACTCGGGGCTCTCCGCGGAGGCGGGTGGCAGGACCTTGACCGCCACCTCGCGGCCGAGCTCGCGGTGCTTCGCCTTGAAGACCGCGCCCATGCCACCGCGGCCGATGAGGCCCTCGAAGTCGTATTCGGGGAGCAGTCCCGCCAGCTCCGCGAGGTCTGGCAGTTCGTCCGAGCCGCCGTCGGGCGTGGTCTCCGCGCCGCTCATCGCCGCCGCGCCGCCGGCGAACAGGCACAGCGGACAGAGCCCGGCCGGGGCGTCGGCGGGCAGGGTGGCGGCGCAGGTGGGACAGGCGGCCATGGTCAACGCGGCGCGCTCACGACCGCAGCGCCGCCATCAGGTGTTGCAGCTCGCCCTCCACCTCGCCCTCCTCCGCGACGGTCTCGGCGATCTCTTCGCGCATGAGTTCGCCGTAGCGTTTGCGCAGCCGGTGGAGGCTGACGCGGACATTGTTCTCGGTGATCCCGAGCGCCGCCGCCGCCGCGCCATAGTCGCCGTCGCCGCCGCCCCAGGCGAGCATCGGCTGCAGGGTTTCGAAGAGCGGGAGCCTGTCGCGTTTGGCGTACTCGGCGCGCAGGCGTTCGAGGATGTTCTCGAGCACGGTCAGCGCCCAGCGTTTTTCGAACAGCGTCTCCGGAGTGCGCTCGTCCGCGGGCTCGAGCGCGTAGCGTTCCTCGGCCGCGGCGGCGTCGATGGAGATCACCTGCGCGCCGCCGCCGCGCTTCTGAGCGGTGTCGTATTTGTGCCGCTCGGAGAGGTAGTTCTTCAGCGCGCCGAGCAGGTAGGAGCGGAGCTTGCCCTTCTCGCGGTCCGCGGATCCGAAGTCGCCGCGCTCGATCAACCGCGCGAGGAAGCCCTGGGTCAAATCTTCCGCGTCGTGGGCCGCGAAGCCGCGCCGGCGCACGAACACGTAGAGGGGGAACCAATAAAGGCGGCAAAGCTCCGCCAGCGCGCGGTCGGCGAGCGCCCCCTCGGCGCCCTCCCCCCCGTGCCCGCGGGCGTCGCGCACGCCCACCACCAAGCTCCACCGCGTGTCGGGGAACGCGCTGGGGGCGTTGGTCTGGTCGGGGTCGTCGGCGCTTGCCATGCGGGGCACTATACCCGATGGCCGCGCCGCGGGCAGGTGCGATTTGGCCGCGCCTGCTGCGATTTGGCCGCGCCTGCCGCTCAGTCCAGCTCGACCACCGCGGTCTCCTTCGACACGAGCTCGACGTCCACCGCCTTGGCCTCGCCGGCGCGGCGGTAGCGGATCTGGTAGGTGCCGACGGGCAGCGGGATCGAGTGCGCGCCGGTGACGCCCTCGGCGACGAAGGTGTCGCCCGAATACACCTCGAACGGCACCGCGAGGGCGCCGCGCACGGCTCTGGCCAGTTCCGACGCGTCCGGGGCGTCGAGGTACTGGCCGCCGCCCAGCGCCGCCCAGCCGGCGAAGGTCTCCCGCAGCGCCTCGTCGTCGATGGAGTACCCGACGATGTTCACACGCACGTCGGATCCCTCGGAGCGCAGCAAGCGGATCGCCAACGCGGGGTCGCCATCACAGGTCTCCTCGCCGTCGGTGATCAAGATCACCACCCGCTCGCCGGTGGCCGCGGCGAGGTCGCCGCCGACTTTGCCCAGCGACGCGGCGATCGGTGTCTTGGCCAGGTTCATCGCCTGCACCCCGGCGATCTTCGCCTTGGCCGCGGAGGGGTCGAGCGGCCCGAGCGGGATCTCGAGGTCGGTGCGGCAGCTGCCCGCCTCGCGGTGCCCGAAGACGCGGAGGGCGAAGCCGGTGCCCTCGGGGATGACCTCGCCGACGAGGCCGAGCAGCGTCGCCTTGGCGATCTCGATGCGGCGCTCGCCGCCCTGGCGCTGAAGCATCGAGCCCGAGGCGTCGAGGATCACCTCGACGGCCGATCCCGGGCCGAGCGTCCGGCCGGGGTCGCTGGTGACGTTGAGGAAGCCCGGTTCGGCGGGCGGCGGGGTGACGGTGATCGGGCGCTCGGCGAGCACTTTGCCGGCGCGGGTGACGTAGCGCAAAACGTAGCCGCCCGGCTCGGCGGGGGCTTGCACGGCGACGGTCGGCTCGCCGCGCACCACGTAGCTGGCGGCCGCCGGTGGCACCCCCGCCTCCGCCCCCGGGGCGGTCATCAACACGCGGTCCTGATTGTTGCCGGGGCCCGTCCAGGCCACCTCGAACGACAGCGTGCCGACGACTTCCGCCGGGGCATCGAGGGTCGCGGTCACCGCGCCGACCTCGATGGGCTGGCGGGCGAGCACCTTGCCGCCGGTGAAGTAGACCACCTCGTAGGCGCCGAGCTTCTCCGGCGCGGTGAGGGTGACGGCGTTGGCGGTCGAGTTCGCGGTGTAGGTGTAGTCGGACGAGGTGGGCCGTGCCTCCGTCCCGGCCGGGATGATGCTCACGTAGTCGCCGCGGTTGTCCGGTCCCGTCCAGCGCACGGCGAACTCGCCCCCGGCCTGGACGCTCTCCGGAGCGGCGACGCTCGCCTCGGTGCCGCCGACGCGCAGCGGGCGCTTGGCGAGCAGCTCGCCGCCCATCTCGTAGGCGATGAGATAGTCGCCGGGCTCGATTGGCGCCTTGAGCTGGAGGCTGCCATCGGGGTTGTTCGCCGGGTAGCCGTAAGAGCCGGCGCGCAGAGGCGTTCCGTCGGCGGCCATGATGCGAACGCGGTCGGTCCGGTAGGCCGGTCCGGTCCAGCCGACGGTGATCGCGGCGTTGATCTCGACCGCCGCGGGGGCGGTGAGGGTCGCCTCGACGGGGGTCACCTCCAGCGGGCGCACACCGATGATCTCGCCGGTCCCCGGCTGGAAGCCGAGCCCGTAGCGGCCCGGCCTCGCGGGGGCGGTGAGGGTGGCCTTTTTGTCTTTGAGGTAGCCGTACGAGGCACCGGCGAAAGCCTCGCCCGCCTCGTTGAGAACCCGGAGCCGGCCGGCCGTCTCGGCGCCCGTCCACTGCGCTTCAAAGGGCGAGCCTGCCGGGACCGATTCGGGCGCGGCGACCTCGGCGCGGGTGGAGGAAAGCGATGCCAGAGCGGCGCAACTCAGGCTCAGGGCGGCGTGAAACTTCGAACGGATGGACTTCATCGGCAGTGCAGCGCAGCGGTTGGGTTGCCGATCTCGCTCCAGCCTGCGCGGCGCCGGGCGTGACCTCTCCGAGACCAAATTGAAAGTGCGATGCCTCCCGCGAGTCAAGGCGGAAACGGCGTGGCGCGCAGCGACGGAGGTTCCGCCATCCGCGGCGGCGGCGGGCATGGTCAAGGTCGGATCGGTAGCGCCGGCATGGTCGATGGTGCCTATCCCGAATCGATCACCAAGCTCCGGGCTGCGGCTTGCCCTCGTTGATGCTGAGGGTGTTGCCGTTGGGAACGGCTCGGGCAGGGT
>JAUIGD010000034.1 GCA_030430255.1 Verrucomicrobiia bacterium
GCCAGCCCAGCATCGCGAAGGCCTCCACCACCTCGTCGACGCGCTTGTTCGGGCGCACCGCGCTGAGGGCCAAGAAGCGCTCGCCCCGCGCCTCCCCCTCCCCCGCCCGGCCCCTCCAATTCCTCCGGCCCAGGCGGCCCGACTTCCCCCGCGACCGCGCGCCTCGACCGCAGCCAGCCTAACAAAGCGGCGCCGACAACGACCGCCGGGAACGGGACCCCGAGGAAGAACAGCGCGACGAAGGCCCCCGCCGCCAAGGCCCAGTGCACCGGCCCCTGCAGGGCCTTGCGGCCGATGCGCAGGCCGGCGGCGGCGACGATGGCCAGCACCGCCGCCTTCAGGCCATCGAGCGCCGCCGCCACCGGGGCGACGTCGCCGAAGCGCATGTAGGCGAAGCCCAGCGCCCACAGCAGCAGCGCGCTCGGCAGCACGAACAGGACGCCCGCAGCGATCGCGCCGCGCGCGCGGTGCAGCTGCCAGCCGTTGTAGGTGGCGAGTTGCTGGGCCTCCGGGCCGGGCAGCAGCATGCAGAAGTTGAGCGCGTTGAGGAAGCGCTTCTCCGTCACCCAGCGGCGGCGCTCGACGAGCTCGTTGTGCATGATGGCGATCTGCCCGGCCGGGCCGCCGAAGCTGATCAGCCCGAGCTTCAGCCAGAAGCGCAGCGCCTCGCCAAACCGAGGCGGCGCCGGGGCGGCGTCGGCGGGGGCGTCGCGGGAATCGGGATCGGTGGAGTCGGCCAAGGCGGCGCAAGCCTAGCCGAGCCGCGGGCGACGACAGCCATTTTTTGGCCCTCCATCCTGAGGCTGACCTCCCCAGCGTCGACGCATCGCATCGCCAGCCGATGATGCCTTCGAGCCGCGCCCCGACTTCGCATCCGGAAAAAGTAGACGAGTTGCGGCCAGCCGCGCGTCCCCTCTGGTAGAAGTGGGAACACCGAAGTCCCGGCCGACCCGTGTTCGCGCAGCGGCGAGACGCTCCGCTATCGCCGGGAGGGGGAGCGCTATCTGATCTGGTCGATCGGCCTCGATGGCGAAGACGACGGGGCCTCTTACGCGGGCGACGAGAGGCCGGCCCGGGAGGGCTACGACGGCGATTGGGTCTGGCGATACCCGTCGGCGGGCGGGGCCGCGTCCCCCCAGTGACCGGCCCGGCGACCGCTACGGCCTCACCTCGAGGTCGGTGAAGGTGACGGGGATGTCGGTGGTGCGCAGGCCGACCGTGCCCGCGCGGTGGGTCGGGTCGCGCAGGTCGAGGGCGGGTTGGCCGTCGAGCGCCACGCGGATGCGGTCGCCCTGTGCGGTGACCTCGAGGCGGTGGGGTTTGTTGACATCGATTGGATAGGGAGCCCGCTTCAGCTCCTGCCAGCCGCGGCCGTCCATCTTGCCGAGCAGCACGGCGTCCTCGCTCGGCTTGACGCCGGCGAAGTAGCCGCGGTGGGCGTCGTGGCCGACGGAGGGTCCGCTGAGGCGGAACAGGATGCCGGCGCCGCGCCCCTCGGCTCCCCCGCCGAAGTCGAGCGTGACGGCGGCGGTGAAGTCGGCGGCGACGGTGCCGCGCAGGACGACCTTCTCGCCGCTGCGGTAGGCGTTGGTCGGCTCGCCGGGAGCATGCCCCATGCGCAGGCCGGCCTCGGTGAAGGCGTAGAACTGGTGGTGGCCGTAGTAGTCGAAGCCGGCGCCGTCGCGGAGGTCGCGGCGCAGCGGGAGCTCGAGTTCGGACAAGGGTGGCTCGCCGCCCGGGCGCGGCGTCGCCTCGCCCCACGGGACGGGTTTGCCGAACTGCGGGAGCCCGTTGCGACCGAACTGCATCGGCTGGACGAAGACGGCGCGGCGCCAGCCGGGCTCGCGGTCGCGCTTGGCGTGGAAGATGTGCCAGTGCTCGTCCCCGTTGGGTGAGCGGACGAAGCAGGAGTGGCCGACGCCGAAGGTTTCGGGGGTGCTTTGGAACACGGGCCGGGGGAACTTCTTCCACGAGGCCGGGTCGAGCGGGTCGTCGCCGACGAGCTCGAGCAGGCCGAGCTTGTAGGTCGGCAGCCAGGAGCCGCCGCAGGAGTAGGTGACGAAGGTGCGCCCGCCGTGTTTCAACACCTGGGGTCCCTCGTTGAGGCCGCGGCCTCTGCCGCCGCCCTCGGTGAACTCCCAGGGGTGGTCGTCGTTGGCGCAGAGGCGCACGCGCGGGCCGGCGAGCTCGGTCGGCGACTTCATCGGCGCGATGTAGAGGAACTGGCGATCGGTGCCGGGCGCGTCCCAGCCGGACCAGAGGGCGTAGCGCCCGCCGCCGTGCTCGAGCGGCGTCATGTCGATGGCCCAGACGTTCGGCGCGCGGCCGTCGGCACCGTCGCCGGTGGCGAAGGGGCCGTGCAGCTCGTACTCGCCGAGCGGGTCGTCGGTCTTCGCGCGCAGGGCGTAGGCGAGGTGGTTCTCGTTGCGGCCGTCGGAGGCGGCGAAGTAGATCGTCCAGCGGCCGTCGAGGTGGTGCAGCTCCGGCGCCCAGATCTCGCGCGAGACCGGCCCGCCGGCGGGCGCGCGCCAGACGACGCGCTTCTCGCCGAAGGCGGTGAGGCGGTCGCTCGCGTGGACGGCGATGCCGCGGTTGCCCTCGGAGAAACACCACAGGTAGCGGTCGCCCGCCGCGTCGCGGACGACCCACGGGTCGGCGCCCTCGCCGATCGGGTTGACGAAGTGGTCCGGCGGCAGGGCGCCGGCGGTGTAGCCGGGGTCGCTCGCGTCCTTCGGCATGGCGGCGTTCCAGCCCATCACCGCCGCGTGCAGGCGGGCGGCGACCTCCGGCTCGGCGGCGGCGAGGTCCTCGCTCTCGCCGGGGTCGGCGACCAGGTCGTAGAGCTGCGGGTCGCCCCCGTCGATGTTGACGAGGTACTTCCATTTCCCTTCGCGGGCGGCGAGGTCGGGGTTGTCCTCATCGAAGCCGTGGCCGAAGCCCGGCCGGTCCGGCGGCCGGCGCCAGAAGATGGGTGCGGCCCGCCCCCGATCCGATTTCCCTAACAAAGCGGCGGAGACATCCTCGCCGTCCAGTTCGGCCGCTGGTTCGATGCCGGCGATTCGATAGAGGGAGCGGTTCAGATCGATGGCCGAGAAGACCGAGGTGTCGTTGGTCGCGCCGGCCTTGCCGGCGGCGATGAGGCCGGGCGCCCAGACGATCAGGGGCGAGCGGATGCCGCCCTCGTAGGTCCAGGTCTTCGCGCCGCGGAAGGGCTTCGACTCGCCCGCGCCCGGCTCGTGACCGTTGTCGGAGCAGACGGTGATGATGGTGTTGTCGCGCAGTTCCGGGTCGTCCCGGACGCGGTCGAAGAGCTTCGCGAACTGCTCGTCCATGGCGTCGAGCACGCCACGGTAGAGGGCGCGCTTGTCGCCACCCCACTTGTCGAGCGGCGGCCAGAAGGGTCCGTGGACGTCGTCGGGCCAGAGGTTGATGAAGAAGGGTTTCCCGTCCGCCTGCGCCCGGTCGATGAACGCCAGGCCCGCGTCGACGAAGCCGGTGGTGATCTCCGAGCGCTGCATCCAGACGAAGCCCTCGCCGAGCCGTTCGGCGTCCGCCCAGATGCGGCCGGGGATCGGCTCGCCGCCCCCGGGGTCCGGCTTGAGGGTGAGCGGGAGCAGCTTCGGCCCCATGCCCTCGAAGTTGGTGAGGCTCGCGTCGAAGCCGTAGGCGCTGATGGGCGGGGCGTCGGCGACATCGCGCTGGCCGCCCATGTGCCATTTGCCGAAGTGGCCGGTCGCGTAGCCCGCCTTCTGCAGCTCGCGGGCGAGGGTCGGCGCGGCCGGGTCGAGCCACTGCGCCATGCCGCGCTCCTTGTTGCTGCGGCGGTTGTTGAGGTAGGAGGTGATGCGGTGGCGGTGCGGGTACTGGCCGGTCGTGAGGGCGACGCGCGAGGGCGAACAGATCGGCGAGTTGACGTAGAAGTTCGTGAAGCGGATGCCCTCGCGGGCGAGCCGGTCGACGTGCTGGGTCTCGGTCGGGCCGCCGAAGCAGGAGAAGTCCGAGAAGCCCATGTCGTCGATGAAGACGACGATGATGTTGGGGCGACGGTCGTCGCCGCCGGCGGCGGCGGCGGGCAGCAGCGCACCGAGGGGAGCGAAGGCGCAGAGGGCGACGATGAGCGGGGCGACGGGTCGGGGGCGGGTCATCGCGCCCTTTGTACGGTTTCCCCCGCCACCACTCAAGGCCGGGCTGCGCCGCCCCGGGGGGGATCCCCCCGCTCGCGGGAGCGCCCCGGCTCAGCCCAGCTTGCGCTTCCAGGCCGCGACGGCTTCGGCGATCTGCCCGCGCAGGCCGGCGGCGGCCCTGCCGTTGCGCTCGGGGTCGAAGCGGTCGTAGCGCGCGAGGATGGCGTCGAGCTCGATGATGATGGGTTCGGCTTCCGCGCCCATGTCCTCGATGATGTTGAGGATGCCGGGCTGCCATTTGCTGCCGGAGATCATCCACACGCTGTGCTGGTGGTAGGGGTTCCAGATTTTCAAATAGCGGGCCAGCTCCGGGATCATGTCGCCGTAGATGCGCGGCGGGAAGTGTTTGGTGACCATCATGGTGCGGTGCGCCGCCTCGTGGACGGCCGCCTCCCCGTACTCCGGGACGATGGGGACATCGGTGACGGTGGCGCCGAGCGTGCGGGCGACCGCCTGCTCCGTCATGCGGTCGAAGGCGGCGCGGTCGGACTTCAAGATCATGCGGAACGCGGCGTCGTACGAGCTGCGCTCGAAGACGTGCCGCGAGTTCGCGTAGCGATCGGCCAGGGTTTGAAACTCGGCGTCGGTCATCGTCGCGTGGAGGCCGGCCAGCGCCCAGAACGCGGCCTCGCGCAGGTACCACTCCTCGTGGGCGGCGAAGCGGTCGATGGCCGCGCGGTGGGCGCGGATGTCGTCGGGCGCGGCGGCGCCGAGCGCAAACAGGGCGCCGTCGATCTCCCACCAGGCGGCGCGCGGGTTGTCGAGGGTGGCGACGATCGGCACGAGGAACTTCGCGGAGACGGTGGCCGGCGGGAAGGCGGGCTTGAAGGGGCGGCGCCAGTTGTCGTAGCCCGAGATGGTGTCGAAGGCGGCGCGGCGCACGCGCGGGTCGCCGTGGGCGAGCGCCTCGGCGACGGCGGCCTCGGCTTCGGGCGAACCTTTGCCGCCCAGCACGCGGCCGGCCCAGGCGCGGACGACGGGGTTGAAGTGGCGCAGGTGCTGCGCGCAGAAAGCGACGCTGGCCGAGCCCTTCGCGTCGCCGATGGTCTGGTGGTAGACCGCGTGCGGTTCGGCGGCCTCGGCGCCGAAGCCTTCGGCGTCGCGGGTGCTGAGGAAGGCGCGGTCGGCGGCGCTGCCCCAGGCGAAGGCCGGCGGCTCCGTGGTGACGCTGAATCTGCCCGGCGCGGCGCCGAGGATGCGCAGCTTCCGCAGCGGGGCGGTGTAGGTCAGGCCGATCGCGCCGGTGCCCCAGACCGGTCCGGCGTAGCGGCCGTTGTCGGGCGGCGTGGGCAGCATGAAGAAGCCGCCGTCGTGGAGCCGGCAGAGGTCGTAATACCAGGCCAGCTTGTCCATCTCGCGGGCGTAATGCGCGCGGCGGTGCTCGGGGACGTGGACCGAAGCCATGCCGCGCCAGATGACGTTGAAGCCGCCGCCGGTGTGGCCGAACTCGGGTTGGAAATAGGAGTCGGCGACCATCGTCGCCAGCAGGCCGGCGGCGTCTTTGAACCGCGGGTCGTCGAACAGCGCGAAGGCGCAGGCGAGCTTGGCGTTGCGGCCGTTGGTGTTCGACCACCAGAGCTCGCTGCGGTGGTCGCCGTAGGGCACGCAGCCGTGGCCGACCATGCGGTACATGAACTCCACCGCCTCGGCGTAGCGCCCGGGGTCGATCTCGACCCCGCATTCGGCGGCGAGGATGAGGGTGGTCAGCACCGGCACGCCCGCGGAGTTCATCAGGCCGCTCTGGGTGTAGCCCGGCCCGGGGATGCCGCGGTGGCCCCAGCCGCCCGCGACCTGCGCGGAAGTCGCCCGGTCGCAGAGCGCCCCCAAGCCGCCGAGCACGCTTTTGTCCCCGGTCTGCAGGTAGTATTCGGCGAGCAGGATCCCCTGGTAGCCGATGTGCCAGTTGCTCAGGGTGGGGCGCGCCTCGACCGCCGCCGCGAGGGCGCGCGCGTGGCGCGCGACCCGCGGGAGGTGTTCCCGGTCGCCGGTCGAAAGCAGGAACAGGCTCGCCAGGCACTCGCCCAGGCCGCCGAGCTCCGCGCGCCCGCCGCCGAGATCGTAGGAACCGTCCGGGCGCTGGGCGCCGGCGACGAACGCCGCCGCCGAGCCGATGATCGCCGCGGACTTCGCGCAGCGCTCGGGCCAGGTGGCGCTGTAGGCGCCGAGCTTGGCGAGCACGATGCGCACCTCGCGCTCCGCGCCGTCGCCGCGCGCGGTCAGGCGCAGCGAACCGTCGCCCGCCTCGGCGGCGGCGATCGCGCGGCCGAGGACGACGCGCGGGTCATCGGCCGCCAGCGGTTCCCCCATGGCGCTGAGCAGGACATCGCCCGCGCGCAGCTGAGACGCGACCGCCGGCGATCCCGGCGCGACCTCCTGCACGGTCACCGCGTTGCCCTTCTCGATGGTGGCGAACAGCCCGGTCGGGCCGACGGGGAACCTCGGGTAGACTTTCTCCGGGGAGAGCTTCTGGGCGGTGGCGGCGCCCGCGGCGAAGCCGGCGAACGTGGCGATGAGGGCGAGGGATTTGGTCATGGTTCAAAGTGGGCGTCGGGGGGAGGCGGTAACCGTCTGCAAAGGTACACGCATCAATGGTGAAAGTCGCGGCGATCCACCGCGGCAACCCCCCGCAATCACCGTCAATGTGACCACGTTTTGCGCCAGATCGAGTTGTCGCAAATTAGCGGACGAATGGCGCGCGATTCGGTTGTCGGTGGCGGCCCATCTGCGCATGATTCGTGCCCGCTGGGGAGCGCATGCCCCGTTCCCCTATCGAAACAACAAACCGCTCTGACCTGATGAAATCAAGTTCTCTCCGCCTGGCCTCCCTGCTGGCCGCCTGCGCCCTCTCCCCCTCCCTCGCCCCGGCGGCGCTGTTGATGCACTGGAAGCTCGACGAGGCGGGCGGCGACTACACCGGCGGCGGCTACGCCGAGGAGGTGAGCAGCTCGGTGCTGTCGTCCGAGGTCGCCACCGGCGCCGACGTCACCGAAGGCCGGCCCGGGCTCGCCCCCGGCGGCGGCACTTCCGTCGAGTTCTTCGACGGCCCGAGCGACACCTACATCAGCGCCGGCAGCCTCGAGAGCGACGGCACCCACGTGGCGGGCCCGGCGGCCGACCCCTACGTGCTCGGGGCCAACTTCACCATCAGCGGATGGTTCCGCACCGACACCCTGAGCAGCGAGCACATCTTTGTCTCCAACCGGTTCGGCTCGACGACCGGCTGGATGATGGGCACCCGCAATGGCGGCATGGTGATGGACTTCGGCAACCAGCGGTCGAGCTTCACCCCGACGATCCCGCTGGTGGTGGGGCAGGACTATCTCTTCGTGGTCCGGCAGGATCCGGACGGCGATACGAATTTAGGCTGGAGCGCGGATTCGAACCACCGGCTGTCGCTCTACGATGTCACCAACGACACCTGGCAGCACTTCGACGGCACCCAGAACCGCCCGAGCCTGAACCTCACCGAGATCAGCATCGGCCGGTTCACCAACGGCGGGCGCGAGTGGGACGGGCTGGTCGACGACATCCGCATCTACGACCACACGCTCAGCGATGCGGAGCTGAACGCCCTGGTCGAGATCCCCGAACCCGGCGCGCCGGCGCTGGCGGCGTTCGCGCTGCTGCTGATCGGGATCCGCCGCCGCCGCTAGCGGCGGGGTTCCCGCGACCGCATCGACCCAACCATTGATCCCTATGATGAAAGCCACCCTTCCCACCTTCCTCGCCGCCGCCCTGCTCATGCCCTCGGCGAGCGCCGACCTGGTCGTCCACTTCAAGCTCGACGAGGCGGACGGCGACTACACCTCCGGCGGCTACCTCGAGTCCGTCTCCGGTGCGGGCGACATCGCCACCGAGGTGGTGGCCGGCACCGACGTCACCGAGGGCATGCCGGCGATCGCCCCCGACGGCGGTAGCTCGGCGGCCTTCACGATCGGCGGCGACCCGAACACGCACATCGATGTCGGCAGCCTCGAGGACGCCGACGGAGCACCGGGAGATTACATCGAAGGCGCCGCGGGGAGCCCCTATAGCTTGGGCGGCAACTTCACGATCTCGGCGTGGTTCAGCCCCGACTCTCTCAACGGCGAGCAGATCCTCTTCTCGAACCGCTTCAGCTCCACCACCGGGTGGATGATCGGGACGCGGAACGGGCAGATGCTGATGGATTTCGGCAACACCCGCGCCAGCTTCGCCCCCTCGACCCCGCTGGTCGCCGGTCAGGACTACCTCTTCGTCGTGCGCCAAGACCCCGCCGGGGACACGAACCTCGGCTGGGAGGCGGGCTCCAGGAGCCGGCTCTCGCTCTACGATGTCACCAACGACAGCTGGCAGCACTTCGACAGCACCAGGCAGAAGCCGGGGCTGAACCTGCAGGAGATGAGCATCGGCCGCTTCACCAATGGCAACCGCGAATGGAACGGCCGCATCGACGACCTGCGCATCTACGACCACACGCTCACCGACGAGGAGCTGGGTTCGCTGCTCGACTCCTCGACGCCCTCGGCGATGGCGATCACCGACTTCCAGCTCCTGCCGGACAATCTGATCTCACTGACCTGGACTTCGAAGCCGGGGCGCAGCTACACGATTTTCTACAGCGGCACGGCGGAGGAGTTCGAAGCCGATGCCGGAGACGATTTCGAAGCCGACGGTGAAAGCACCACCGTCCAGTTCGGGAACCCGGAGCCCACGGCCGAAGCGCTGTTCTTCAAAGTTTCCGAAAACGAGTAGCGCCCGCAGACGGCGCCTCGGCGAGCCCCTTTGTTTGGGAGAACAATGAGCCGCCTTCGCCCGCCGCGTCCCCTCCAGGGGTCGTGAGGGCGGAGGCGGTTTTCTTTTGTTCGTGGGTTTTGGGGTGGGCTTGGGCAAGTCGATCCGAGCGGATCCGCCGAGCGGCAGCGAACGACCAATCTTTCCAGCGAGACCGGGATACGGATCGCCGCCGAGGAGCCGGGAGCCTCTCGAGCGCCACCTCACGCGGTCGGCACGGAGGCGGGACGCCCCCGGCACGGTCATCGGCGGGACGCCGATGCCACCCGGAGGGCAAGCCTCCTCGCTTGCCGCGGGATCAGTCCCGGAGACCCCCGGCGTCCCACGCGGCACGCGGGGACGCGTGCCCTCCGGCCCGGCCGCGGCGGAGACGGAACTCCGCCCTCCAGGGGGCGGAGCCGGTGTAAGGATGTCACCTGGCCGCGGTCAGCGCGGAGGCGGGACGCCCCCGGCACGGTCATCGGCGGGACGCCGATGCCACCCGGAGGGCAAGCGTCCTCGCTTGCCGCGGGTTCGGTCCCGGAGACGCCCGGCGCCCCACGCGGCACGCGGGGACGCGTGCCCTCCGGCCCGGCCGCGGCGGAGACGGAATTCCGCCCTCCAGGGGGCGGAGCCGGTGTATGGATGCCACCTCACCGCGGCCGGCGCGGAGGCGGGACGCCCCCGGCACGGTCATCGGCGGGACGCCGATGCCACCCGGAGGGCAAGCCTCCTCGCTTGCCGCGGGATCAGTCCCGGAGACCCCCGGCGTCCCACGCGGCACGCGGGGACGCGTGCCCTCCGCCCGGCTGCGGCGGAAAGCCCTCCAGGGGGCGGAGTCGACGTAAGGATGTCACCTCGCCGCGGTCGGCACGGAGGCGGGACGCCCCCGGCACGGTCATCGGCGGGACGCCGATGCCACCCGGAGGGCAAGCGTCCTCGCTTGCCGCGGGATGAGTCCCGGAGACCCCCGGTGTCCCACGCGGCACGCGGGGACGCGTGCCCTCCGGCCCGGCCGCGGCGGAAACGGAATTCCGCCCTCCAGGGGGGAGGCTTCGGCGGCGAGCGGGGCCGCCGGTTTCATCGCGACCCCGCTGGGCCGCGGAGCTCAGTTCTCGCCGATCCGGAAGAACACGGTCGGGTCGCCTTCGGGGTTGCCGGCGTGGGTGGTGGGGTTGTCGAAGACGACCGTCGTGCTGTCGCCGCCGGACTCGAAGTCGTCACCGACGTCGCCCTCGAAGCCATCGGCCAGATCGCCCGACCAGAAGATGGTGTAGTGCGCGTCGGGTTTCGAGTTCCAGGTCAGCTCAATCTGCTGGTCGGGCAGCATGCGGATCGAGGTGATCGCGAAGCTCGTCGGCTCGGCGAGGTAGCCCGCCGGGCTCTTCTCGCCGCCGGCGATCGCCGCGATCTCGGCCGCCGGGACGATGCCTGCGAACAGGGCGATGTCATCGAGCTGGCCGGTGAACGCGCGGCCGCCGGCGTTCTCGGCGTGGCCGCCGATGATGAGCTGGCCGAGGTGGTTGCCGAGCGCCGAGCCGTCCCAATCGGCGTTCGGGCCGCCGTATTCGCCACCGACGCGCGAGCCGTCGACGTAGGTCAGGCCGAACACCCCGCCGTCGCCGGAGTGGCCGCTGTTCGACACGACGAAGGCGACGTGGTGCCAGTCCGCCTCCGTCTCGCCCTGGTCCTCGCGCGCCAGCGCGTTGGTGGCGTCGGGCTGGAACCAGTTGTTGCTGCCGAACTCCGAGCCGTGCATGCGCAGGTCCATCTTGTCGCCGTTGGCGCCGTTGTTGCCGAAGCCCTCGATCTGCCAGGAGTTCGAACCGGTGCCGCTGCCGTCCGGGCCGAAACGGGTGGTCATCAGGCGGGTGTTGTTGTTCTCCTGATCGATGTCGCGGCCCTTGACCCAGAACATGATCGTATAGGCGTTCGGGTCGGGCCCGAGGTCGGTGGTGTAGGCGTCGGTGAACAGGGCGCTGTCGCCGTCGAAGATCGCCGACTGCGTGCTGCCGCGGGCGAGCGGGCTGACGTCGTCCGACAGCGCCGGGTTGTGCCGGCCGACGAGGTCGTCGGCGAAGGTGCCGGCCGGGTCGTCGTACGGGTCGCCGTCGGGCTCGAAATCGTAGTAGGCGGTCATCGCCCAGTCGTCGGGGTCGCGCGCGGTGCGGAAGGTCAGGGGCTCCGACCACACGGTGCCGAAGGCGTTGGTGGCGAAAAAGCGGAGCACGTATTGGGCCGAGGCGTCGAGGCCGGTGAGGGCGTGGTTGAGATCGGTGTCCGCCGCCGCGGCGCCGAGCGCGACCGAGCCGCCGCCCGCGGCGCCCGCCCAGGTCGCGGCGTCGGTCTCGCCTTGGTCTTGGTGGGCCCAGACGAGCCCGGTCGCGTCGGCGTCGGCGCGCAGCAGCGCACAGCTCGCCTCGGTGCCGCTGGTGGTCGGCGTCGTGTGGTCGGGCTCCCCGAGCAGCGGCGGCGGGTTCTCGAAAGGGGTGGTGAAGGTGCCGAGCCCAGACCAGGCGGAGGCCGCGAGGGCGGAGCTTTCGGCGAAGAAGCGGAACACGTAAGTGGTGTCCTCCATGAGGCCGCCCAGGGTCGCCCCGAGCTCGGCGGCGCCGCCGGTCCAGGCGCCGAGGTCGCTGGAGTTCGGCCAGTCGCCGACGCTCGCGTTGCCGCGGTCTTCGGTGTCCCAGACGACGACGACCCCGTCGGCATCGGCGTTGATGGCGACCGCCAGCTCGGCGCTGTCGAAGCCCGCCTCCACGGTGCGTGGGAAGCCGAAATAGAGCGGGGCGCCGTCGCCGAGGAAGCCGGTGTCGAGCACCGCCCCGGCGGCGCGCCAGCCGATCTCGAGGAAGCTCTCGGCGCGGGCGTGGAAGTGGTAGCCCCAGTTGGTGCTGAACGGGACACCGCCGTCGTTGTCGCCCCAGTTGACGTCCTTGGTGCCGGCGGAGTCGAAGTAGGCCGCCGAGTTCGGGATCTCGCTGTTGAGGGCGTCGACGGCGGCGATGCGGCCCGCGTTGAGCGCCGCGTTCTGGTCGGAGGATTCGCCGACCAGCAGCCCGAGGTTGCCGGGGATGCGGTCGTCCGCCGCCCGGATCGAATAGATCAGGTCCTGGAGGTTGTCCGCGTACTCCGCCTGCATCTGCGCCGCCGAGTAGGGCGCATCATCGAACTGCTCGTTCCAGCCCTGGAACCAGAACACCGCGCAGACCTGGTAGGAGGTGGCGTCCCCATAGGCGTTCAGCCGGCCGTCGTCGCCGAGGTCGGCGTCGAGCTCGTCGAGGAACTCGCGGAAGCGGACCAGGCTGTTGGTGTAGTTCGAGCCGACGCTGCCGCCGCGTTTGGCGACGGCGGACGGCGGGCGCCAATCGTTGCCGAGCGTGGTGCCTCCGCGGTCCGATTTGAACAGGAAGATCGGCGAGTCGGTCAGGTCGCCGAGCCGGATCCCGAGCGCCAATTCCGGGCCGAACATCGAGCCGAAGTTGGTGTTGACGCCGAAGCCCGGGCTGAGCGGGCCGACGCCGCTGTAGAGGCCGCCGGGGTCGGCGGTCGGCAAGACGTCCTTCACGTTGCCGTTGGCCGAATCGTAGTGGACCGCCCAGACGTCGTCGCGCGCGGTCGACCAGCTGGGGTCGAGGTCCCCTTTGAACTCCAGCGTCATGCCGGCGAGGTACGCGTCGGCGGCGGGGCTGCCACTGAGCAGGAACTCCAGCGTCGGGATGTTCCAGGTGTCCGTCTGCGCGCTGGTGTAGGTGTAGGCCTGCCCCTCCATGTTGGACTGGCCGAGCAGCAGGAAGATCTTCAAGACATCGTCCTGCGCGGAGGCGGCGGGCGCGGCGGCCAGCGCGGCGGCGGCGGCCGCGGCGAGGAGGGCGCGGCGGCGGCGGTGCGGGCGTGGTGGGTTGCGGTCGGGCATGGCGGTCAGAGGACGGGTTCCTTGGCGGGCGCGGGGCGGAGGGATGGCTACTCGCCGAGCAGCTCGAGCATCGACTCGCCCATGCCGTGGCCGATGCGGGTGTACCAGATGGCGCTGCCGAAGTAGTGGTAGGGGCGGTCGGAACCGACCAGCTTCCACTGCTCGAAGTTGTCCTTCCAAGTCGGGAACAGCTCCTCGGCCGCCTTGTCGACGAGCTCGTCGGTGCGGAAGGCGAGCACGTTGCCCTGAAACTCGGCCACCCCGTTCATCGACAGCTGCGCCTCCTGCACCACCTTCATGCCCTTCTCGGCGGGCTTCGAGCCGTTGTTGCCGATCGCGGCGACGACGAAGGGCAGGTTCGGGGTGCCGAAATCCCGGCGCACGTCCTTGATGAAGTGCTTGAGGTTCTCCGCGTACTCACCGGGGGCGTGGTCGCCGAACATGTCGTTGTAGCCCTGGAACCAGACGAAGCCCGCCAGCTCCAGCTCCTCGCCATCGAGCGCCGGGAAGAGCTCGCCCGGGTTCGCCATGGTGGATTTGACGTCCTCCATCATCGCCCGGTAGGACGAACCGTAGCCGGCGACGATGTCCTCCATGGTCGGCAGGGGTTGCTCGCGGTTGTTCTTCTCGTTCGCCTTGCGCACCTTCTCTCGGGCCTTCTCCAGCTCGGCTTGGAGGACCGGCCCCTCCGGCATGCCGGCCGACGGCGGGCGGAACGGCTTGTAGAGCGAGTGGCCGCCCCAGGCGGTCTTGATCAGCAGCACCGGCTCCTCGAAGTGCTCGCCCATCATGTGGCCGAACTCCAGCTCGGGCCCGGTTTTGCCCGGCGACCCGAAGCCGGTGGTGAGGCCGCCGTGGCGGCCGAGGAACTTGATGAACACGTCGTCGCGCACGGTCCACCCGCCGTCCGTGCGGAGGTGGGCGAAGAACTCCGCCGTCTTGGCGTCGGTCGCCTGGTGGTCGATCAGTTCGTTGGAGGCCTTGCCCTCCATGTTCGACTGCCCGGCGAGGACGAACACTTTGACCTTGGCGGAGGCGGTCGTGGGGGCGGCGGAGGCCGCGGCGAGGACGGCCGCGGGCAAGAGGGTTCGGAGGGTACGCTTCATGGTCAACCCTGCACCCGGCCGCATTGGGGGTGGAGGGGAATTTTGCGCAAGGGACCCCCCGTTTCGCGTCGCTTCTGTTTGCCCAGACGCGGTGTTTTGTTAGAGTTCCAAGGATGGGCAGGAAACGAACGAGCCGCAGGAAACGCCTCCGGGTGGCGATCGTGTTGGACCTCGACTGGCCGTACAAGCGGCAGGTCGAGGCCTATGAGGGCATCGTCAGATTCGCCGCCGGCCACCCGCGCTGGGACTCGATGTTGATCCCGATCGCCGAGGGCGGCGAGCCGGCCGCCAACCGCCACCGGGCGGCGCTGGCCTTCGACGGGATCATCGCCCGCGCCTCCGCGGAGCTGGCGGCGGCGGCCCGGAGCAAAGGGATCCCGCTGGTGAACCTTTGGCTGAACTCGCCGGCGGAGGACGTCGTCAGCGTGTTGCCGGACTGCGACACGATCGCGCGCACTGCCGCCGGACATCTGATCGCGCGCGGGCTGCGCAACCTGGGTTTCATGGGCATGCGGCGGATCCGCGAGAGCGCGCTCTTCTACGGGGCGCTCAAGGAGGAGGCCGGCGCCTGCGGGGCGCGGCTGAGCCGGCTGTTGATCCAGCAGAACTACAACCGCAACGAGGCGCGCTGGAACGAGTTCCAGGATTCGCTGGGGCGGTGGATCGACTCGTGGCGGCTGCCCTTCGGCGCTGTGGTGGGCACCGATTTGTTAGCTCGGTACGTGATCGAAGCCTGCCTCCGGCGCGGCCTCAAGGTGCCCGAGGACGTCGCGGTGATCGGCCAGGGCAACGAGCAGCCGCTGTGCCTGCAGCCCGAACCCACGCTCACCAGCATGGACTACGGCTACGTGCAGATCGGCTACCGCGCGGCGGAGATGCTCAACACGATGATGGAGGGCGGCCGGATCGAGGTGGGCGAGTACCTGCACCGCAACGTGCAGCTCGTGGCGCGCCACAGCACCGACGTGTTCGCGGTCGAGGACGAGATCGTCGCCTCGGCGCTGCGCTACATCTCGGAGAACTGCCAGCGCCCGATCGGGGTCGACGACGTCGCCGAGCAGGTGCCGGTGTCGCGGCGGTCGCTGGAGCGGCGCTTCGAGGTGGCGATCGGTCGGTCGATCGCGGGCGAGATCAACCGCATGCGCGTCCGGCGCGCGCAGCGTTTCCTGGTGGAGACGAAGGAGCGCCTGTCGGTGATCGCCGAGCACTGTGGGTTCAACGATTCCGAGCACATGCGGCGCAACTTCGTCCGCTACGCCGGCACCAACCCCGCACAGTATCGCGCCGAGGCCGAGGTCGGCGGCGGGTGAGGGGCGGCGCGCCCGTCAGCGGAGTTCGACGCGGACGCGGAAGAAGACCTCGCCCCCGGGGTCGCCGGCGGCTGGCCGGTAGCTCTCGGTGGTGTGGGCGGGGTCGGCGCCCGGGGCGGTGCGGCGCTCGATCACCCCCGGGCCGGACTGCCAGAGCTGCAGGTCGTGAGAGAGTTCGGGCACCCAGCGCGCGTCGTCGGCGTTGACGCGGCGGGCGATCGTCGCCGGCTGGCCGGCCGCGCCCCCGGTCCACGGCGAGAGGGTGGGGACGGCGTCGCTGGTGCCGAGCGCGTACTCGAGGAGCGCGCTGAGGCCGTCGCCGTCGCCGTCGGCGGCGGGGTCGCCGGTGAAGGTCTCGGCGTCGTCCGCCCCGGGGCTGCCGTGGGGCGCCGAGCTGCGCCGCCAGTTGGCGGGGTCGGCGTGGTCGGGGTTGGTGAGGGGGCGGATGAGCACGAGGCTGAAGCCGTCGCCGTCGGCTTCCGCCGGCCAGGGCTCTTTGTCGTTGAAGCGGAAGTCGCGCACGGTGCCGTTGGTGTCGTCGATGAGGTGGAGCCGGCCGCCGGCGTTGGAGAGGTTGCCGGCGAACTCGCCGAGGACGCGGACCGGACGGCCGGCGTAGCGCTCGGCGAAGGCCCCCGCGTCGGACACGATCTGCGCCCGCTCCCCCGGCGCCAAAAAGGTGGCCGCCGGGAAGTCGATGTCGATGTCCTCGCGCAGGTGCAGCCCGCCGAGGTCGAGCGTCTGGGCGCCGATGTTCATCAGTTCGAGGAACTCGTAGTCCTTCTCGCCGCGGGGGTCCCCGGGCGCCGTCTGCGGGTGGTAGTGGATCTGCGAGACCGCCAGGTTCTCCGGGCTCGGCGCGGCGATGCCGGTGTGGAAGGTGGCGCTCGCCAGCGGGCTCCACTCGCCGTTGAGGAAGGTCCGCGCGCTGATGGTGGCCGGGCCAACGATGGTGATCGCGCCGGTGTATTCAGCCGCGGCCGGGGTGACGATGGGGGGGTTCGTCCCGGCGCGGAGCCGGTAGCGCACCAGGTGGTCCGGGCTGTCGACCGACTCGTTCAGCGAGTGCACCGCGAGCAGGTTGGTGCCGGTGTTGAGCAGCGGGAGGTGCCGGCTCAAGTCGACGGTGACCTCCGTGCCCGGCGCGGGGTTGGCGCCGGTGGCCGCCGCGTAGCCATCGAGCGAACCCGGCGCGTTCACGCGGTGGACCTCGGTGCCGTTGAGGTAGGCGACGAAGCCCGCGTCGTAGAAGATGTTGAGCTCGAGGTAGTCGATCCCGGCCAGCTCGCCCGGCGCGACCGAGAACGTCGCGCGCGTCAGCAGCGAGGTGTTCTCGCCGTTGAGTTCGCCTCCGAGGTCGGTGTCGATCAGCGGGTCCAGCGCGCCGCCCGCGTCGTAGCCCAGCCCGCCCGGCGCGCTCGGCCAGCCCGCCGCCGGCGCGTAGTCCAGCCGTTGCCACTCCGGCGTGGGGCCGGCGTAGAGGCGCTGGATGTCGCCCTCGTCCAGGGCGGTGTCGAACAGGTACACCTCGTCGATGAAGCCGTCGAAGAAGCGCTCGGTGCCGGTGCCGCGGGCGCCGATCGCCCAGTCGTTGGGGACGGCGATGGCGCCCACCGGGTCGGGGTTCGAGGCGCCGAGGACGCCGTTGCGATAGAGGTTCCACGAGCTGCCGTCGTAGGTGCCGACGAGGTGGACCCACTGGCCGATGTCGCCCGCGGCGCCGGCGATCTCCGTGCCGTGCACCACCCCGTCCCAGGACGCGACGCGCCAGCTGTTGATCTGCGCCGCGTAGCGCAGGAAGATCTCGCTGTTCGGGTCGAGCCAGTGCCCTTTGGCGAGGATGTTGCCGAAGGTCTGGCTCGGGACGGCGTTCGCTTTGACCCAGGTGGCGATGCTGATCTCGCCGGTGATCTGCAGCGCGGCCGGGTCGCCGAGGGTGACGTAGTCGTCGACCCCGTCCAGCAGCAGCGCGCCGGCGCCGGTGTGGGCGTCGGCGCTGATCGAGGCGCCGTTCATCAAGGTGCCGTCCTGGGCTCCGTCGGCGGTGGCGGCGTCCCCGGCGTCGATGTCGAAGGGGTAGTAGGCGAGCGGCGTGGCGCCGAGGGCGGGCGAGGTCTGGAAGCCGTCGGTGGCGAGGTTCGGCACCGAGTAGGCGCGGCTGTCGCCGAAGTCGACCCAGGTGGTGGTGACGGTCGGCGCCGGGTCGCCGAGCGCGCGCGGGTCGGTGCCGTCGAGCGTGTAGTAGACGGTGCCCGCGCCGGCGCCGAGGTGCAGCTGGAAGCCGGACGGCACCTCGCCGTCGGCGACCTCGCCGCCGGCGCCGTCTTCGAACTGCGGGCTGGCGAGGGCGGGGAAGAGGGCGTCGGCGCGCAGCTGGTCGAGCACCGTGGCGCCCCGGCCCGGCATCCAGGTGTCGGTGATCCAGGCGATCTCCGCCTCCCACATCCCGGTGTTGTAGCCCGGGGCGTAGGCCGCATCGGCCCAGCGGGCGGCGTAGGCGGGCAGCGCCGGGCGCAGCTGGTCGGCGCGGGCAGTGAAGCGGGCGATCGCCGCGGCATCGGTCAGGGCGCCGCCGCGGAAGAAGTGCTCCTGCACGCGGTCGGCGAAGCGCAGGCGGTACTCGGCGTTGGCCATGAGGTCTTGGTGCATCCACTGCGGGTTGGCGTAGCGGATGTCGTTCTGGTTGCTGCCGGTGAACGGCCCGGTGCGGTCGCTCTGGGTGTTGGAGCTGCCGAGCGTGAACTCGCCGTCGTGGGCGAAGAACCGGAACCCCTCGTCGCCGGTCCGGCTGCGGATGCCGAACCAGTTGTTCGGCCGGTTGTTGTCGAGGAAGCTCGAGAGGATGCCGTCGCCGTTGCCGGTCCAGAAGGTCACCAGCATCAGGTCGATGAGGTTGTCGACGTCGAGCAGCACGGGCAGCGCCGGGTCGCGGACGCCGTTGGCGTCGCGCCCTTCGAGGGCGAAGAAGTTGGCGTCCGAAGGGTCGTCCAGGGCGATCTCGCGGCAGCGGGCCCACAGCTCCTCGAAGGCGTCGAGGGTGCCGTCGGTGGCTTCGGTGACGAAGCCGCCGACATGGTTGCTGCACTTCACGGCATCGTAGTCGCCGCGGTCGCCGCCGAAATAGCTCTCGCCGAACGCGGCCTCCGGGCGCTCCTCGGTCTGGTAGATGCCCCAGTAGGTGCCGTTCAGGTAGAGGTGGTAGTAGCGCGACTTGGTGTAGGCCTGCCCCATCGCCCCCTGCGTGTCGCGGGCGAACACGTCGCGGGCGAAGGTGAACTGCGAGCCGAGGGCGGGATCGGCCTCGCGCGCCCAGTCGAGGTTCGAGCTGGAGCGCAGGTCCACTTTGTCGAACGCGTCGGTGCCCTCGGTGCCGAACAGCGGGAAGCGCAGCTTCGCGTCCCCGTACTCGCCGCGGAAGAACAGGCGGAACGCGTGTTTGAAGAACTGTGGGTTGCGCGAGTAGCCGCCGCGGATGCGCAGGCCGGCATCGATCTGGAACCCTTCGGCGTTGCCGTCCGGGTCGTCGTAGCCGGGCGGGTAGATCAGCTCGACCGAGGTCGGGCGCTCCCACTCCCGGCCGCGGCCGAGGGCGTTGACGTAGAGGCCTCCGCCGGCGCCGACCAGGTGGTCGAAGTCCGTCACCAGCGAGAGGGTCGGGATCGCCTCGAGCGAGGCCGCGACCTCGGCGGGCGGGTAGGCGGCGCCACCCGGGCCGATGCCGGCGAGCGTCATGCCGTAGTCGAACACCTGGCCGTTGACGGTCGAGGAAGGCCAGCCGCTGGCATGGGCGCTGGCGCTCGACTGGCCGGTGACGGCCTCGCTGAAGATGTAGGTCTGGGTATCGACGTTGGTCGGCAGGTGGTCCGCTTTGAACACGGCCGCGCGGAGGGTCGTCACGCCCCCGTGGGCGGCGCCGTCGATCCGCACCACCGCGCTGGGCGGCGTGTCCGGGTCGGGGGCATCGACGCGGGTGCCGTTGGCCTCCGAGGGCACGGAGCCGTCGGTCGTGTAGATGATCGACGCGCCCGGGGTGGTCGCGCTGACCGTCTCGTCAAAGGCGGCGTCGAAGAACCCGCGCCCGATGAGAAACTGGGTGTCGTCGGTCTTGTCGAGCAGCCCGAGGTAGGTGGTGGTGCCCCCGGCCGCGCCGGGAGTCGGCTCCGTGGCGTAGCCGGACGGCCCGTAGCTGATGTCGGCGTACTGCGGCGGGAAGGGCAGCCACGCGTCGATCACCTCCCCGCCGGGGCGCAGCAGCGCGAGCTCCTCGCCGGCGTTGTTGAGCGAGAAATCCGTGTGCGGGTGGCCGGCGGGATCGGCCGCGCCGTCCCCGGACGCGAACACCACCAGGTAGCCGAGCGCGGGGACCAGCGAGCCGGGGGGGAAGGTCCAGACGTTCGCCGTGTCGCGCAGCTGGAAGCCCGCGAGGTCGAGCGGGAAGCGGTTCGGGTTGTGGATCTCGATCCAGTCCGAGCTCGCACCGTTGCCGTCGGTGAGCGAGCCGGCGTTCTCGGCCATGAACTCGGTGAGGCGGGGGTCGAGCGGCACCGGGTCGATGGCGAGGTCGACGGCCGCGGTCGAGGTGCCGCCGGCGTTGGTCGCGCTGAGGGTGAAGGTGGTGTCGGCGCTGACCGCGACATCGACGCTGCCCTGCGCCGCGGCGGTCGGGGCGAGCGCGGCGTGGTCGATCTCCACGGTGACCGCGTCGTCGACCTCCCACGCCAGGGTCACCGTCCCGCCGCCGGCGGGCAGGGCGAGGCCGACGTCCGATCCGGTGCCGGCGTGGGTCGCGGTGAACGCGAGGATGTCCGGGGTGCCCGGGTCGCTCGCGGCCAGGTAGTGCTCCTGCACCTGTTCGGCGCTGAGCGCGCTGGCGTAGATCGCGAACTCGTCGATGCGGCCGTCGAAGTTCCGCCCCCCGTCCCAGGCGCCGATCTGCAGGTCGGCGCCGCCGAGGACGACCTCCTCGGTCGAGTGGTCGCCGGTGTCCGCCACGAGCGCGCCGTCGAGGTAGAACTTCGTCTCGCCTGCCGCCACGTCGTTGGTGACGACAAAGTGATACCAGGTCCCGGGCAGCAGCGGCTGGGTGTTGCGGAGGATGGCGGTGGCATCGCCGTTGACGGCGTGCTCGAGGACGGAGCCCGCCACGGTGAGGTTGAGGTGGAGTTTGCCCAGCGACCAGCCGTCGGCGGCCAAGATCGCGCTGCAGCAGGGGTCGGTGCCGGTGGAGTCGAACTGGATCCAGGCCTCGACGCTGCATCGCGCGTGCGTGCCCAGCGTCGGGATGCGGACATAGCCGCCGGTGAAGTCGATGGACGAGCCGAGGTTCGGCAGCGCGGCCGGCGCGCCGAAGCCCAGCGACGCGGGGTCGACGAAGGTCCCGTGCGCGCCGTTGCCCGAGGCGTCCGCCGCCACGGCCCCGGCGCTTTCGTCGAAGCGGAAGTAGGCGAGCGGGCTGTCGGCGAGGACGGCGTCCGCGTAGGGCGAGGCGGTCGCCGGTCCGGGGAAGAAGATCGCGGTGAAGGCGAAGGCGGCGGCGAGGGGGGTCGCGGTGTTCATGGAGCAGAGAGACGGGGGCCGGGGGCGGTGGAAGCCTCTGTGCGTCTCTCCCGCCAACCGGGCGATTTAACGGAAAAAGCGACATGAAAAAAGGGTGTTAAATCGCGGTGAGTTCCGGAGACGGGAACTGTACCCTTGGTGTCGGGCCGCCCCGCGGCGACCTCGCGCCGCCTCAACGCGAACATCGAAACCCATGAAACAAACCACCTCTCTCTTGGCGCTCGGCGGACTGCTGCTGTCGCTGTCTGCCGCGGGTGCCGCGACCACGCTCTACGCGCACTACCCGCTCGGCGAACCCGGCACCCTCGGCGCATCCAACGAGCCCCTCGACGCGGTCGGCAGCCGCCATGTCACCGAGTCGATCAACCCCGGCGCGGTCACCGTCGGGGCCGGCGGCGCCACCGCGGGGTCGACCGCCTTCCTCGACACCTCCGACCCGACGAACTCCGGCTACTACCACCTGAGCAACTTCTCCGACCTGCCGGACGACAACTTCGCGATCGGCGTCTACGCAAGGGCGGCGTCGCTCGACGCCGCCAACCACGGGACGGTGGTCGGCACCGGCAACGGCGGCTTCGACCTCGCGCTGAAGCCCAACGGCTGGGCGGGCTCGGTCTTCAACGTCGCCTGGGTCGGCGAGCCCAACGGCGTCACCGGCTCGTTCACGGCCGACACCTGGACGCACCTGGCGCTGGTGCGCGCGGACGGGGTCTCGACCTTCTACATCGACGGCGTCGCCCAGGCGGGGACCTTCGCCGGCGCACCGACCAACGGCCTGCCGCACGTCTCGGTGGCGCCCGGCGGTGCTGGCAGCGGCTACTTCGATGGCGGCATCGACGAGTTCCGCGTGGTCACCTTCGATTCCGGCGAACCGACCGCCAACGTGCTCGGCACGCTGATGAACGTCCCCGAACCCTCGTCGCTCAGCCTCCTCGCGCTGGCGGGCGCCGCCCTCCTGCGCCGCAGGAGATAGGGCGTCCCCCATCGATTTCGGCGAGGGCGGCTGGGGCAGACCCCGCCGCCCTCGTTCGTCTCCCGCGTCGATTTTTAACACTGTTAGTGAAATTGTCCGTTAAGAGCGCCGGCGCCTGCGGAGAGTAACGCTGAAGCCCGATGAGCCCCGAAGAGACCGAGCGCCACGAGCAGTTCCTGCGCAGTTTCACCGCCAGCGAACTGGCGATCCGCGCCTACGTGCGCCGGCTGGTGCCGACGCGCGCGGACGCCGACGACGTGATGCAGGAGGTCTCGGTCGTACTTTGGAAGAAGTTCGGCGATTTCCGTGGCGGCGGCGACTTCCGCGCCTGGGCGTTCGGGGTCGCGCGCTACGAGGCGCTGGCGTGGCGGCGCGACAAGGCGCGCGACCGGCTGGTGCTCGACGAGGCGGTGATTGCGAAGCTCGCCGATGAGGCCGAGGATGACGAACCGCGCCACCAGCGCCACCGCGACGCCCTTGAGCAGTGCATGCAGAAGGTCGATCCCGACCAGCGCGCCCTGCTGATCCAGGCCTATCACCCCGATCGGCGGATCCAGGACATCGCCGCGAGCAGCGGCCGCACGGTGCCCGGCTTCTACCAGTGGCTGCACCGCGTGCGCCGCATGCTGCTCGACTGCATCCGGCGCTCCCACTCCCAACAGACCACTTCGCCATGACCGACGCCGACGAACTGGAACGCCTCACCCAAGCCTATCTGGACGGCCGCATCGAGGCCGCCGACGCGGGGCGGCTGAACGCGCTGCTGAGCGAGGACGCGGGCGCCCGCCGCGCCTTCGCCGACGCCCTGAACCTCGACACGGCGATCGCCGCGACCGCGATCGGATGGCAGCTCGAGGACGAGGCGGCCCGGGCTGAGCCGCCCCGGGCTGCGGCGTTCCCGGTGCTGGCGCGCTGGCTGGCGCTCGCCGCCGGAGTCGCGCTCGTCCTCGGCGCGACCTGGCTTTGGCAAAGCCGGGGCAGCACGGCCTTCGCGACCGTGGAGAAAGGCGTCGGCGTCGGGGAGCAGCTGCCGGCCGGGATGGAGGTTCTCGGCTCGAAGCACACCATCGAGGCCGGCACGGTGGAGCTGCTCACCGCGCGCGGTGCGCGGGTGATCATCGAGGCGCCGGCCGAGTTCTATTTCGAGTCCGCGCAGCGCCTGCACATGCTGCGCGGGCGCCTCTCGGCAGACGTGCCGGCGGCGGCGAAAGGCTTCACGGTGGTGACGCCGTCGGGCGATGCCATCGACCTCGGCACCCGCTTCGGCGTCGACGTGCCGGAGTCGGGCGCCTCGGAGATCCACGTCTTCGAGGGCGAGGTGATCGCCAAGGCCAACGGCGCCGAAGGCGAGCAAAGCCTGCGCGCCGGCGACGCGTTGGCGATGGGCGCCGGGGCGAATTCCGTCCTGCAGCTGCGCTCTTCGGCGTTCATCCAGCGCGAGGAACTGCGCGACCTGCTGGCCGGTATGCGCGGCGACCGCCAGCTCCGTTCGGACGCGGCGCTCGCCGCCCTGCGCGCCGATCCCGCGGCCATCGCCGTGCTCGACTTCGAAGGCGACCGTCCGTTCCCCGGGACCTTCCGCTCGGTGCAGGGGCGGTGGCCGGGTTCGCGCGCCCCGGAGTTCGTCCGCGCCGGCGACCACCTGAAGCTCGACGTCGGCGGCGGGCAGACCTGGCCGCAGCTCACGCTCGCCGCCTGGGTGCGGCTCGACAGCCTCGGCGCGCTGTACCAATCGCTGCTGCACGCCGACGGCTGGGAGGGCGAGAACTTTGGCCTCGTCCACTGGATGGTCAATCAGGCGACCACCATGCGTTTCGCGATGTGGGGGAACCGGCTCGCTCCCGGCGAGAGGGAGTCGCAGCCATACCCCGATTCGCGCACGCCGGTCTCGTCCGACCAGGGGCGCTGGGTCCACCTCGCCACCGTCTACGATTCCGCGACCGGCACGGTGCGCTTCTTCCACAACGGCGACTTCGACAAGGAGGTGAAGCAATCGACCGCCTACCCGGCGCGCCTCGGGCCGATCCAGATCGGCAACTGGAACCAGGGCGAGCGCAAGCTCAGCGGGCGGGTGGACGAGTTCGTCATCCTCGGCCGCGCGATGTCCGACGCCGAGGTGCGCGCCCTCTACGAGGTCGGCAACCCCTACCGCTAGTCTCCCCGTGAAGCACCCGCTGCTAACCACCACCGCGGCGCTCGCCGCCGCGGCTCCGAACGCCGCCGCCGCCGAGGCGGTGGACTTCGTGCGCGACGTGCGCCCCATCCTCGAAGCCAACTGCTACGGCTGCCACGGCGAGGACAAGCAGAAGTCGGGGCTGCGCCTCGACGTCCGCGAGGCCGCGTTCGAGGGCGGCGAATACCACCGGCCGAACATCGTCCCGCACGACGTCGGCGCGAGCGCGCTGCTGCGCTTGGTGCGCGGCGACGACGAGGAGCTCCGCATGCCGCCGGAGGGCGCGCCCCTGGCCGCCGGGGACATCGCCACCCTGACCGCGTGGGTCGAGCAGGGCGCCGTCTGGCCGGACGGCGTCGACGAGGCGAAGCTCGAAGACCGCCGCGACCACTGGTCCTTCAAGCCGGTGGCCAGCCCGGCGGGCGACGCTTCGATCGACGCGTTCATCGCGGCGGAGCTCGCCGAGAACGGGCTCGAGATGTCCCCCCCGGCCGATCGCCTGAGCTGGTTGCGGCGGGTCTACTTCGACCTCGTCGGGCTGCCGCCGGACCCGGATCAGGTGCGGGACTTCCTCGCCGACGAGGGCCGCCGCGCGCGGGAGGACGTGGTCGACGCGCTGCTCGCCTCGCCGCGCTACGGCGAACGTTGGGCGCAGCACTGGCTGGACGTCGTCCGCTACGCCGACACGCACGGGTTCGAGGTCAACACCCCGCGCCCCAACGCCTGGCCGTACCGCGACTACGTCATCGAGGCCTTCAACCGGGACACGCCCTTCGACCAGTTCATCCGCGAGCAGCTCGCCGGCGACCAGCTCGGCAAAGATGCCGCCACCGGGTTCCTCGTCACCGCGGCGCGGCTGCTGCCCGGTCAGATCGGCAAGGACGCCGCCTCCAAACGGCTCGCCCGCCAGGACGAACTCGGCGAGATCGTCATCAACACCAGCGAGGCCTTCCTCGCGCTCAGCGTCGGTTGTGCGCGGTGCCACAACCACAAATTCGACGCCATCTCGGCGAAGGACTACTACTCGATGCAGGCCTTCTTCGCCGGTGTCTCGTACGGCGACCGCCCGATCCAGTCGCCGCGCGACGCCGACCAACGGCGGCGCGCCGAGGTCGCGCGCGGGCGCCTGCGCGAGATCGACCGCGCCCTCGCCGAGCTCGTGCCGCTGGCCGGTTCCGGCGCCACCCGCCCGCCGGTGAGCCCGCGGCTAAACGTCGAGCGCTTCCAGCCGGTCGCGGCGCGCCGGGTGCGCTTCAGCATCGACAAGGCGAACCTCTACGAGCCCTGCCTCGACGAGATCGAGGTCTTCGATACGGGCGGGGAGAACGTCGCCCTCGCCGCGCGCGGCACCGTGCCGAGCGCTTCCGCCAGCAACGTCGTCGCCAACCGGCACGAGCTCGAGTTCGTCAACGACGGCGAGTTTGGCAACTCGCGCAGCTGGATGTGCGGCGCGCCGACCGGCTGGGTGATGCTCGAGTTCCCCGAGGCGCACACGGTCGAGCGCATCGTCTGGGGGCGCGACCGGCAGGGCAAGTTCACCGACCGGCTCGCCGTCGAGTACCGCATCGAGGTCGCCGGCGCGTCGGGCGAGTGGGTGCTGGTGGCCAGCTCGGACGACCGGATGCGCGGCGACGCCCCGGCGCCGGGCGAAGTCGTCCAGTTCGCCCCGGAACACCGAGAGGCGGCAGCGGACTTGCTCGCGGAGAAGGCGCGGCTCGAGGCCGAGGCCGCATCGCTCGAGGCCAGGCAGACCGTCTTCGGCGGCACCTTCGGGCGCCCCGAGAAGACCCACCTGCTCCACCGCGGCGACGCCGAGCAGCCGAAGGAGGAGGTGCCGCCGGCGGTGCTGAGCGCGCTCGGCGACCTCCAGCTGCCGATGGACGCGCCCGAGCGCGAGCGGCGGCTCGCGCTGGCGGAATGGATCGCCGACCCCGCGCACCCGCTCACCGCGCGGGTGGCGGTGAACCGCATCTGGCAGGGCCACTTCGGCATCGGCCTGGTCGAGACCGCCAACGACTTCGGGCGCGTCGGCGCGCGCCCCTCGCACCCGGAACTGCTCGATTGGTTGGCCGCGGAGTTCGTCCGCTCCGGCTGGTCGGTGAAGCACCTCCACCGCCTCATCGTGCTGTCCGAGACCTACCGCCAATCGGGCGCGGTGCGGGCGGAGGCGCAGGCCAAGGACGCCGACGTGCGGCTGCTGTGGCGCTTCCCGTCGCGGCGGCTCGAAGCCGAGCCCCTGCGCGATTCCATCCTCGCGGTGAGCGGCCAGCTGAACCTGAAGACCGGCGGCCCCGGCTTCGACCTGTTCCAATCGCGCGGCGGCTTGAGCGGTTTCCCGCCGGTCGAGAACTTCGCCGGCGAGGGGCTGCGGCGGATGATCTACGCGCACAAGATCCGCATGGAGCCCGACTCCATCTTCGGCGCCTTCGACTGCCCGGACGCCGGCCAGAGCGTCTCCCGCCGCCGCCAGAGCACCACCCCGATCCAGGCGCTCAACCTCTTCAACAGCCGCTTCGTCATCGACCAAGCGGACGCCCTCGCGGCCCGCGCCCGCGCCGAGGCCGGCGACGACCCCGAGGCACAGGTCCGCCGCGTCTACCAGCTCGCCTACGGCCGCGCGCCCGGGCCCGAAGAACTCGCCGACGCCCTCGCCGTCGTCGCCGAACACCGGCTCGCGACCCTTTGCCGCGCCGTCTTCAACAGCAACGAATTCCTCTTCATCCCATGATCACGGGCGACCCCGCCGAACTCCTCTCCGCGGGCGGCCGACAGCTGCTCGACCGCCGCGGCTTCCTGGGCAACAGCGCCTCCGCGCTCAGCTCGATCGCCCTCACCAGCCTGCTCGGCCGCGAGGGCCTGCTCGCCGGCGGCCCGCCGATCGACCCCGCGCGCCCCTACGCCCCGCGCGCCCCCCACTTCCCGCCGAAGGCCAAGAACGTGCTGGTGATCTTCTGCGCCGGCGCCGTCAGCCAGCTGGAGACCTGGGACTACAAGCCCGAGCTGATCAAGCAGGACGGCAAACCGCTCGCCGGCGGGCCCGCCGTCACCTTCCAAGGCCCGGCCGGCAACCTCGCGCGGCCGCAGTACGCGTTTCGCCCGCGCGGGCAGACGGGCAAGATGGTGTCCGACCTGATCCCCCACCTCGCCGGACTCACCGACGACATCGCCTTCGTCCACTCCCTCACCAGCAAGAGCAACACCCACGGCCCGGCCGAGAACTTCCTCTCCACCGGCTTCGTGCAGGACGGCTTCCCGAGCATGGGCGGCTGGGTGAGCTATGCGCTGGGCAGCGCCAACCAGGACCTGCCCGCCTTCGTCGCCATCCCCGACCCGCGCGGCGTGCCGCAGGCAAGCGTCAACAACTGGGGACCCGGCTTCCTCCCCGCCGAGTTCCAGGGCACGACCTTCAGCGCCTCGAGGCCCGTGCGCCACCTCGCGCCCGCGGCCGGGATCGGCGGCGCCGAAGACCGCGCCGCCCGCTCGCTGCTGCAGCGCATGAACGCCCGCCACCTCGAGCGCCACCCCGGCGACGGCAAGCTCGCCGCCCGCATCGCCAGCTACGAGCTCGCCGCCCGCATGCAGCTCAGCGTCCCGGAGATCGGCGACCTCAGCACCGAGCCCGCCCACGTCTTCCGACGCTACGGCGCCGACGACGCGAACAACGCGACCAAGGCCGGCTACGCCAAAAACTGCATCCTCGCCCGCCGCCTCATCGAGAGCGGGGTGCGCTTCGTGCAGCTCTTCAACGGCGCCTACGCCAGCGGCGGCAAGCTCAACTGGGACGGCCACAACGACCTCAAGAACCAGTACGACGTCCACGCCGAGATCCTCGACCAGCCGACCGCCGCCCTCATCCACGACCTGCGCGAGCGCGGGCTGCTCGACGAGACGCTCGTCGTCTGGTGCACCGAGTTCGGCCGCATGCCGATGTTCCAGAAGGGCTCCAAGGGTCGCGACCACAACCCCGACGGCTTCACCTGCTGGATGACCGGCGCCGGCGTGAAGCCCGGCGTCAGCCACGGCGCCACCGACGCGCTCGGGCGCGAGGCGGTCGAGGACATCCACCCGCTCTACGACTTCAACGCCACCATCCTGCACCTGCTCGGGCTCGACCACGAACGGCTCACCTTCTACCACAACGGCATCGAACGCCGCCTCACCAACGTCGAGGGCCACCTGATCAAGGAGATCCTCGCCTGAGGCCGCCGGAGCCCGGTCGGACGTTGCGGGGAGCATCACCCCCCCCCGCGGTGACGCAGGCCGGCCCTATTCCCCCCTTGCCAAGCAGCCCCTGTCCCCTCTAATCCTATGCCGCGGGGCGGGAGTGTCGGGGGTGACCCATTTTCCGGCCACCGTGTTGGAAAATGGACCACACCACCCACAACAAGATCGTCTCCTTCATCTGGGGCATCGCGGACGACGTGCTGCGCGACCCGTACGTCCGCGGCAAGTATCGCGACGTCATCCTGCCGATGGTCGTGCTCGACGCCGACGCGCCCGAGCTCGACGAGGTGGACGACATGGAAGACGCCGATGACCTCCCCGACGAGGAGGCCGACGAATGACCCGCACCCGGTCCAGCGAGTCCCTCACCGGGCTGGTCCGGGAGCTCTTGAAGCAGCCCAAGGAGGCTGAGTGGGTCGAGTTCAAGCACGACAAGGACGACGCGCAGGAGATCGGGGAGTACATCTCCGCGCTGGCGAACTCTGCGGCGCTGGAGGAGAAGGCGTTCGCG
>JAUIGD010000440.1 GCA_030430255.1 Verrucomicrobiia bacterium
ACGGCAACGCCAACGAGGTCTGGTCGGTGGAGCTAAACCCGGTCGATGGCGACTTCGTGCCGGGGACGGAATACCTCGAGTTCGCCGTCCCGCCGTGGTCCCCCGGCCAGCCGTTTTCGCAGCCGGTCGCGTCGATCGAGTTCAGCCCGAACGGCACGCTGTTCATCGCCGAGCGCAACACCCGCTACTGCCACGCCGTCCACAAGGGGCGGGTGATCGAATACACGGGGGCGACCACCGCGTGGGTGCAGACGCCGGACACCTCGGGAGGCTTGGTCCACGCGGTCGGCAACCACGCGCAAGGCGGGTCCCTGCCGGGGCAGAATTCCGCCGGTGGGGTGGCGGCCGACTGCGATGACTCGATCTGGGCGACCGGCGATGCGCTGCGGCTGGATGCGGGCAACGTCACCTACGGCCTGCAACACATCGCCCCGTGCGGGAACGATCCCCCGCCCGCGCCGGTCACGAACTCGGTCCTCATCGATCTCGATGGCAACCTCTCCCAGTACGACAAATCGCTGCTGGGCGCCGCAGACATCTACCCGGCATGCTCGTGTCTGGAGCTGATCGGCGAAGTCCACTGCCCGACCGAGGAGGGCGGAGACCACACCTTCGATTTCACCATCACGAACAACTCCGGCCAGGACGCGCATTCCATGATCCTCCATCCGGTGAGCGGCACGACCGGGATCAGCCCGGCGACACACCTTTTCTCCCCCGCGCTCGCGAACGGCGCCTCCGAGACCCTGACCGGCTTCGCCATCCAGGGGGCGACCCCCGGGGTCCCGGCCTGCTTCCGCGTGATCCTGCTGACCGCCGACCGCGAAGTCTGCTGCAGCGAGGAGGTCTGTGTCGACATCCCCGAGTGCGCGTGCTTCGAAGTGCTTGAGGCAGAGGTCGAGTGCGTCCCCGGGCCGGACGGGGTGGTCGACAAGGCGGTGATCACCTTGACGATCTTCAACTACGAACCCTATACGCTGCACCACGCCTACGTGACCGTCGGCGGCAACAAGGCCCTCGACCCACCGTCTGGCTACATCGACCTCTCCCCGGGGATCGCCCCCTATTCGAGCGGCACCTTCTCGTTCACGCTGTGCAACGTCGTGCCCGGGGAGCTCTGTTGCTTCACCCTCTCGGTTCACAGCGAGGATTGGGAGGAGTGTTGTTGGGACGAGGTCTGCGTCGAGATCGACTGTGACCAGGTCGAGCCCTCGGACGACCACTGCGAGGTGACCCAGGAGGTCGTCTGTGACCCGGCGACGGGTGCGGGGACGATCACGCTGACGGTGTTCAATACCGGTGCGGTCGGTAAGAACTACGACTGGAACGTGAGCTCGCTGGCGCCTTCGGCCGCCTGCCCGGTCGCGTTGGCAGCCTCGGACTTCAGCCCGCCGAGCGGTTCGGTGTTCGTGCCGGCGTTCGGCTCGGCGACGGTGACGCTGACGGTGGACTGCACCAAGCTCCACGCCGATCCCGGCGGGCAGGGCGGCTGTGCGAACTACGGGATCACGGTGTGCGAGAGCGGCACCAACCACTGCTTCACCTGCACCGGCATCGTCCTCGCGCCGGGGGTCTTCGGCCTTCTCGAAGGGGCGCCGGGCCCCTATGGGGTCGAGGTCGGGGGCGCGGTCGAGATGAGCCTGCGCCTGGTCAATACGACCGGCGAGCAGCGGGTGGTCGATTACCGCGTCGGCAGCAGCCTCGCGTGGCCTGAGTTTCAAGCGCGGTCTTGCTGCGACGCCGCCTCGCCCCTGCTGTCCGAGACCGTGCTGCTCGGCCCGGGGGAGACGCTGCAGGTGCCCCACTTCGCCCACCTCCCGGAGCCGACCGACGCGACCACGATCGTCGACCGGGTGCCGTTTCAAATTTCGATCTCGCCCCCCGGCGAGCGGGGCCACGTCATCGACGCCCTCCTGGAGGTTTCGCCCCGGGGCGCGCCCCAACCGCTGGTGGCGGTGCGCTCGATCACCTGCGTCGAGGTCGAACATGTCGGGTGGCAGGTCCAGATCGACGCCGAAGTCTCCGGCGCCGCGCTGGTGCGTGTCGAGAGTAGCCTGGATGCCGAGCGCTGGGAGAGGGCGCGCTTCGCGGCGGCGGCCGGAGAGGAAGCCGAACTCGAGGCGATGAGCACGGGAGGAGGCAGCGTTCGCTTCTTCCTCGACATGGACCGAAGCGAGCAGCTGTTCCGGCTGGTCGCAGAGGGAGACTGAGGAACGTCGAGGCGAACAGGGCTCCGTCGGCGAGGTCCGAACCCTCCCGCCGGAGCGCGCCGCGCGCTTGGCGAGATCAGCGGCGAGATCAGCGGGGCGACTGGGGCAAGGGGAGAAAGCGATCCGCCGGAACGGGGGAGTCCGCCAGCCTCCCTGACCGGATCGATCCCCAAGCTCTGGGCTGCGGCTCGCCCCCCGTCGGCGCTGAGGTCGTGCGCGATGTGACTGGCTCGGGCGGGGTGTTCACCCGGCCGCCGTCCGCCAGTCCGGCGCGATCGCACGCCTCGCCTGCGGATGGTCGGTGGCCGATCCGGGGCCCCGCTCCCTCAGGGGCGTTGTGCGAGGGCGTCTTCGCAGCGCGGGCAAAGCGCGTCGGTGTGTTCGGAGGGAAGGTGGCGCCAGCAGCGGGGGCAACGCGGGTGATCGGTCGGCCTCGCCTCGGCGGCGAGCTTCGCGCCACGCACGACCTCCAGCGCGCTGACGATGAAGAATTCGGTCGCGGCCTCCTCCCCGCCGAGCAACTCGGCGGGTGCCGGGGCGCCATCGGGCAATGTCAGGGTGACCGCCGCCTCGTTGTTGGCGCGGATCGCTTTGGCTTGCCGGAGCGGCTCGATGGCCTGTTGGATCTGCTCGCGATAGCCGAGCAAGGTCGCCACGGCCTCGCTCGCGGCGCGCCCCGCGAAGGCGGGGTCGGGCTGCGGGAAGGTGGCGAGGTGGATGGCGCCGGCTTCGTGCCCGGCATGCTCCCAGGCCTCGTCGGCAGTGAAGCAGAGCACCGGCGCGAGCAGGTGGCAGAGGTCGTCGAAGACGCGCTTCATCACCGTCTGCGAGGCGCGCCGCCTCGCCGAGCCGGGCGCGTCGCAGTACATACGGTCCTTGGTGATGTCGATGTAGAGGGCGCTCAGGTCGTTCGTGCAGAATGCGTTAATCGCGTTGTAGACCTTGCGGAACTCGAATTTCTCGTAGGCGGCGAGGCACTCGCCGGTGACGGCGTGGAGGCGCTCGAGGACCCAGCGGTCGAGCAGAGGCAACTCGGCCTCGGGCACGGCGTCGCCCGCCGCGTCGAAGTCGCCGACGTTGGCGAGCAGGATGCGCAGGGTGTTGCGGATGCGGCGGTAGGTGTCGGCGGTCTGCTTGAAGAGGTTCTCCCCGAAGGGGACCTCGTTTTCCCAATCGACGCCCGCTACCCACAGGCGCAGGATGTCGGCACCGAACTTGGACACGAAATGGTCGGCCTCCATCGGCTTGACCTTCTTCTTTTTCTTCGCGTCGCCGCCGTCTTGGTCGGACTTCGAGACCTTCTTGCCGGTGTCCTGATCGACGACGAAGCCGTGCGTCAGCACCGCTTTGTAAGGGGCGGCGTCGCGGACGACCATGCTCAGCATCAACGAGCTCTGGAACCAGCCGCGATGCTGGTCGGTCGCCTCCAGATAGAGGTCGGCGGGGGCGGAGAGCTCCGGGTGGCGGTCGCAGACCGCGACGTGGCTGGAGCCGGAGTCGATCCACACGTCGAGGGTGTCGCGGCAGCGGGTCGTGCCCTCGGGGAGCCCGAGCTCGCCGGCCCACCAGGCGTCGTCATTCTCGAACCAGAGGTTCGAGCCGCCGCCCTCGAGGCGGTCGGCGACTTTGCGGGCGAGTCCGGCGTCAATGATCGCCGCGCCGGCGCCGTCGTAGAAGACGGGGAGTGGGACGCCCCAGGTGCGCTGCCGGGAGACGCACCAGTCGGGGCGGGCCTCCACCGTGCCGTAGATGCGGTTGCGGTTGCGCGGCGGCAGCCATTGCACCTTGTCGATCTCCGCCAGCGCGGCGTCGCGGAAGGCGTCGATCCTGATGAAAAACTGCGGGACCGCGCGGAAGATGATCGGCGTCTTCGAGCGCCAGCAGTGCGGGTAGGAGTGGGCGTAGTCCTCCCGGCCGAGCAGGTGGCCGCTGGCGGCGAGCATCTCGACGATCTCGGCGTTGGCCTTGAAGACGTGGGTGCCCACCAGTCCCGGCACGCCCACCTCCTCGGTGTACCTGCCGTCGTCGTCGACCGGCGACAGCACGGCCAGCCCGTGTTGCATCCCCGCGTTGTAGTCGTCGCCGCCGTGGCCGGGGGCGATGTGCACGGCGCCGGTGCCGGTCTCGGCGGTCACGAACTCGGCGGTGATGACCTTCGAGTCGCGATCGAGGAAGGGGTGCGCCGCGAGCGAGCCGTCGAGGGCGGAGCCCTTCAGTTCCTCGCCTTCGCCCTCGAGCCTGAACCCCGTCTTCTCGGCGAACTGCGCTAGCAACTCTTTGGCGACGACGAGGTCCTCGCGCCGCCCCTCCTGGTCGGCGAAGGTGCCGCGGATGTAGGCGAAGCGTTCGTGGACGGCGATCGCGAGGTTCGCGGGGAGGGTCCACGGGGTCGTGGTCCAGATCACCATATTGCTCGCGCCCGCCAGCGGTCCGGACTTGAGCGGGAACTTCACGAACACGGCGGTGTCGGTGACATCCTTGTAGTCGACCTCGGCCTCGGCGAGCGCGGTCTTGGCGCCGAAGCTCCATTGCACGGGTTTCTTGCTGGAATAGACGAGGTCCTTCTCGATGCAGGCGGCGAAGACCCGGATGATGTCGGCCTCGTAGGCGGGGTCGAGGGTGAGGTAGGGGTGCTCCCAGTCGCCCAGCACCCCGAGGCGGCGGAACGAGCCGCGTTGGATGTCGATGAATTTGCGTGCGAAGGCTTCGCAGCGGCGACGGATCTCGGCGGGCTCCAACCCTTGGGCATCCTGCACGACTTTGAACTCGATCGGCAGGCCGTGGCAGTC
>JAUIGD010000035.1 GCA_030430255.1 Verrucomicrobiia bacterium
CGCCCTCGCCGACGCTGCGGCCGACGCCCTCAGCGCGGTGCCCGACCTCACCATCATCGGCATGCCGGCCGCGCGCGCCCCCGTGTTCTCATTCACGCTCGGCGACATCCACCCGCACGACATCGGCACCGTGCTCGACAGCACCGGCGTTGCGGTCCGGACCGGCCACCATTGCGCTCAGCCACTGATGGCGCGGCTCGGGCTCGTCGCCACCACCCGCGCCTCGTTCTCTTTCTACAACTGCGAACGCGACATCGACCAACTCATCGCCGGGCTGCATCGAGCCCGTTCGCTGCTATCCTAACTCCACCGACGACCGGACCGCCAACGTGGACGACGCCCTCTCCGAACTCTACCAAGAAATCATCCTCGGTCACAGCCGACGTCCGAAGAACGCCTCCGCGCTCTCGCCCTACGACGCCAGCGCCGAAGGCTTCAACCCCCTCTGTGGCGATCAGGTCACCGTCTACGTGCGCCGCTCCGGCGACCGCGTCGACGCGGTCGCTTGCGTCTGCCAAGGTTGCGCCATCTGCAGAGCCTCGGGCTCCATCATGACCACCCTCGCATCGGACAAGACGGCCGCCGAGGTCGCCGGCCTGGCAGCCCGGTTCATCGACATGCTGACCGCCGACCGAGACCCCGAAGCCGACCTCGACACCCATGGCGAACTGGCCGCCCTCGCGGGAGTCCGGCGCTTCCCCGCCCGCGTCAAGTGCGCAGCCCTCCCCTGGCACGCCCTCGAATCCGCGCTCGCGGAAGGGCGAACCGACCCCGGCCCGTAGGGGTGATCGCTGCCTTCGGCATCGATGGGGCGATCGGCGACACGCAGGAGGTCGGAGGCCGGTGCGATGTCCGGGGAGGCGGTCGGGCTCCGCCCGGATCCGATCACCAAGCCCTTGCCCCGGCAGCAGCATCGCGGAAGGGTGCCGCCCTATACCCCGCCATGAGCGAAGACAAATACGCCGCCTACGCCAACCCCGACGTCCTCGTCTCGACCGACTGGCTCGCCGAACACCTCGACGCGCCAGGAATCCGAATCGTCGAATCGAACGAAGATCTCCTCCTCTACGACACGGGCCACATCCCCGGCGCCGTCCACATCGACTGGCGCCAGGACCTCAACGACCAGACCACCCGCGATTACGTCGGCCCCGAGGGCTTCGCCGAGATCTGCCGCCGCAATGGCATCAGCCCGGAGACCACCGTCATTTTCTACGGGGACAAGTCAAACTGGTGGGCCTGCTACGCGTTCTGGGTCTTCCAACTCTTCGGCCACAGCAAGGCGAAGGTCGTCGACGGCGGGCGCGACAAGTGGATCGCCGAGGGCAAACCCCTCACCAAAGACAAGCCGGCACCCGCTCCCGCCGATTACCCGGTCCCGGCCAAACGCGACGACGAAAAGATCCGCGCCTACCAGGTCGATACCCTCGCCCATATGAGCGCCGGCCTGCCGCTCGTCGATGTCCGTTCACCCGGCGAATACAGCGGCGAGACCACCCACATGCCCGAATACCCGCAGGAGGGCGTCCTGCGCGGCGGCCATATCCCCGGCGCCAAACACTGCCCCTGGGCACGCGCGGCCAACGAGGACAAGACCTTCAAGACCGCCGACGAGCTGCGCGCCATCTACGAGGGCGAACTCGGACTCAATGCGGACGACGACATCGTCGCCTACTGCCGGATCGGTGAGCGGTCCAGCCACACCTGGTTCGTCCTCACCCACCTGTTGGGCTATCCGAACGTCCGCAACTACGACGGCTCCTGGACCGAATGGGGCAACATGGTGCGGACGCCCATCGAGAAGGACGTCTAGCCGCCTCCCGCAACGAAGGTGGGAGATCGGGTCCCTCAAGCACTCCGCACTCCGCACTCCGCGACCGCCGTGAGCAGTTCCCCGTATCCAGGGTCACTCCCCGAAATCATCGAACTCTTCGAACTCCTCCCGGAGCCCGAGCGCCGCGACAACCTCGTCGCCTTCGCCGAGGGGGCGCCCCAGTGGCGTCCGGGTGAAGGCGAGACCTTCGACCTCGAAGACGTGCGCAAAGACGAGGAATGTACCGACGAAGTGGGGGTCTTCCTCCGCCTCGATGGGGACGGCAAGGCGACCTTCAAAGTGACGCTCGGCCCGGAGGTGCAGACCTTGACCAAGGCGATGACCTCCATCCTCTGCCGCGGCCTCGCAGGCTGCACCATCGACGAGATCCTCGACTGCCCCGCCGACTTCGTCCCGAAGATCATCGGCGCCGAACTCGTCCGCGCCCGCAGCCAGACCGTCTACTACGTCCTCGGCCGGATGAAAGGCGCCGCCAGAGTCTACCGCGACCGCAAGCGTGCCGAGAGTTAGGGGCGGGGATACTGGCAGCAGCACACGGGTCCTCGGCGGGGTGGCAGGATCTCGCCCCACTAGCCCCTGGAGGGCGGAGCTCCGTCTCCGCCGTGGTCGGCCCGAGAATCCGACCGCCGACCCGCCGCCGCCATCGACCCCGAGACCGATCTGCCCGTCGAACACGCGACGCGCAGCCAGCTGGCCCTTGGGTGGCTCCCCCGAAGCGATCCGATCCGCCCTCGTCGCCCCCTCGAAGTTCGCGCAACTGGGGATTTCGTCATTCCGCTCCCCCCGGCCTTGCAAAATGCGCCCTCCCGCGCACCTTCCCCACCCACTTCGACCCATGGCCGAAAAGATCCAGACCCTCAAGGGGTTCAGGGACTTCTACCCGGAAGACTGCGCAGCGCGAAACTACCTTTTCGAGCGCTGGCGCGCGGTCGCGCACCGCTATGGCTTCGCCGAGTACGAGGGGCCCGTACTCGAGTCGACCGAACTCTACAAGAGGAAGTCCGGCGACGAGATCCTCGGCCAGCTCTTTCACTTCACCGACCGCGGCGAGCGCGAGGTGGCCATGCGGCCTGAACTCACCCCCACCCTGGCGCGCATGGCCGCCGCCAAACAGCGCGACTACAAGAAGCCGCTACGCTGGTTCGCGATCGGCCAGTTCTTCCGCTACGAGGCGCCGCAGAAGGGGCGCACCCGCGAGTTCTACCAATTCAATGTCGACCTCCTCGGCGAGCCCTCCAAGGCCGCCGACGCCGAACTCGTCGCCTTCGCGATCGACCTCATGCGCGACCTCGGCTTCACGGCCGACGACTTCACCCTACGCCTCTCCGACCGCGACGCCTGGCTCGCCTTCCTCGAAGGCGAGGGCCTGGACGAGGCCGATCCCGCCGCGTTCTTGAGCATCATCGATAAGATGGAGCGCGAGCGGCCGGAGGTGACCGAGGACAAGCTGAAGGGACTCGGCACCTCGCGCGAAGCGGTCGATGCCTTCATCGCCTCCGCCGCCGGGAGCGCCCACTTCGCGCCCGTCCTCGACGACCTCGCCGCCCGCGGCCTGGCCGATTTCGTCACCGTCGACCTCGGCGTCGTCCGCGGGCTCGCCTACTACACCGGGACCGTCTTCGAGGTCTTCGACAAGGGGCGCGGCATGCGCGCCGTCGCCGGAGGCGGGCGCTACGACAAGCTCGTCTCCTTGATCAGCGAGGGCGCCGCCGACCTCCCGGCCTGCGGCTTCGCCATGGGCGACGTCGTCATCACCGACCTCATCAAGGAGACGCCCTCCGCGCGGGCGAAGCTCGACGAGCACCTCGCGGCCGCCGGCGCCCTCGACGCCTACGTCGTGATCGCCGACGAGTCGAAACGCGCCGAAGCCCTGGGCATCGTCCAAAGGCTCCGCGCCGCCGGGCTGCGCACGGACTACCCGCTCGTCCCACTCAAAGTCGGCAAGCAGTTCGGCCACGCCGAATCCCTCCGCGCGCGGAAGGCGATCGTCGTCGGTGCCGAGTTCCCCACCGTCGCGGTCAAGACCCTCGCCGACCGCAGCGAACAGCAACTACTAGTCGAAGACCTGCCAACCCAGCTCTAAACCCGCGCCCGCAGGGCGCCTCCCCGCTCCGATCTCCATCTCCGCGGCCGAAGGCCGCCCCACGCCATGCGCACCCACACCTGCAACGACCTCCGCAAAGAACACGTCGGCGAGACCACCAGCCTCGTCGGCTGGGTCAACACCAAGCGCGACCACCACGGCGTCATCTTCATCGACATCCGCGACCGCGAGGGCGTCACCCAGGTGGTGTTCCGCAGCGAGGAGAGCGCCGCGGCCGCCGAACTCTCGCACACCCTGCGCCACGAGGACGTGGTGAAGATCACCGGCACCGTCGCCGGGCGGCCGGAGATCGACGGGCAATCGACCGTCAACCCGAACATCGCCACCGGCGAGATCGAGCTGGTCGCGCGCGAGCTGGAGATCATCAACCGCTCCGAAGTCCTCCCGTTCCAACTCGACAAGGAGCTCTCCAACGAAGACATCCGCCTCAAACACCGCTACCTCGACCTGCGCCGCCCCCGCATGGCGCGCAATTTGAAAGTCCGCCACCGCGTGACCAAGGCCTGCCGCGACTTCCTCGACGAGCAGGGCTACCTCGAGATCGAGACACCGATCCTCAGCAAATCCACGCCCGAGGGCGCGCGCGACTTCCTCGTCCCCTCGCGCCTGAACCCCGGCAAATTCTACGCCCTGCCGCAGGCACCGCAGCAGTACAAGCAGCTGCTGCAGGTCGCCGGCGTGGAGAAGTACTTCCAGATCGCCCGCTGCTTCCGCGACGAAGACCTGCGCGCCGACCGCCAACCGGAGTTCACCCAAGTGGATATCGAGGCCTCGTTCGTCGAGACCGACGACATCATCGCCCTCGTGGAGGGGCTGCTGGCGCGGAGCTTCCAAGAGGCGCTCGGCGTCGAGGTCCCCGCCGCCTTCCCGCGCATGACCTACCGCGAGGCGATGGACCGCTTCGGCAGCGACAAGCCCGACACCCGATTCGGCATGGAGCTGACCGACCTCGCGGACGTCTTCGCGAAGAGCGAGTTCAAAGTCTTCAGCGGCGCCCTCCAATCCGGAGGCGCCGTCAAAGCGATCAACGCCAAGGGATTCGCCTGCGTCACCACCGGCCAGATGAACCGCCTCTCCGAGACCGCCCAGCTGCACGGTGCCAAGGGGCTCGCCTTCATCAAGGTCGAGGACGGCCAATGGAAATCGCCGATCGTGAAGTTTTTCTCCGAAGAGGAGAAGGCGGCCCTGGCGGCGGCGATGGACATCGAGGAGGGCGACCTCGTCCTGTTCGGCGCCGGCCCCTGGGAGACCGTCTGCGAGGTGCTCGGGCGGATCCGCCTCGAGTGCTGCGAATACCTGAACTTGTTGGCGGGAAACACGGACTGGAACTTCCTCTGGGTCACCGACTTCCCGCTGCTCGCGAAGGACGAGGAGAGCGGCAAGTGGAACGCCGTCCACCATCCCTTCACCCGGCCGAAGGCCGAGGACGAAGCCATGCTCGACGACGAGTCGAAGTTCGGCGAGATCCGCGCTGAGGCTTACGACGTCGTGCTCAACGGCTACGAGCTCGGCGGCGGTTCGATCCGGATCCACGAGGGCGATCTGCAGACGAAGATGTTCGCCGCGCTCGGCATCGACGCCGCGCAGGCGCAGGAGGAGTTCGGCCACATCCTCTCCGCCTTCTCCTTCGGCGCCCCGCCCCACGGCGGCGTCGCCCTCGGCCTCGACCGCCTGGTCATGCTCGTCGCCGGGGAGGACAGCATCCGCGAGGTCATCGCATTCCCGAAGAACAACCGCGGCTTGGACCTCATGTCCGCCAGCCCTGCGGAAGTCGATTTCAAGCAGTTGCGCGAGCTCTACATCAAGTCCACGCGCGAGGAGAAGAAGGAGTAGGAAGCCCTATAGGCAAGTGCCCAAGGGGCAAGTCGCCAAGTAACAAGTCGGCGCGCAGGTGCGCAGGGGCGGAGGCAGAGCGGCTCGGATTGCCCATGGCGCGAATGAGTTCGGGGGGAGCCGATTCGGCGGCACGCGGGGGCGCGTGCCCTCCCGCGAGGCGCGGTGCGGAGCCGGAGGGCAAACGTCCCCGCTTGCCGCGCGGCGGCCTCGTCGGCAGCCTCATCGAGGCCGCCCCGCCAGCAGTTCCGCGCGGCAGCGCGGGTAGGGCGCTCTCGCCGAGAGCGCCGCCGGGTGTTTGCCCGCAAAGGATCGCGAAGGAACGCGAATTGATTGCGCTGGCGGTACGCGGGGGGCCGTTCGGCTTCCCCTTGGTGTTGATGCGTCTGCGGGAGCCGATTCGGCGGCACGCGGGGACGCGTGCCCTCCCGCGAGGCGCGGTGCGGAACCGGAGGGCAAGCGTCCCCGCTTGCCGCGCGGCGGCTTCGTAGGCAGCCTCATCGAGGCCGCCCCACCAGCAGTTCCGCGCGGCAGCGCGGGTAGGGCGCTCTCGCCGAGAGCGCCGCCAATGCAGTTCATGATCGAACGGATGCCCCGGTTACGTCACCGCAGAGGCGGCGGAATAAGCCGCCCAGCTCGGGGCTCCTACCCGCCGATGAAATCCACCTTCCTCTCCGCCGCCGTCGCCGCCCTCGCCCTCTCCTCCCCCGTCGCCAGCGCGGCGGACTACGAGATCGACCCGGTCGGCTCCTACGTCCTGTTCAACATCGAACATTTCAAAGTCGGCTCCTGCTACGGCCGCTTCAACGAGTTCTCCGGCTCGGTGAGCTACGACCCTGAAAAGGTAGACGAGAGCACGCTGTCCTTCACCGTGAAGGCCGCGAGCATCGACACCGGCAACGACAAGCGTGACGACCACCTGCGCAACAAGGACTTCTTCGACGTCGTCCAATTCCCCGAGATCACCTTCACCAGCAAGTCCGTCGCCGACGGCAAGCTCACCGGCGACCTGACCATGATGGGCGTCACCAAGGAGATCACCGCCGACTTCGAGGTCGCCGGCGTCGGCACCCACCTCGGCAACAAGAAGCCGCTGCTCGGCGCCACCGCCACCTTCACCGTGAAGCGCAGCGACTTCGGCATGAACTACGGCATCGACGCCGGCGCCCTCGGTGACGAGGTGGAGATGACGGTTGCCATCGAAGCTCTCGGCGAGTAGCGCCCCCGCCGGCGCCATGGCGCGTCCCGGCCCTCCCGATGCCCTCCGCCGAACAGCTGAAGCTTCTCTTCGGGCCGTTCCCGATCCCTGCTGCGGTAGCGGCTCTCCTGTTCGGGATCGCCTGGCTGGCGTTCCGCGCGCGTGAGCGGCTCTACGATGCCGAGGAGCGCCGCAGCGTCCTCGACCTCTGGCCGCTGGCGGTCGGCTACCTGATCGGGCACCACACCATCGACGGGCTCAGCGGCCTGCCGCCGCGCGACGCCCTCGACTGGTTACCGCTCGGCCTCGTGGCCATGGCCGCCGTCAGCACCGCCCTCGCCGCGTTCGCCGCGCCCCGCTGGCTTGCCGGCCTCGCCAACCTCGCGATCGGCACCGCCGTCCTCGGGCTCAGCCTGCACGGTTTCAAACTCTACCACGAACTCGCCTTCGCCGCCCGTTGGCCGGTGTTCGCAGCGCTCGCCCTGGCGCTCGCCGCGGGTGCGATCGGCCTGGTCACCGTGGCGCGGCGTCTGCGCGCCTTCGAGTTCTTCCTCGTCACCGGCCTCGCCGGCACCCCAGCGGCGGTCGTCCTCTTCGACGGCTTCCACACCAGCAAGGTCGCCCAACTGCTCGGCCTCGCCCTCGCCGTCGGCGGCGCGGGCTTTGTCCTCTCCCTCGCCACCCGCACCCGCCACGTCTCCACCGGCTACGCCGTCGCCTTCGCGACCATCTGGGCGACGCTGGTCAGCAACGCCTACTTCGGCAACCTCGAACTCCCGCCCCAGGCCGGCCTCAGCGTGGTGCTCGCCGTCCCAGCCGCGATGGGGATTGGGTCCCTCCTCGTTTCGAGCGGGCAGCGCCCCGTCGCGATTCGCTCGGCGGTCTATGCATCGGCGATCGCCACGGCCTTGCTAGCGCTGGCGCTGGCCAAGCCTGCTCCCTCGGGGGAGGGCGACGATGCTCCTGCGAGCGACCCTGACAACCCCTACGCCGAGTGGGGTTGAGCCCCACCCTGCGTATCGACGCGCCGCCGCCCCCATCGCCCGGCGGACTCACTCCCGGCCGCTCTCGGCGTAGCGGAAGAACCAACGGCCATCGAGGATCGGGGCGGTGACCCAAAGCTCGTCGCCGACGACTTTCACCGTCGCCCCCTGGAGGTCGAGCGGCGACCAATCGCCCTCGGCCAAACTCTCGCTCGCCTGCAGTTCCCAGCCCTGCGGAGCGAGCGGGTGGATCAGCGTCACGGTGCCCGGGTCGCCGTCATCGCCGAGCCGGAGGTAGGGCTCGGCGGGCGGGATGTAGGCGACGAACTCTCCGGTGCCAGCGCGGTACTGGCGGAGCTTGTCGTCGGCCCCGTCGCCGTCCTCGTCGAGCAGGAACAGGAGGTTCTCGAAGTCCGAACCGTCGGGGCTCTCGACGGTCAACACCGCCTTCGCGGGGATGAACAGCTCCGGCGTGTCGCGCACCTGCGGCAGGGCGCCGGCCGGACCGGGGGTGACGATGTTGAAGCTCGGCTCGACGTCGGCTCCGGTGTGGTTGGTGAAGGAGAAGCCGGTGCCGTCGAGGTGGGCGACCACCATCGCCTGCCCGCCCTGCGCGACGCGCACCTTCTCCATCGTCACGGCACCGGGGTAACGGGTCGCATCTTGGCAGAGGACGACGCGTGCCTCGACCTCGCGCCCGCCGGCCCCGGCCTCGAAGCAGGCACCGTCCACGCGCTCGGTCGTCCCGCCCGCGCCATCGGGGACGGTGGCGATCGAGTAGGTGAATGCATCGGTGGCGTCGGGGATGCCGTCGCTGACGAAGAACTGGAACATCGTGCCGTGGTGGCTGGCGTGGATCTTGTAGCTCTCGCCGCGGTTGTGGATCCGGGTCAACGGCGCCCCGCCGTCGGTGCGGACGTGGAAGGACATCGGGTGGTGACCGAGGTCGGGCGCCTCGCCGGGGATCCAGTTGAAGTTAGGGATCGCGGCGATCCCGTCCCCCGTTTCGCCGTAGTCTCCTGCCGCGTCCCATCCGGCGGTGCTGCCGTCGCCGGCGGTGATCGAAGGTTCGGCATCGCCGCTGACGATCAGTTGCAGCAGGTCCCAGAGGTGGGTGACACCGAAGCGCCCGAGCGCGTACCCGGCCGTGTCGATGCTCGGCACGTGGCGCGCCGCGTCGTAGAGCGGGTCGACCTCATAGACGAAGATCCAGTTGCCGCTCCAGGGTGTCGCGGGTGCCAGCACCGCACCGGTGTCCTCGTCGATCACGGCCGGGTTGCTCAGCCCGTTGTAGGTGTAGCGATGCGGCCCCGAGAGGTCGATGTCGATCGTGCGCGTGCGCTCCGGGAAGTTGTTGTCCCAGATCTCGATCTGCTTGGTGTTGGCATCGATGTCGACGATCCGCAGCGGTTGCACGCAGTGCCCCTTGTCACCGTTGCGCAGGCAGAGGATCCAGCGAGTCTCCTGGCCGCGGATCTTCTCGATCTGGTCGCGCAGGTTGATGCGGTCGGGCCCGGCGGCGAAGGTGAACTGCTCGAGCGTCGCGCCGATGAACTCGCTGCTCAACTGCGCGCCCTGGTTGGCTTTGATCTGCGCCCAGACGTTGGTCGGCGCCGGCGAGCAGAGGTTGGCGACGTCGAAGGTCGCGGGGGTGGCGGGGTGCTCGCTGCCGTCGAATTGGCGCAGCGTGAGGAAGCCGTTGCCGTAGATCGCCTCGAGGTCGAGCGGGGTCGTCGCCAGCCGCCCGCGTGCGAACTGTTGCGCCGTCACCGCCATCCCGAGGCATTCGCCGCCGCCGAGGATGTCGTAGTAGATCGGGAAGAAGGCCCAGGCGCCGACCGCGTAGAAGGGGTTGCAGATCTGGTCGAAGAACGCCGCCCGGTAGTCGTCGAAGTCGTGGTCGTCGGCGATGTTTTCGAAGTGGAATCCGTGGATGAGTTCGTAGGGGGGCTCGACGATGGCGATCGGCGAGCCGAAGTTCTTCCAGCTGCCCGCGCTGCTCGGGACGTTGCCCGGGCGCGACCAGGTGTCGTGCGCGGTGAGCCGCATGAACCCCCAGCGGCTGCGCGGGATGTCGGGGACTTCGACCAACACATGGGCCGCGTCGGCCGCGGTCGCCGGAACGAAGGTCGAAACCGCCGGGCTGCCGTCGGCGGGGAAGTAATCGACGCCGGGCGTGCAGGTCGAGAGGTCGTTCGGACAGCCCGGGCGGGCGAAGTGGAAATCGAGCGCGTCGTGCAGGTCGAAGCCATCGACGCGGACGATGCCGGGGCTGACGCGGCGCGCGGCGGCGCCGCCGCGGACGAGGACGGGCGGCCACGTCTCGCCGGGGTCGAAGTTGCCCAGCACGGTGGAGGCGATCGGCTCGAGGACGTAGAAGGTGAGCGGCGCCGCATGACAGCGGCCGCGGTAGACGGGCGGCATGACCGCGTGCGTCGTGCCGACCGAGACCGGCTGCGTCCAGCGCGGCGCGGGGTCCGGCTCGGCGGCGATGTCCGTCCGCGCCGAGGGCGGCGGGGTGATCGAGATCCGATAGGCGACGCCCTCCGGCAGGGCGACGTCGGCGAGGGACCAACGCCCGGCCGCGTCGCTGGTCGTCGAGGCGAGCAGCGTCGATGCCACCACCGAGACGGCGACGCCGGGCACACCGTCGCCGTTCGACGGGTTCGTCACCACACCGCTCGCGGACAGCCGCGGCAGGCCGGGGTCGGGCGCGGGGTAGTAGCGCATCTCGACCCAAGAGGCGGGCGCGTCGTCCGCCGCCCCCTCTGGGGACCAGCGGTCGCCGGAGGCGCCGCCGTTGTCGGTATGCGCCAGAGCCAGCCGGTCGACCGCTGTGTAGTCCGGGTTGCCGATCAGCTCGCGGTGGAAGCGGAACTCGAGGTCGGGCGCGGAGCCGAGCTCGTCGCGGACCTGCTCCCCCATCCGGCCTTGGAACTGGTGCGGCGCGGGCGTCGGGGTCGAGCTCCAGGCCTGCGTGCTGATGGCGCCGACCGACACCGTTTTGACCCGCGACGAGCCGCTCGCGCCGTCCTGGAGGAAGACGCGCCCCTGCAGCAGGTCGGCGTCGAAGCCGTCGGTGCTGGCATCGGAATCGATGTAAGCGGAGAGGGCGTTGTCGACGGACGGCGCTCCGGCTGCGGGAAGCCGCGCGCCCTCGATGCCGAGGTAGAGGTAGTCCTTCGTGTGAACGAGATAGCCGACCGCGTCCTTGGCGTTCGGTCCGTCGCCGTAGCGGAGGGCGATCTGCTCCGCGCCCGAGTATTCGGTGTCGAGGTTGACGTCGCCGTCGAACACCGGGGGCGTGTTGGCGGCCGGTACGACGAGCGCTCGGGGGAGCATCCCGAAGCGGTCGATGCGCAGGCGGCCGTCGCTCGCGAACCCGCCGGGGACCACGTCGAGCCCGCCGCGCGGCCAGACCCCTTCCAGCCCCGGCGCGCCCTCCAGCTCGCGGTGCATGTCGGCGCGGATCTGCGCGCGGCTGCGCGCCGTCGACCAGATCCGCACCTCGTCGAGCTGCCCGTGCAGAAAATACGGCACCGCGCCCGGGTCGCGGCCGAGGTAGATGTCGTCGGCGGTGCCGGTGCCGGCGTTGGCCAAGGCGCGCTCGCCGGCGGACTCGCCGTTGATGTAGAAGCGGGCGAAGCTGCCGTCGTAGCTGACGGCGACGTGCGTCCACTGCCCGAGCGGCACGGTGGCGGTCGAGTCGGCGCTGCTGCCGCCGCTGCGGTAGAAGCGCAGCTCGTTGTCCGCCAGCCCGAACCAAATCGAGTTGGCGAAGCCCTGCGCGAAGAGCGTTTGGAAGATCGGCCCGCCTTCGCTGCGGTAGATCCAGGCCTCGAGGCACATCGCGACATGGCGCGTGTAGCCGGGCAGGTAGGGGTAGCGGATGGCGCTCGCGCCGTCGTAGCGGGTGCTGCGCTCCACCAGCGAGTGGGGAGGCAGCTCGCGGTACTCGATGAGGGTCGCGAAGCGCTCCTCGTCCGCATCGACGTCTGCCCAGCGCCCGGTCTCCATCACCAGGGCGTTCTCCTCGCCGTCCTCGACGCCGCCCCCCGGGGCGTCGTCGGGCTGGCCGGCGAGCCAGCGCTCGTAGCCGGCCGCCCCGAGCGCAGCGCCGTCGAGCCACGACCAATCGCTGCCGGGCGTCCCGGCGGCGGGGCTCTGCGTCGCCCCGAGCCAGAACGGGCCGATCGCCGGGTTCGACTCCCAGCCGTCGAGCACGCGGGCGTCCATCATCGCGTCGAGCGCGGCGAACTCTTCGTCGCTGGCGACCTTCGCCAGCTCGCCGACCCTGAGCCCGTAGATGCCGTTGTCGTAGGTGCGGCGGCGGGCGTCGTAGACGGCCTCATCGAAGTCGAGGCAAAGCGTGCCCTGGATGAAGTGGTAGGCCCCGGCGCCGACGGCGGGCCGCGGGCCGGTGTCGAACGTGATCGCGGCGATATCGTACTGCCGCACGTAGCCGGTGCAGGGATCGGAGCGGTCGTTCCAACCGAACTGCCCCCCGAAGCCGATGGCGGCGTAGGTTTCCTGGCCGTCCTCGATCGCGGAGGGCCAGTCGTTCGGCTCGGCTTTCAGCCAGTTCGAGTAGCCGCCTTGCACGGCGTTGCCCGGCAGCGCCCGGCCATCGTTGTCCCAAACCCAACCGTCATCGGGCCGCGGCTGCCCGGGCTGCTGTCGACCGCCGATCCAGAGCGGCGGCGCCGCCGGCGACGCCGGGTCGATGCCGGCGTCGGCCAGCGCCTGCTGGCGGAGCTTCTCGATCAGGAGGTCGACCTCCTCGGAGTCGATCTCGGCCAGGCGCGAGCCGGAATCGCCAGCGCCGAGTGCGGCGTCGCGCGCCTGTTCCCAAGTGAGCGTCGTGCCATCGGTGTGCAGCACGACTTCGTAGAAGATGCCGTCTGGCCCGAGGCCGGAGGCGATGGCGTGCAGCGGCGCGGGCGAAAGCGCGGCGACCGTGGAGAAGAGCGCGGCGAGCGCGCGGGCGATCCGCCCGAGTGGAGCGGTGGTGGATTTCGGCTTCATGGGTTCCTCCTCGGCGTTCTGGGGTGTTCGGGGCGGGGTTCAGCGTGTTCTTCGCGGCCACCGGCCAGGCCATACAGCCCCAGCGAAATTTCTTGGCCGCCGGCCCCTGTCCCCCTCCCTTTCCGCCCCCGCCTGTGGTAGCCTGACGGGCGGTGTCCGAAAACGAACCCGAACCGTCCTCGCCGAGAACAGCGTTTCCGCCCACGCGCTGGACGCTGGTCGAGCGCCTCGCCGATACCGGTGACGGCGGCCGTGCCCTGGACGAGCTCTGCTCGATCTACTGGTATCCCGTCTACGCCTTCCTGCGCCGCGACGGCACCGATCCCGCCGAGGCCGAAGACTTGACCCAAGGGTTCTTCGCCCTCCTGCTCGAACGCGATTCCCTCTCCGCCGCCGATGCCGCGAAGGGCAAACTGCGCACCTTCCTTCTGACAGCCCTCAAGCGGTTCCGCGTCAGCGAATACCGCCGCGCCGCAAGTCGGAAGCGCGGCGGCCGCGCGGTGCACATCGCGCTCGACGCCGGCGACGCGGAGGGACGCTTCCTCGATGAGCCCAGCGAACACGAGACCCCGGAATCGCTGTTCGAGCGGCGCTGGGCGATGTCGCTGCTGGACGAGGCCTTCACCGCCACCGAGGCCGAGTATGCGGGCGCGGGCAAAGCGGCGCTCTTCGAAGCCATCCACCCCTTCCTCGCCGGACGCGATCCGCACGACCCGCGCTACGCGGAGATCGGCGGGCGGCTCGGCATGAGCGAGGGCGCGGTGCAGGTCGCCGTGCACCGCATGCGCAAACGCTACCGGCGGCAGCTCGAAGCTGCGGTCGCCGCCACGGTCGGTGTGGACGGGGATGCCGAAGGCGAGCTGGCGCACATCTTGACCATCCTCGCGTCCGGCTGAGACACGCGGGCTGGGCCGTATGGTCTGCCGGGCGAGCGCGAAGCAACAAGCGATGGCCACTCCCCCACCCTCCGATTCATCCGCCGATCCGGACGCCGGCCGCTGTTCGACCTGCCGCCGCCCGGTGCCGAGGGGATCCCGCAGCGGGCTCTGCCCGGCCTGCGTCGCGGCCGCCGTCGCCGCCGACCTCGGGCTCGCCCCACCCGGCGCCGACGCCTCACCCGTGCCCGGCTACCGGCTGCTGCACATCCTCGGAGAGGGCGGCGCGGGGATCGTCTGGGCCGCCGAGGAGCAGGACCTCGGACGGCGGCGCGTCGCCCTGAAACTCCTCAAACCCGGGCTCGCCGAAGGCGAGATGGGCGCCCGCTTCGAGGCGGAGATGGCGGCGCTGGCGCTGATGGACCACCCGGGCATCGCCAGGGTCTACGCCACCGGCAAAGCGCGCGACGGCCGCCCCTTCTACGCGATGGAACGGGTCGAGGGCGACCCCGTGACGGCCGCCTGCGACCGCCTCGGCCTGTCGCCCGCGGAGCGCCTCCAGGTGTTCGAGAAAATCTGCCGGGCCGTCGCCCACGCCCACCGCCAGGGCATCATCCACCGCGACCTGAAGCCCTCGAACATCCTCATGGGCGCCGACCGCGAACCGAAGGTGATCGACTTCGGCGTCGCCCGCGCGACCGAGAGATTGCTCACCGACCGCACCCTCGTCACCCGCGATGGCCAGATGGTCGGCACCCCAGCCTACATGAGCCCCGAGCAGGCGGCGATGCGCGGGGAGCTGCTCGACGAGCGCTCCGATGTGTATTCGTTAGGTGTCGTGCTGTATGAACTGATGACCGGCGACACGCCGGTCGACCGGGAGACGCTGACCCATGCGCCTTACGACGAGGTGCTGCGGGCGGTGCGCACGGCCAAAGTCGAGCGCCCGTCGACGCGCGTCGCCGCGGGAGGCACCGCCAGCGAGGCGCACCCTATCTCGAACCGCGAGCTGAGGCGCTGCCTGCGGGAGGGCGTCGACACGGTGGCGATGCGGGCGCTGGCCAAAGTGCCTGCCGAGCGCTACCGAAGCGCCGCCGAACTCGCGGACGGCGTCGCCGCGGTGAGGGAGGGCCGCGGCCGCCGGACGCCCGGACGCGGACGGGGGGCGCTGGCTTTGGCGCTGGCCGCGGTGGCTGCGGTGGCCGCCGTCGCCGTCGCCGCTGCGGTGTGGTGGCCGCGCCCGGGCAGCGTCGGAGTTCCGCCCGTAGCCGGGCCACCCGAGCCCGCCCGCCCGGCGCCCTTGCTCCCCGCCGAGCGGGCGGTCCTCGACCGCCCTGACGATCCGCAGGCCTGGACCGCGCTCGCCGACGCCCTATCGGCCTCCGACCCCGCGGGCAGGGCGGTCGCGCTCGCCGAAGCGCGCCGTCTCGCAAGGGAGGACGGCGACGCCGACACGGTCGCGTGGTGCGAGGCGCGCACCCGGGAGCTGTTCCGGCTGCTCGACCCCGGTCTCGCCGACCCGCTGCGGATCACGCTCGGGGTCGGTTTCGAAGGCGATTGGAACGGCGGCGGGCGACCGGCGATCGCCAACGAGTGGATCGATCTCCTGCACGCGCGCACCTCGCCGAAGGGCGCCCCCTTGACCGGATGCCTCTCCTACGTCGAGAGCTTTCCCTGGGACATCGCGCGCTGGAGCCGGCTCGCGCGCGAATGCCTGCGGGAAGCGCACCGGCGCGCGGCCGCGGACGATGCGGGCACCGGCGACTGGTTCCGCACTGCCCTCGTGTTGCTGGCGGCGACGGACCGCCCGCAGGAGCTGATGGCGCGGGCGGCGGCCGCCCTGACCGACGAGACCGGACAGGCGCCCGACCCGTGGGCGGAGGCGCATCGATTCGGCGCGCTCGGCGCCGGGGAACTGCTCGGCTTGAGCGCGGGGGCACGGCATTGGCTCAAGCAGATCGCCGATGTCGAGGGCGCCCTCCCGCCCGACCACATCGATACCTTGCCCGAGATGCCCGTCGGTTGGTACACGCTCCTCCTCCACCGCGCGGAACTCCATCAGTCCGCAATCGAAGCGATGGACGGCGAGGTGAAGAAAGTAGTCGAGGAGCGCGACCCGCACCTCTGGAGGCTGCTGCACGAGGTCCGCTACGAGGCGCTGGTCGCGGTCGGCATGCCCGAGGAGGCGGCATCGATCTTCTCGCGCGCGAAAGAGGTCGGGCCGCACGCGGGCTGCCCGCACGCGCTCGACCCCATGCCGTGGATGAACGCTTCCCTTTGGGAGCCGTGGTTCACGGGAAACCGCGGGCGCCCGAGCGTCCGCTTCCCGACCGGGGTGCAGCGCTTCGGCGGCGAGATCGAGTTCGACCTCCGCGGGATCATCCAGCTCGACGGCGCATCGCTTGCGACGCGAAAGTTCCCACAGGCCGTGCGCGGCATCGAGGTCTTCAAGGCGATTCGGCGCGCGCATCTCCTGCTTGCCGCGATCGACTTCGACGGCGCCCCCGACGGCACCCCCGTCGCGACCTTGGAGATCCACTTCACCGACGGCGGCTCGGAACGCGCCGAACTCCGGCTCGGCCGTGAGCTCGGGCCGTTCTTCGTCGGCACGGCCGGGGCCGGGTCTCCGAAGCCGCGCCCGGTCTGGCGAGGCCGCCAGGATATCGAGGGCGCGCCGAGCGGCGACGCCGCCCTCTACCGCTGGGTGTGGGAGAGCCCGTCCCCCGGTCGAGAGATCGCCACCTTCGACTTCGTCGCCGCCGGCAACGGCCCCGGACTCGCGCTGTTCGGGATCAGCATCGAATGATGCTCGGCGCTCACGGGCCGAACCCGAAGAAGCCCTCTGCCGTCGTTTCGGTATCGGCGGCGATCTGTTCCAGCGGCACCCCGCGCAGGCCGGCGATGCACTCGGCGGTGTGGCGGGTGAAGGCGGGTTCGCAGCGCTTGCCCCGGTGCGGCACCGGCGCGAGGTAGGGGGCGTCGGTCTCGACCATGAAGCTTCCGGGCGCCGCGTCGCGCGCGCAGTCCTGCATGACGCCCGCGCTCGGGTAAGTGACGATGCCCGTGAACGAGATGACGTGGCCCTGCTCGACCAAGGGCGCCGCCGCCACCCACGGGTGCGTGAAGCAGTGGAACACGGCGCGCAGTTTGCCGGCGAAGGGCGCGACCATCTCGACGATGTCCGGCCAGCACCGCCCGTCCGGCTTCCGGTCGCGTTGGTGGACGACCACGTTCAGCCCGAGATCCGCAGCCAGTTCGAGCTGCGCGGCGAAGAACGCCTTCTGGCGCTCCCGGTAAGCGTCCTCCGTCCAGCCGTCAGGCGCCGGATGGTAGTAGTCGAGGCCGATCTCGCCGATGGCGACGACCTTCGGCCGCGCGGCCAAAGCGCGGATCTGCTCGAGCCAATCCCCCTCCGTGACATCGGTCACCGAACAGGGGTGGACGCCGACCGCCGCGAACACCGCCTTATGCGCGGCGGCGAAATCGGCGCAGCGCGGGCTGTCCTCGAGGTCGCAACCGATCGTCACCAGGCGAGACACGCCCGCTTCGACCGCGCGGGCGACCAATGCCTCCGCCTCCCCGGCGAGCTGGCGCGAAGTGAGGTGGCAATGCGAATCCGTGATGGGGATGGTGGCGCTCAAGCGCGTTCCCTAGCGTGCGCTAGGCGCCGAAGCAACCCACGACGCTCCGGGTCGGCCCGGGAATCGGCGGAAAGACGCGATGCCCCAGCGCGTAGGCGACCAAGACCAAGATCGCAACCCCCGCCGCCGCCCCGGCCGCGACAATCACCGTTGCGCGATGGGTCGCCTCGGGACGCGTCACAAGCCAGAGAGAAACGGCGAACACCGCCAGCGCGAGGAGCCCCGCCAGCCACCACCAATCCCTCGCCAAGAACTGCAGCGCGGTGAAGCGCCTCTCCGCATCGCCGAAGACCTCTCGGCGGACGCGCCCACCAGCGTCCGCCAGCCCCTTGCACGCGGCGATCAGGAGCAACTGCAGGCAGCAGAGCAAGCAGAGCGGACGGCGCGCTTCCATCTCGCACCGTCGCCGACGCGCGGCTGATGTCGAGCGGTTCGCGCCTTCCCCATTCAGGGTGTCCAGTAGCCGCCGATCTCCCACCCGTCATTTCTCCGCAACCGCAGGCCGATGAACGGTGCCGCCTCTCCGGGGCGGGTCACCATCGCGTGGTGGCCGCAGGAACCATCGCCGACCTTCGGGGCATCTCCGCTGCGGACCGTGATCCGCAAATCCGCCCCGCTCATCTCTCGCGCCTCGCGCAACCTTGCGACCGCCTCGCCCTCGAAACCGACGAACTCCGGGTGGCCCCTCCCTTCGCTCAGCGCATCGACCAACTCCCGGAGGGTCTCATGATCCGCCGCCCTGCGCGAGGCCGACATGGCGATCGCGCCCGCCGCCGCGAGGATCCCGCACCCGGCCCAGAACCAGCCCTCCCCCCCCCAATCCCTCGCCCGCCGGCTCCCTACTACCACTTCACCAGGGTGCTCGCCCAGGTCAGGCCCGCACCGAAGGCGACCAGGACGACGTTGTCGCCGTCCTTGATGGCGCCGGTTTTGTTCGCTTCGTCGAGGGCGATCGCCACCGCAGCGGCCGAGGTGTTGCCATACTTGTCCAGGTTGATGAAGGTCTTCTCCGCCGGGATCCCCATCCGCTCGCCGATGGCCTCGATGATGCGCTTGTTCGCCTGGTGCGGGATGAGCATGTCGACATCCGCGGCGGTCAACCCGCCGCGCTGGAGCGCGTCCTCCGCCGCGCGGCGCATGGCGTTGACCGCGTTCTTGTAGACCTCGCGCCCCTGCATGCGGATCGTGTTCAACTTCTGATCGGCGTTGTCGTGGGTGATGGGCATCGCCGAACCGCCGCCCGGCACGTGCAGGATGTCTGTCATCCGGCCGTCGCTGCCGAGCGAAGCCGAGATCACCTTGCGGCCGGCGTCCCCGGAGTCATCGCGCCGCAGCACCGCGGCACCCGCCCCGTCCCCGAACAGCACGCAGGTGTTGCGGTCCTCCCAGTCCACCATGCTGCTCAGCTTCTCGGCGCCGATCACCAGAGCGGTGCGACGGTTGCCCGTGTTGATGAAATGGCGCGCGACCTGGATCGCATAGAGGAAGCCCGAGCAGGCCGCCGAAATGTCGAAGCACATCGCGTTGGTCGCGCCGATGTTCTTCTGCACGTAGCAGGCGGTCGCCGGGAAAAATGCGTCCGGCGAGATGGTGGCGACGATGATCAAATCCAATTCCTCGGCACTCACCCCGGCGTCTTCCATCGCGCGCTTGGCGGCCGCGGTCGCGAGGTCGCTGGTCGCCTGGCCATCGGCCGCGAGACGGCGCTCTTTGATCCCTGTCCGCGACGTGATCCACTCGTCCGAAGTGTCGACCATGCGCTCGAGGTCGGCGTTGGAGAGGACCTTCTCGGGGACGTAGCTGCCCGTGCCGGCGATGGTGACGCAGCACTCGGTGGGCGGGATCTCTCTGGACATAGGCGGTCGGTTCGTGGGCGGGGTTGAGCGTTGAGGATTCGGTAGAATAGGGAGCCGATACGGCGCCGCATCAACAAAGGCAAGGCGACCGGCTCAACCGGGCTGGCCGCAGCGGGCGATCTCCTCCTCGATGTGCGGCCCGAGGCGGTGGGAGACGGATTCCGCGGCGACGCGCAGCGCGTTCTTGATCGCCAGCTCCGAGCTGCCGCCGTGGGCGATGATGCACACCCCATTGGTGCCCAACAGGGGGCTGCCCCCATAGGATTCGTAGCTGCCGCGCGCCATCGCCGCCTTGAACGCGGGTTTCACCAACATCGCCCCGAACTTGCGCACCACCCCCTTCATCATCTCGGCCTTCACCCACTTCGCCATCGCCTTGGCGGTCGCCTCGCAGCTCTTCAACACCACGTTGCCGGTAAAGCCGTCGCAGACGACGACGTCCAGCTCGCGCTCGAAAAGATCGTGCCCCTCGATGTTGCCGACGAAGTTCAAACCGCTGCCCTTGAGGAGCGCGAACACCTCACGGGTGAAATCGGTGCCCTTCTCGTCCTCGGTCCCCACCGACATCAACCCGACGCAGGGCTTCGCTTTGCCCAGCACCCGCTTGGCGTAGACCGCGCCCATGATGCCGTACTGGAGGAGGTGCCGCGGCTTCGCCTCGGGGTTGGCGCCGGCGTCGACGATGTTGCACAGCCCGTGTTCGTTGGGCAGGGGCGAAGCGATCCCCGCCCGCTCGACGCCGGGCAGGGTGCGCAGCTTGATGGTCGCCGCCGCCACCGCCGCCCCGGTGTTCCCGGCGCTGACCACCGCCTCGCAGGTCCCGCCCTTGACCAAATCGGTGGCGACCGAGATCGAGGACGCCTTCTTCCGCCGCACGCCCTTCGCTCCGGACTCGTCCATGCCGATGACTTCCGGCGCATGAACGATCTCGACCCGATGCCCTGACAATCCCTGGGCATCCATCTCGGCTCGGACGACCCGTTCGTCGCCGACGAGATAGATCCGCTCGATCTCGGGATGGTCGGCGAGAGCGTGCTTCGCGCCGCCGATGTTGGTCGCCGGGGCGTGGTCGCCGCCCATGGCATCGAGTGCGATTCTCATCCTGTCGTGGCTCGGTCGCGCCCGCCAACTCGCGGCTCCGGGACGCGTGCGCAATCCTTACTTGCGGCCCTTCGAGGCGTCAAAGGCGAAATGGCTCCGCGGGGTGGAGAGACCGGAATCCGGACGCTGCGCGGTGCGGCGGCGGCGTCACCGCGGTGCGTGCGAAAGCCGCCCCGCAAGGGCACCGAGACGGAAGGGAGGCTTGGGCGAAACCCAAACCGAGACGGGCCGGAGCGGCGAGGTCCGCACGCCCGCACCAGGATCGACAAGCGCGGCGATCCGATGCCGGGGTCGCGCAGCCCGGCTGGCCTTTGGGCTGGTCTGTACGCCAGCCTTTAAATATCGACGTTCAACACCTGCCGATCGCGGTAGTAGCCGCAGCTCGGGCAGGCGATGTGCGAGGGAGTCGTGCTGCCGCACTCGGGGCAGTTGTTGAACTTCGGCGCGCGCCAGCGGTTCGCCCCGCGGCGCATTTTGGACTTGGACTTGGAGGTGCGGCTCTTCGGGACGGCCATGGCGTGCTGGAAGCGTTAGGGTGAATCGATTTGAAGTTGGTCGAGTGCCTCCCAACCGCCGCTCTCTCCACCTTCGCCCTGCTCGGGATCGAGGGGGCGAAAGCCGCTGTCTGAGGAGAATTCGCCGCTGGCAGAGCACTCTCGCGGGGAGGGGGACCCGTCGGGGAGTGCCGCGTCGCAGCGCGGGAAACTCGGGAGGGCGAGGAGAATATCCTCCCTGAGCGGTTCCGTCAAATCGATAACGGCCCGGTCGCCCACCGGCACCAGAAGCGAGTGGTCCTCGAGAACCACCGCGAGCGGGAAGGGCTCGAGGCAGCGCCCGCACACGAACCGGAAGACCTGTTCGAACCGCCCCCGGACCAACAGTTCTCCGGAGACGACGGATGCCTCCGCACGATAGCGCAGCGGTCCCTCCGGAGCGGCCGGGTCATCGGCGCCCAAGCCGAAGATGTCTCCGGCCAATTCCCCCTCGATGAGCAAAGTTTCATCGTCGGGGACGGTGCGGAGATCGAGGGTGAACATGGACGTGCTGCCAGCGGCGGAAGCCTTGGAACAAAGCGCGAAACCGCCCGGCGTCGAGCACGATTCTCCGGCGCCAGCCAAACACCTACTGGGCAAGCTCGCGTCGCATGGCTGGGAAAGGTTTGAACGGTTCTCACAAATGGGACAGGTTCATCGCCAGCCGATCGGATGAGCGCCCCAACGAATCCCACCGACGCCGTCGTCCCCGACCCATTGGTCGAGGCGCTCGAGCGTTTGGAGCGTTCGATGTCCCCCCGCGTGCGGGATCACAGCGGCGACGTGCGTCCGGCTCCGACCCGCGATCCGGGCGGAGGGAGCGAGGCGGCGCGCGCCGCGCCGGCGCCCCCTCCGACACTGCAGCGATCCGAGCCCCCGGCCGAAGTCGAGCCCGCCCCTCAACCCGAGCCGAGGCCCGCCCCGACGCCGCCGACAGCGCGGCCCGCGCCCGAGATCGAGATCGCCCGCCGCCACGCCACCGCGAGGGCGGCTTCGGGATGGGCGGAGGCCGCGCCGGCACCGGCGGCGGCACCCGTGCCGATCGAGACCCCGAGCTGGGATGTCCCCGATCCGGAGGACTTGCTGCGGGTCGCGGATGCCGACGCCGCCCCCGACACCTTCGACCCCCCAGCCGCACCGGCGCCGATCGCGCGTGCCCGCAACAAGCGCACCGACCGCACGGCCAGCACTTGGGGGGCGGTAGTGTTGGCGGGGGTCGCCCAGCTGATCGTGCTGGCGATCGCTGCCGCCGCGCTCTGGCCGACGATGAAGCAGTCGATCCTCGACGAGGCCGCACGCTCCCGCCCCGCCCCGACAGCGAACCCTGCCACTCCGGCGCGGCTCGACGCGATCGACGAACAGCTCACCTCACTCGAGCGCCACCTCCGCGCGTCCCCCGCCGACGCCTGGCGGGAGTTGGAGTTCCTCGGCGAGCGCAATGCCCTGTTGGCCCTCGCGGACCGGGCGATTTTCCACGCGGACCGCGCGGCCTTCGACCAGCTCGTCGGCCTGGCTGCGGATGCCGAGGACGACCGCATCCGCGCCGGTGCGGAGGCTGAACTGACGCGGGTGCGCCAGGCTTATGCTTCCGGGCTGCGCCCGGGCAGCTACCACATCCCCGTCGGCCAGCTGTTCCCCAGCATGAAAGAGCGGGGTGAGGGCGACCTCGGCCTCGACCGCCTCGTCCAGGTGCTGCTCGACCCGGCCATGCGCCCCGAATATCGAACCAAAGCGGCCTATCTCCTGGCCGATCACCGCTGCGGCCGCGCCGCCGACGCGCTCGCTTCGGCGGTCGCTTCCGACGCCAACCTCGACGTCGTCCGCGAGGCGGCGATGACCTTTTGTGAGATGACCAGCTACCGGACAGAGGACCTGCTCGACTCCGCCGCCCTCGGGCGTTGGTGGGAGCTCAAGGCCGACTGGGTCAAAGCGGCGCTCGGCCGCTAGCAGGGAGGCTGTCGGACTTAACCCGTTCCGGCGCGAATCGGATCACAGTTTGCTCAAATCGACTCCCAGATCCGCCCGCTCCGTCGCCGATCCCGACCACCTCGCATCCTCCTGAAGACAGGCCCCTTTCAACCACCCCGCTGATGTTCCCCCCCGCCCTCGCCCGAACGGCGCGCACCGCCGCAGCCGCCCTGCTGGTGGCTGGCCTCCCCACGGCCGCGAACGCGACCGAACCGGACGCCACCGCCACCGGTTGCCCCTCACTCGCCTCCGACCTCCTCTCGACCCAGCGACAGATCGCCGAGATCGAAGCCATGCTCGCCGCCTCCATCGAAGGCGATCGCCGATCCGACGAAGACCGGCGGGTTCAGCGTGACCGAGAACTGATGACCGAACTCGCCCGGGCGCTCGCCACCACCCAGGCCCTCCACCTGAAGCTGGACGCGAAGGAGGAGGCCGTCGGCGAAGAATTGGAGCGGCTGAAGGCCGCGAACGTGGAGCTCGAGGCGACCCTACAGGCGGCGGCGTCCGAGTCGGGAGAGCGCCTCGCGGTCGCGGCCGCCGAACTGGAGCTCGCCAACGCTCAGAACGCCGAGCTCAAAGCCCACCTCGCCGCGGCGACGCAACGGCACGACACCCGCACAGCGCTGGAGCGCCGCCTCGCGGAACAGACGGCCGCGGGCGAGCGGCTGCGGCTCGCCCTCGCCGACTGCGACGCTGCCAAGCGCGCCTCCGCAGCCCGCTGCTTGCAACTCGAGGCCGAGCTGGAGACCCTCCGCGCCGGCTTCGACCGCTCCCGCGCCGGGTTAGAGGCGGAGCGCACCGCCCGCGCTCGCCTCGAGGCGCGGGTCGCCGAACTGGAGGCGGCGCTCGCGGCGCTGCCGGAGCCGCCACCGCCACCGCTCGCCGTGCTCCGCTTCGACAAGAACGCCGACGAGACCCGGCGCGACCGCGAACTGCTGCTCGCCGGCGTGACCGCGATCCTCAGCGATCGACCGGATGCCCGCTTCGATATCGTTGGCCACACCTGCGATACCGGCAGCAGCAAGGCCAACCGGAACCTCAGCCAACGCCGCGCCGAAGGTGTCCGCTCTCTGCTGATCGAGGGCGGCGTGCCCGCGGGACAGCTCACCGCGCGCGGCGTCGGCGAAGCCTGCCCCACCGCCGACAACGGCACCGCCGAAGGCCGCCGGCTCAACCGCCGCGTCGAGGTCCACGTCATCGAGTGATCGGCCCCGTCGCCGGCCACGAACTCCCGGCGGGCGCAACGGGCGAGTCCGCCAGGCTCCCAGCCAGCCCTCTCCCGTCCCCATCCCCTCCCCGGCTGCCCCTCAGTGCGCCTCGAGCCAGTTCCTGCCGATGCCGGTGTCGACGACGACCGGCACCTCGAGTTCGAGCGCTCGCTCCATCGCCGCGACGATGAGGGGCACGGCTTCCGCCTGCTCCGCGCGAGGCATGTCGAAGACGAGTTCGTCGTGGACCTGCAGGATCATCCGTGTGTGGAGCTCCCGCTCCGCCAGGGCGCGGTGGGCGGCGACCATGGCCAGCTTGATCATGTCCGCGGCGGTGCCCTGGATCGGCGTGTTGATCGCGGTGCGCTCCGCTGCTGAGCGGATCAACTTGTTGGACGAATTGATGTCGCGCAGGTACCTCCGCCGGCCGGTCAGGGTCGCGACGTAACCGTCCTCCTTCGCCGCGGCGATGGTGGTGTCCATGTACTCCTTCACCCGCGGGTATTGCGCGAAGTAGGCCTCGATCAAGTCGGCGGCCTCGCGCCGGCCGATGCCGAGGCGCTGCGATAGGCCGAACGCAGAGATGCCGTAGATGATGCCGAAGTTCACCGTCTTCGCCCCGCGCCGCTGGTCGCCGGTCACCTCGTCGAGGCCGACCCCATACACCTTCGCCGCGGTGGCGGTGTGGATGTCCAACCCTTCCGCGAACGCGGCGCGCAAGCCCGCGTCGCCGCTGATCGAGGCCATCACGCGCAGCTCGATCTGCGAGTAGTCGGCGGCGAGGAGCACGTGGTCGGCATCGCGCGGGACGAAAGCCTTGCGGATCTCCCGCCCCTGCTCCGTGCGCACCGGGATGTTCTGCAGGTTCGGGTCGTTGGAGACCAACCGGCCGGTCGCGGTCATCAGCTGGCCGAAGCTCGAATGCACGCGGCCGGTGCGTTTCGCCACGCAGCCGGGGAGGGCGTCGACATAGGTGCTCTTCAGCTTCGCCATCTCACGGTACTCGAGAATGGCGGCGGCGATGCGGTGCTCGTGCGCGAGCGAGGCCAAAACGTTCTCGTCGGTCTTGTACTGGCCGGTCTTCGTCTTGCGCGGCTTCTCGGCCAGCTGCAGGTCGTCGAACAAGACTTCACCCAGTTGCTTCGGCGAGTTGAGGTTGAACTCCCGTCCGGCCAGCGTGGTGATCTCGGCGCCGAGGGCGGCGATGCCCTTCTCCAATTCCGTGCGGATGTCGTCGAGCACGTCGGTATCGAGCGCGACGCCCTCCGCCTCCATCGCCTCGAGCACCGGCAGCAGCGGCGCCTCGATCTCGTAGAAAACCCGGTGCTGGCCGCGCTCCTCGAGCAGCGGCTTCAGCTTCCCGGCGAGCTGCAAGGTGACGTCGGCATCCTCGCTGGCATACTCGGCGAGCCGGTCGGCAGGGATGTCCTCCATCGTCCCTCCGAGCAGGGTCATCTGACCGCCCTTCTCCTCGGCACCGCCTCCGAGCAAATCGTCCAACTTGACCGGCGTGTAGCCGAGCATCGCCTCGGCGAGGAAGTCCATCGAGTGCTTCTGCTCCGGCTCGACCAGCGAGTGGGCGAGCATGGTGTCGAAGAACGGGCCGGCGACCTCCACCCCCGCCCAACGGAGGACGGCGAGGTCGAATTTCAGGTTGTGGCCGATCTTCTCGACGCCCTCCGCCGCGAGCAGCGGTGCGAACTCGGCGAGGACCGATCCGCGACCAGCGCGGTCGCGCGGCAGTTCGAAGAAGTAGGCCTTCCCGGGTTCGGCGGCGAAGGCCAAGCCCAACAGGTCACAGGCCAACTCGTCCTTGCCGGTCGTCTCGGTGTCGAAGCAGAAGCGCTCCGCCTCGCCCAGTTCCCGCAGCGCCGCCGCGCGCCCCTTCGCGTCCTTGGCCGCGATCCGGCGGTAGTCGTGTTCGACGTCGGCGATGGTCTTCAGCTCGGCGGCCAAGGTCTCGCCGGAGTCACCGCCACCGGTGGTGGCAAAGCCGCGCCCCGCCACGAAGGCGTCGCCGAGCACGCGCTTGCCGATGCTGTTGAACTCCAGCTCCGTGAACAGTCCGGCCAGCGCCTCCCGGTCCGGCTCACCGACCTCGAGCGCCTCCCAGTCGAGCTCGACCGGGGCGTCGAGGAGGATCTTCGCCAGGCGTTTCGAGAGCAGCGCCTGGTCGCGGTTCGCCTCGACCTTCTCCTTCTGTTTGCCCTTCAGCTCGTCGGTGCGCTCGAGCAGGGTCTCGACGGAGCCGAACTGGCCGATCAGCTTGATCGCGGTCTTCTCCCCGACGCCCGGGACACCGGGGATGTTGTCGCTGGCATCGCCCATGAGGCCGAGGATGTCGACCAGCTGTTCGGGGCGCTCGATGCCCCACTTGGCGTTCACCTCCCCGACGCCCAGAATCTCGGGCTCGGCGCCGGCTTTGCCCGGCTTGTAGATCTTGACCCGTTCGGTGACGAGCTGGCCGAAGTCCTTGTCCGGCGTGACCATGAAGACTTCGGTATCGCCGAGCGCGTCCGCCTGGTGCGAGAGCGTGCCGATGATGTCGTCGGCCTCGTAGCCGTCGCGCTCGATCGCCGGGAGGTTGAAGGCCTCCACGAGGCGCTTCACCTGGGGGATGGCGGCGGCGAGGTCCTCCGGCATGGCGTCGCGCTGCGCCTTGTAATCGGGGAAGATCTGGTGGCGCTCGGTCGGCGCTGCGGTGTCGAAGACGACCGCGAGGTGGGTGGGCTTCTTCTTGGTCAAGAGGTCGACCAGCGTGTTGGTGAAGCCGAAGGCGGCCGAGGTGTTGACCCCCTTGGCGGTGAAGATCGGCGAACGGATGAGGGCGAAGTGCGCTCGGTAGACGAGCGCCATGCCGTCGAGGAGGTAGAGGGTGCGGTTGGCCATCGGACGGCACCACTCCAACGCAATCGGGCGCCGGGCGAAAGCGAAAAGCGCGCGGCGGAGGCGCCGCCGAAGGGTTGAAATCCGCGTCCGCCCAGCGGAGGGTGGCGCCATGAAGTGGATCCTCCTCCTGCTCGTCCTCTGCGGCCTCGGCTTCGGGGTCTACCATTACCAAGATCAGATCAAGTCGGCCATCGCCGACATGACCGGCGACGGGGAACAGGGGGGCGGCGGCGATGGGGGCGGCGAACAAGGTGGCGGCGGCGCTGCCGACGGCGGTGGCGGCGCGTCCAGCCCCCCGCCGGGGTCGCGGCGCGCGCGGCTCGAGGCGGAGATCGAGAAGCGCTATCCGATGCCCGATTTCAAGCCCGTGGAGACCTACGTCGACAACTGGAGGAACGTGCCGCCGACCTCGAAAATCTTCCCCCGCACCATCGTCGCCAACGTGCCGGTGACCTTCAAGGTCGGTGCCGGCTCATCGCAGGTGGCGGCCGGCAAAGAGGTGCTGGCACTGTCGTTGACCGGCGGGCAGGTGCTGGTCGCCCCCGCCCCCGGATCGACCCAGCGCGGGCAGGTCGCCGTCGAGGACACCAACCTCAAGGAGGTGGTGACGAAACTCTACGACGACTTCAAGGAGCGGCGGACGAAGGAGGTCCTCGAGCGCCGCGAGCGCGAGCTGAACCTCGCCATGAACGAGCCCGACCGGCCGGCGGCTTCGCCCTCGGGTTCGCCGGCCACCGGCGCCGCCGACCGGGTGCCGGAAGAGAACCTGCTCAAAGAGTACGAATCGCGCATCGGCAAGATGCCGGAGCGCGACTCTTCCGGACGCGTGGCGATCATGGTGCGCAGCATCGAGGCCAACGAGGTGAATGACTTCGAGGTGGAGGATGTAAAGTTTTGGGGGCCGGTGCGCTACCAGATGGTGGACGGACAGCCCTACTGGACCGGAACGGTCAACTACACCACCGTCACCCTCTTCGGCTCCCACGATACCGAGGCGATGGCGCTCATGCGCAACGGGCAGGTCGAGAGTTGGGTGTTCACCGGTTCGATGCAGATCGTGCCGTAGCCCCCCCGACCTCGTCCCTCGATCCCGACCGCGGTCGGCGGCGGTCGCTTCGGCGCCACGCGGGGACGCGCGCCCTCCCAGGCATGTTGCGGCGCCGGAGGGCAACCGTCCCCGTTTGCCGTGTGCCTCGGGGACGGATCCCGGCGAATCGGAACCTACCCTGTTCGTTCCTCCTCCCCCGCGAGCCTGGAGGCGGGACGCCTCCGGCACGGACATCGGCGAGACGCCGATGCCACGCATGGCCGCGGCGGCGGCGGTCGCTTCGGCGGCACCCTGGGACGCGCGCCCTCCCGGAAATTGCGGCGCCGGAGGGCAAACGTCCCCGTTTGCCGCATGCCTCGGGGACGGACCCCGGCGAATCGGAACCTACCCGGTTGTCCGCCCCCCGCTCCTCCGGGCCTGGAGGCGGGACGCCTCCGGCACGAACATCGGCGAGACGCCGATGCCACGCATGGCCGCGGCC
>JAUIGD010000441.1 GCA_030430255.1 Verrucomicrobiia bacterium
TGCCTCAAGCCGGCGACCGTGCCGGGTCGCCTCATCCGGCTGGTCGCCCCTCATCAGTGCCGGGGTAGCCGCGGTCGTCGGCGCCCACTGCGCCGACCGGCGGCCTTGGTCGGTCGCCCTCATCCGGCTGGTCGCCCCTCATCGGTGACGGGGTAGCCGCAGTCGTCGGCGCCTACTGCCTCAAGCCGGCGACCGTGCCGGGTCGCCTCGGCCGGCTGGTCGCCCCTCATCGGTGACGGGGTAGCCGCGGTCGTCGGCGGCTCGATGCGGGGTTGTGAGTGCCCGGATGAGTGCCATATTTGGGGGCACTCGCTGCACCTAGACAACACCTAACCGCAGTCAGAGGGCACACCGGAAAATCAAAAAAGCCCTGTAAACCTAGGTTTACAGGGCTTTGAAATGGACGCGGGGATTGGATTTGAACCAATGACCTCCAGGTTATGAGCCTGACGAGCTACCGGACTGCTCTACCCCGCACCGGAAGATGCGGGATTCCGCCGGGGTTTCAACTGAAATGTTGCAGATTCGGGCGGGGCGATCGCTCCTCGTCGCGGGCGCCTCCCAGGCCTCCCAGGCCGAAGGCGAACTGCAAGACGGTGCTCGGAGCGGGCCAACTAAGTCGCGGGAGCGAGCGTCGTTTCACTCGAGGGGCGGTCGGGTAACGCCGGCGTAACCCCCTGTGCATGAGAAATCGAACCGTCTCGACATAACGAACTATGAAACCTCCCTTCTGTCACTTCGCCGGTCTTGTCTTGCTTGTCAGTGCGCCCTCGCTCGCGGCGCAAAATCAACCGGCGCCCGATGCCGCGACCGCGCAGATCTTGGAGGAGATCGCAAGCTTGCAGGCGGCGCTCGACGGCGGGGCGGCCTCGAACAATGAGCGGGCCTTGTCCACGATCATGACGGCGCTAGCAAGTGCCAAGGCGACCTACGACCTCTATATGGATTCGCGGAAGCAACTCGAGTTCGAGGAGCAGGGGAAGCGTGAGTCGGATTGGCGCGAGTGGCGAGACGCCAATGAGGAGCGCCTGCGTTCCCAGGAGCACATCGAGGCCCTGCGGTTTCAGTTGCGTTACCTCGCGCTGACCATCGCCGCCGCTGAAGCTCAGCGCGTGGAGGGGGCGGAGCGGGAAGCTCGGAGAACCAAGCTCGTCAGCGAAGTGGTGCGATTCCTCGACGATCTGACGGCGGGCGCCGAGGATCTCGCAGAGCACAGCCGCCTCCTGTCGGGCTCCGTGCTGGGATCGCCGATCTCGAAGCGCCTCAAACTCGACCTCACCCTGGGTCAGGTGGCCGGGTGGAACATGTCGCCCTGGAACGTCGCCGATACCTACGAGCGCACGCTGCTGCCCTACTACCGCGATGTCGGACAAGTCGCCGGCCTGTCGGCCTGCTGGGATCGGCGCATCGCGCACGAGCACAAGCTCGCCAGTTTGCCCGACGGCGGCGGCATCCGCTTCCGGCGTGGCATGAGCGAGAGGGATCGCGAACGCGAGGAACGCAGGGAGGAAGACCGGACGCAGGCCGTGGCGGAAGAAGAGTTCCGCACCGATCGCCTCCCGGAGCTGAAGTGGGGCAAGCTGCGCGACACACTGCTGTTCGGGGGCGAACGGATCGCCACGCTGCGGGCGATGACCGCGCTGGTGCGAGAGAACCTCGCCCACGAGCGCGCCAGCGACTGGCTTAAGGAGGTGGCCGATCTCGCCAAGAAACCCAGCTACGACGGCAAGGCGTATCTGTCGACGGTCGAGGCGGGCGAGAAGTCGGCGAAGTTCGACGAACTGCTGGACGATCTGGTCGACCGCGATTGAGCGCGACGGCGACTCCCGCTCCGCCTGCTCCATCGACGTCGCGACGCTCATCGACCGGCATTGGCGCCTTTGGTCTCGGGTCGACGCTTTGCTCGGTGCGGGCGCAGGAACGCGACCGTGCCGAGCGGCGCTCTCGGAGGCTTCGCCAAAGGGCGGAAATTGGCAGTTGCAAAAACGTAACTCTATATAACTTTTTAGCTATAGATGGCCAGAAGACCCTCAAGCGTGAAGCAGAAATTGGGACGCGATGCGCTCGAGCGTGTCGCGGAGCAGTTCCGCGCCTTTTCGGAGGCGACCCGATTGGCGATCTTGCAGGAACTGAAAGAGGGGCGGCGCAGCGTCAACGAGTTGGTCGAGGCGGTTGGAAGTTCCCAGGCCAATGTGTCGAAGCAGCTCCGGACGCTCTATGATGCCCGGCTTGTCAGCAAGACAAAGGAGGGCACCCAAGTCTTCTACGAAGTGAGCGATCCCGTGATCTTTCCCCTATGTGACCTCGTGTGCGGAAAGCTCAATCGCGAACGGAGCGAAGCTCGCACGGCGGTGGTGTACGAGATCTGATCCGGAGCGATCAACTGGGAGGTCATCGGGCTTCGGACCGTGCACCCGGATCCGCCGCCATTCGTTGACGCTGAGTAGGCGGTGGCAGGGACAGGCGAAGCGGCTGGGTGAACACCCTGCCCGAGCCGGGCACGACGCGGACGCCTCAGCATCAACGAATGGTGGCGCCTCGCCTGCGGAGGTGGTGATCGATCCGGGCTAGGAGACCCTGACTGCTACCGTTGCAAGCACACACCGAAGTGCCCCGCCGAATCCGGGCCAGGCGTCAGCGGGAGCTTCGGGGCGCGACCGGAACCGTTTCAGCGGTGTGGATCGCACCCTTTTTCGCCGATGCTTCAGGCACCTCGACAGGAACCCCTTCGACCACCGCTTCAACGGGTTCGATGCGTGGGCGCAGGAGGCGCGCTCGGAATCGACGGGAATCGCGCCGGTTCGCCCACACGAAGAGCGCTCCGGGTAGAATCACCCACACCGTCACGGTGTAACCGATCGCCAACGCAGACGGTGAACCCTCGCGGCGCATTCCGCTGTCCGTGACCGCGCCCACAAGCATCGCCACCAAGATCAAGCCTCCCGCAAAGACCCCCGCATACCGGAGGCGGCGAGAGCGACGATTGGCAATGGCGCGATCTGATGCCACAATTAAAGAAATAAACCATAAAAATAATAATTAAAGGTAAAAATTTGCAATTGCTGATGGTTGAGGTCGGGCAACCGAGCTCGTTCTCTCGCGGGGGCAGCTCCGTCGGCAGGCGTTTTTTTCTCCCTCGCGACGTCAGTTTGGTACACGCTGTGGATCGTGAACGCGTGGATCAATCGAATCGGGATTCTGTCCCTGGCGGCGCTGGCGCTGGCGGGGCTGTCTTGTTGCCAGTCCCTCCAGTTGCCCAGTGGATTACGCGGCTCGGGGTCGGCGTCCGGGGTTCCTTGCGCTATGCGATGGACCACATGCCCGATGAACATCGGTACTATCTCGATGAACCCTACGCTGCCTACGGGATCGTCGATCGCGACCCGCTGCACCAGCGCGCGCTGCTCAAATTTTTCGCTGAGGCTCCCATCGAGGGCACCCGAGTCGTCGATGGCTCGAAGCTCTATGCGCGAACGAGCAACGCACAGTGGTACCTCGGTCAGCCGGCCATGAAGTGGACGGCTTCGGCGGGAAAGATTGAGGGGCGGCCGAACGGCGCCGAGGTGGTGGTGGGGTGGCTTCATAGCGAACACCTGAATCAGGTGACCACGTACATTCTCGAATACGACGGCGACTCGTGGTCGGTGGTGGATGTGGAACTGCTCGACGAAGCGCAACGGGCGCTCCGCGCGCGATAGCGATCGGCCTGGGAGGAATGGCGCCCGGTGAAGCCGGGGTTCTCGGCGGTTTGGGTCGGATTTTAAGATCGACGCTCGGTTCGAGGGATCTTGGGACCCGCCCATTCGAGCGTGCGCCGAAGTGCCCCTTCGGCGTGTCATTCCGTCGAGCGCAGCGCCGGAAGGAACCCGCGCTGAAACCGGCGCGCCGAGCCCCGGATGCCCCGGATGCCCCTGCCGGTTGCCAGGCGAGCCGGCATCGAGACGGCGCCCCGTCGATGCCGATCTTCAACCCGGATCGGTCACCCCATCCGCAGGCGAGGGGTCGCCATTCGTTGATGCTGAGCAGGGGGGGGCGGGGCCGGCGAAGCGGTTGGGTGAGCACCCTACCCGAGCCGGTCACCACGCCAACACCCTCAGCGTCAACGAGGGCAAGCGGCAGCTCGGAGCGTGGTGATCGATTCGGATGCACCCTGCGCGATCCGGTGGACACCGGTTTGACCCCGGCGCCATCGCTGGCAGCCCCAAGCTCTGCAGCGGGTTCGTCCATTGCCCACTTGTCCATTGCCCCCAAGTGACCACTCCATGAAGGGTGGGGGGGTGGAGTGTAGCGGAGTCGAACCGCTGACCTCTTCAATGCCATTGAAGCGCTCTACCAACTGAGCTAACACCCCTTGGGCACCCCTTTTTCTTGCGAAAAAGCTCCCCACCAGCGGTGGGGCGAGTAGAATAGAGCAGCGGTTCAGGGGCTGCAAATGCATTTTTCTCTTTGAGAGCCTTCACCCCAACCCCCCCACTCCGATGTCTCGCAAGCCCGCCTCCTTCGCCGCCGCACTTTGGGTTCTGTCTACCCTCGCTCTTGCCCAAGAGGAAGAGAGTCCCGGTGCGGGACCCGCGCTGAACTACAAGGTCGCGGTTCGCTGCGAGTTCGGCTCCGCGCCGGAGAAGGTGTTTCGTCTCACCGATGCCGACGGCGAGTTCTCCGCAGAACATCCTGATCCGCCGATCCTGTTCGAGGGGCGCATCGAGCGCCGTGAGGGTGCGGCCTTCGTGCTGCGCTACGCGATCGCATGGCGGCAGGATTTGGAGGAAGCGCCCGCGGAGACCGACGCGGCGGCGGAAACGACCACGCCGAGGCGCCCGAAGTTTGGCGAGGGCACTAACAAAGGCTTGGCGCGCCTCGCCCTGGGCGTGCCCGTGCGGGTCTATGACGCCGACCGCGTCAAAGTGACCTTGGAACTGACCGAAGTGCCGGATTTGGTCGGGCGGGGGTTGCGGCCGGTGGTGGACGCCGGCGATGAGTGAGA
>JAUIGD010000036.1 GCA_030430255.1 Verrucomicrobiia bacterium
CTCGACCTCGTTCTCGTCAACTTCGGCACCGACTGCGACTGATCGAAACGGCTAGCCCCCGTCCGATCACGCAACCACTGCCAGCGGGCGTCCTCCGGGACGCCCGCTTTTATTTCCGGGTGGCGTGGTCTTCGCGCAGCGAAGCCCACGTCGGAGGCAGAGGCGGATCAATCATTAGTCTTCGCAAGCAGGCTTCGCACCAAACCCACGCCAAAGCACGGAACCCAGAACATGACCAGAAGGTACCGCAGCAATCCCAACCAGCCCACTGGCCATGCGATCAGCGAGTTCGGGTCGATCTCGAACGCTCTCCAAACGACCGGTATACCCCCGACGAATCCAGCAACGAGTATCTGAGAGGCAGCAACAAGGACCACAAACTTGGTCCAGGAAGAGTCGAGTGCCCGCTGAAGTAGATACGGGATGAGCTTGATGGTAGCCAACGCAGCTGGTACCCCAAAAAGCGCAGCGATGAAGGCGTAGACAAGTCTCCGACCTTCCGTCCCGGGACCACCCCCGAGATAGACGACAACGTCAAAGCCGAGAGTCGCAGCCCAGAACAGGATGCAGAGATAACAAAGGCAGAACCACTTGATGTCGCCCACAGAGAAGCGAGATCGTCTGAAAAACTGAATGTGTTGCGAAATCGAGGGCATCCGGAAGCGAAGTACGCCCACAACGGCACGCCTGTTCGCTCCTCGATAGCCAGGCACGACAGGTCGTACCTCCGCAATTCTCCTGAATCTGCACCCATCGCCTACAATCTAAGCCCGGCCCCACCCGCCGGATCGCTCGATCTCCGGGCCTCCCGGCCCGTCGGAGGAACCGCCGTGCAGCTCTGGCAACCCTCGCTCCCCGATTCCTACTACTCGCGCGACGAGTCCGAACTCGCCCCTGCTATCACCGCGCGCCGCCAGCAACTCGGCGATGACCTCATCATCCTCGGCCACCACTACCAGGTCGACGAGATCGTCCGCCACGCCGACTTCACCGGCGACTCGCTCAAGCTCAGCCAGCTCGCCGCCGACCAGGTCAAGGCCCAGAACGCCAAGTATGTCATCTTCTGCGGCGTGCACTTCATGGCCGAGTCCGCCGACCTGCTCGCACCCGAGGGCACGACCGTCATCCTGCCCGACCTCTCCGCCGGCTGCTCCATGGCCGACATGGCTGACTACGAAGACGCCGTCGAGGCTTGGGACCTCATCCACGAGGCGCTCGCCAAGACGCCCCACCCCGAGGGCAAGACCGTCCGCGTCATCCCTATCACCTATGTGAACTCGACCGCCGCGGTGAAGGCCTTCGTCGGCATGCACCACGGCGCCTGCTGCACCAGCTCGAACGCCGACCTCGTCTTCGACTGGGCCATGAAGGGCGGCGAAGAACCCGTCAAGGACAACGAAGAGATCAAGATCCTCTTCCTCCCCGATCAGCACCTCGGGCGCAACACCGCCTCCATGTTCGGCTTCACCACCGAGGTCGACGCCCCCGGAGGCCAGCTCGCCCAGACCGTCCTCTACGACCCGAAGCTCACCCGCGCCGGCGAACCGCTCGGCGGCATGGGCCCCGACCAGCTCATGGCCGCCCGCGTCGTCCTCTGGGCCGGCCACTGCTCCGTCCACAAGCTCTTCCGCCCCGAGCACTGCGATGAGCTGCGCGAGAACGATCCCGAGATGAAGATCCTCGTGCACCCCGAGTGCGCGAAGCAGGTCGTCGACAAGGCCGACCTCGCCGGCTCCACCGAGTTCATCATCCGCACGATCGAAGACGCCGAGCCCGGATCCCGCTGGGCCGTCGGCACCGAGATCCACCTCGTCAACCGGCTCGCCAAAGCCGCCGCCGAACGGGGCGTCTTTGTCCGCATCCTCAGCGACTGCCAGTGCCTGTGCACCACGATGTACCGCATCGACGAACCGCACCTGCTCTGGGTGCTCGACAACCTCGCCGCGGGCAAGGTGGTCAATCAGGTGACGGTCCACCCCGAAGCGAAGAAGTGGGCCCTGAAAGCCCTCGACCGCATGCTCAAGCAGACCCGGGGCAAAGCCGTCCACGCCGTCGGCAAACCCGCCGCGCTGGTCGATTGACAAGAGCCCGGGGCGCGAGCCCCGGGTATCCGGTCTTTTCCTGCCGCTCCCCACCTCGAGATACCCGACGCTCGCGCATCGGGCTCCTGTTCTGCCATTCAAAAACCCTTCATCCCCCGACCCCTACAATCATCGTCCGCGTTCCATTGAACCCCGGAGACGATGATGACCAGTTCGCCCGACAAATCCGCACCGGCCCGCCCCTCCAGCCCCGGTCGACGCAGGCGCTTCCGAAAACTGCTGATCACCGCCGGACTGCTCACCGTCCTGCTCATCGGCGCGATCATCCTCGCCGTCCCCGTCTTCGCCGGCAGCATCCTCATCCCGCGCATCGAAGCCGCAGCACGCAACTCCATCAACGGCTCGCTGAACATCGACTCGCTCTCCGTCTCGTGGACCGGAAGCCAGACCGCCCGGGGCGTGCAACTGCTCACGCCCGACGGCACCGCCGTCGCCGAAGTCGACCTCACCATCGACCGTTCCCTGCTCGGCCTCATCTCCGGATGGCAGAACCTCGGCACCGTCCGCGTCACCGGCTGGGCGGAGATCGAGAAGCCCACGCCCAGCGCACCGACCAACCTCGAGCGCGCCATCGAGCCGCGCACCCCGGCGCAGCCGAGCCCCCCGCGCACCGAGCCGCTCTCGCTCCCCGCGCTCGAAATGACCCTCGACCTGCGCGACCTGCGCTTCGGGTACACCGTCAACGGCGAGCGCATCGGCATTACCGACCTCACCGTCACCGGCCCGCTCGCCCTCTCCGGCAACACCAACCTTTCCATCTCCGCATCGCCCACCCTCGATCGCGCGGCCTCCCCCGGTCACACCATCGACGCGACGCTCACCTCCGGCCCGATCCTGAACAGCGCCGGCGAAGTCGCGCTGCGCGGCACCGGCTTCGCTCTCGAACTGTCCGCCACGCTGCCCGCCGCGTTCGCCGAGGCATTCGCCGGCCCGCTCGAGAACGCATCGAGCACGGGCCCGGTCAGCATCGCCCTGTCCGTGCGCGAGGATCAGGGCCGCCTCGTCGCGGGCGCAAAGCCCCAGGCGCTCTCCGTCTCCGGAGCGATCCCGCGCGCGATCGTCGCGCGCTTCGCGCCCGACGGCTCGCTCGACCTCAGCGCCGCGCCATCGTTCGCTCTGAGCACCAGCGCCTTTGACCTCCCCGTCGAACTGCTCACCGCGGGCCCGGACCAGACCGACCTGCGCGGCGCCGCGCTCGTCCTAGCCCTCACCACGCAGGCCGTCGACGCGACCGTCACCGGCCCGCAAGGCCAGCGCACCGTTCTGCGCATCGAACCCGTCGACCTCCGCCTCGGCAGTGAGAATCTCTCCCAACAGGCCTTCGCCCAGGGCGACCTCCGCGCACTCGTCGACGGCACCCCCGCCGGCACCGCGCTGCTCGATGTCCGCATCGACAACCTCCTCACTTCCGCCGGCGCGATCGCGCCCATCGAGCAGGTCCGGCCGCGAGGCGAACTCCGCCTCGTCGATGCTCCCTCGTCCGTGCTCGATCCGATCGTGGCTCGCATCGACGCCCTCGGTCCCGGCTTCGCGAGCGCGGTGTTCGGAAACGCGCTCACCCTGACGCTCACCGCCGACGCCCGCGCCGACCTCGGCAGCGCCGACGCCTCCATCGAGTCGCCGCGCCTCAGTCTCAACCTCGAATCCCCGCGCACCACCGCGAGCGCCCGCGCGATCATCGACGGCGACCGCCTCCAGGCCCCCGGCGAAGCGTTCACGCTCACTTCCTCCGCCGGGCGCGAACTCCTTGCCCGCTTCGCCCCGCAACTGCTCGAATCCATGCAGGAGGGCGACCGCCCGATCCGCCTCACCGCAAGCGCTGAGGACCTCCGACTGATCCAAGGTTCCGACTTCCCCATCGACCTCGACCGGGTCGACGGCTCGGTCCGCCTGAGCATCGACCGCGAGTCTGCCTCTACGACCGGCCTCGACCGGATCGTGCTCAGCGTCGACTCGGCCGGCGATGCATCAACCAGAATCAACGCCATCGCCGTCGGCAACCGCGCTGCGGCGACCGACAGCGGTTCGCCCGAACCGTTCACCCTCTCCGCCGACCTCAACCTCACTGGGCTCAACGCCCTCGCCACCGCCGAAGACCCGCTGCGCGCTTCCGGGTTCACCGCCGACGGCAGTGTCAACCTCACCGGCATCCCGCTCTCCATGGCCGAGCAGCTCGCCGGCCTAGAAGACGGAACCATCACGCGCGTCCTCGACCAGACCCTCAGCGGCCGCATCGCCCTCAGCTCGAACGGCAGCGTCAACACCGCGCAGATCACACTCGGCACGCCCGCCGCGGATCTCGAGGCGGCCCTGCGCCTCGAAGGCACCACCCTCAGCGCCGCCAGCCCGATCACCATCTCGTCGCGCGAGCCCCAGCGACTGCTCAGCGGCCTCGCGCCCGGCGGCATCCGCATCGGCGATCAGCAGATCCTCGGGGTCCGGGGGCCGAGCGAATTCCGCGCCACCATCGAGGGCGTCAACCTCGACCTCGATCAGCTCGACGACCCGCAGGCCGTCGCCTCATCGTTCAGCCGCGCCGTCGTCACCGCACCCGGCGTCGAACTCATCGACGAGAACGGGCGGCGACTCACCTACGACCGCTTCCAACTGCAGATCGCCCCGCAGGGCAACGCGCTGCGCGCAGACCTCAGCGGCGCCTCGGGCGCTGACACCATCCTCAGTGTCCAGGCCACGCTGCCCGTCCAGCCCCTGCTCGACGCCCCGGAACCCTTCGCCGTCATCGCCGAAGCCCAGAAGACCCTGACCGCCAGCGCGACGCTCCCGCCGTGGCTCGCCGGCGCGTTCGCTGGCGAGCGAACTCCGCTCGTGAACGCCGCGCTCCAGAACCAGCCGATCCGCCTGAGCATCACGCCAACGCAGACCGGATCGCGCCTCGAACTCACCACCGGGCAGACCTCCGTCCGCACCGCCGCGGCGATCTCATCCCAGGCAATCTCCATCGCCCGCACCGAAGCAAGTGTCACCGCCTCGCCCGATCAGCTCCGGGCCATCCTCAGTTCGCTGAACACCGAAGAGCCCGCCCCGACCATCGGCCTCGCGTCCGCCGCGACGCTCGACATCGTCGCCGAACCGTTCAGCATCCCGCTCGGCTCGGAGGACGGCTTCGACCTCACCGGCATGCGCGCAAGCGCCACACTCCGCGACCGCGCGGTCATCACCGGCATCCTCGAGCGCGACGGCTCTCCGCGCGACCTCGGCGTGCGCGCCATCAGCGCCCGCATCGCGTTCGCCGAAGCCGGCCCGACCATCGAAGCCAGTGCACAGGCCTTCGATCCCCAGCGCCCGGACACCGCGCTTGGATCTCTCACCGCCAGCGTCCTGCCGGAAGGCCGTTTCGATGTCCGCCTCGCCGAAGCCCGCCCCCGCGCGCTCGACACCTGGCTCGCCGGCACCGCCACCCAGCAGGGCCCCTTCGCGCTCACCTTCGGCGATTCACTGGCCCTCCGCGCCCAGACCCGCACCGTGGCCGGCCTGCCCGCCGGCACCGACCGCATCGAGGTCGCCGTCGAGTCGCCCCGCGTGACCACGCAGCTGCTCGCGAACCGCTCGCCCCAGCGGGTCGAGCTCGCCGAACCCTTCCAGGCCGCGTGGACGCTCGCGCCCGCGCTCTTCGATGAGCTCATCGCTCCCGTCATCGCCGACGAGGAAGGCACCCAGCTGCGCCTCCGCCAGGCCGCCCCCGCCGCCGTCGCCGTGCGCTCGCTCGTCATCGAGCGCAACGAAGACGGCTATGACTTCGCCGGCGCACGCGTCAACGCCGAGTTCGGCATGGTCAACGCCAACTTCGATGCGCTGCTCGGCGAGACCGTCGCGACGCGCATCGAGCGCCCCGTCGAACTCGGCAAGGTCCAGGGCAGCATCATCCGTGACAGCGCCCAAGCCCCGCTCCGCTTCACACTCACTTCGCTCGATGATCAGACCAACGACGAGCGCTTCTCCGTCGAGGGCACCCTCGACACTTCCGGCGCATCGCCGGTCGTGACCGCGTCCGCACAGGGCGATATCCCCACCGCCCTCGTCGACGCCCTCGCCGGTCAGCGCGGCCTGCTCGTCGGCACGACCGGCGACACCGTCCGTGTCCAGGCCAGCGCCGACGACATCGCGGCAGACCGCAGCAAGGGCAAGCTCACCGCCACGCTCCAGGCCGCCCGCCTCGAGGCCGCGGCGTTCGGACGCTTCGAGGACGGCGCGCTCATCCTCGGCGACGGCGCCGCCTCGCGCACCAACATCACCCTCAGCGAGATCACCCCCGAACTCAGCCGGCGCGTCTTCGAGCCGCTCTTCCCGCTGCTCAAGGACTTCCGCAAGTCGCGCGATGAAGCCCCCACCATGATCACCGTCACCCGCGACTCGCTCGCGATCCCCACCGACGGCGACCTCTCCAAACTCAACGGCAGCATCAACCTCAACCTCGGCTCCGTCCGCTTCGAGGCCGGCGATCTGCTCGGCGCGGTCCTCAGCGCCACCGACAACCGCGCTGCCGGCCAGCTCGGACGCTCCGTTCCGCCTGTGCTGGTGCGATTCACCAACGGCGTCGCCAACTACGACAAAGTGGACATCCCCTTCGGCGATGTCGTCCTCAGCACCCGCGGCAGCATCGACCTCGTCAACCGCCAGATGGACATCATCGTCCTCATCCCGCTCCAGACTCTTAGCGGCGACATCCGGCGCGCCGCCGAGCGCAACCCCATCGTCGGCCGCCTCGCCGCCGTCCCCTTCCGCGCCCGCGGCGAGTTCGGCAAAGCCAAGCTCGAACTCGATCCGAGTTCCATCCAGGACATCCTGCCCGGAGCCATCGAAGGCCAGCTCAACGACCTGATCAATCAGGGCCTACGCGACCTCTTCCGCCGCTGATCGCCAGACATACCCACCCTCTCGGGGTGGCATGGCCGCCCCTTGAGGCGGCTATGCTGGCTCCTCGTGGGTCGACTCGACCTCCAGTTCAGCACGCATCGCCGTCAGGTAAGTCTGTACGCGACTTGCTGCCTGATCCTCAATGAGCGACTTCATGAGCGCTGCACTTCGCACTCGCTTCGTGTACCAGATGCCAAGCCGCCCAACCATCCCGAGATGAAGACACGCTTCGTCTTGGCATGCTGCGTCGTGCCGCAAGAGAGCTTCAATCGCGAGCATCGCGCATCTCTTATCGAAGGCGTGAGATGTCATCAGTTCGGAGACAAAGACATAGTCAAAGGCAAAGTCTCGCCGCGCAAGGAGTTCGAGCCCGCTGCAGACGAGCCGATGTTCATACTCTTCGTGCGTTCCAGAACGAAGTCGCCAGAACACCGCTTCGTTGAGATCCTCTGGCGAGATCTTCGCCAGTATCTCCGGATCGACGCCTTGCGGATCGGTCAGGCACGCGATAATCGCCGGCACCGTGGCTGCGTCCGGCGCATCTTCCAGCAATTCAGCCAGAAACTCCTCATAGGTCATCCCACGGACCTCGCGCAGCGAATCCCTCACCGCCCCCGACTGATCTTCCCGCCCATCCGCCGCGGCGGGAGCTTCGTCGGCACCACGCCACCGGGGAATTTGCTCGCGTCCACCTTCTCCTTCGACGCGGGGACCTCCGGCGCAGCGCTCTTGTAGCGGTTCTTTGAACTCAGCATCTCACGGCGCTGCTTCTCGCGCTCGCGCTGCTCGTTGATGTCCGACGGCACCGGGCCCGGCTCGAAATCGTCATAGCTCCGCGCCGGCACATGGGTGTTCGCCAGCTGCTCCACCTGCGTGAGCAGGTCGCCCTGATCCGGGCTGACGAAGCTGAACGCCACGCCGCCGCGGCCCGCCCGCGCCGTTCGGCCGATCCGGTGGATGTAGATCTCCGGGTCCTCGGGCAGGTCGAAGTTGATGACATGCGTGATGCCGTCCACATCCAGCCCGCGTGCCGCGAGGTCCGACGCGACGAGAATGTGCAACTCGCCCGCGTGCAGCTGCTCCATGATCTGGTTCCGCTTGCCCTGCGGCAGGTCGCCGTGGATCGCCGCGGCGTTGATGCCCGACCGGCGAAGACCCTCGGTGATCTTGTCCACCGTCCGCTTCATGCGGCAGAACACCAGCGCCAGTTCCGGCTCTTCCTTCTTGATCACATGGCGCAGCAGCCGACTCTTGTCCCACGGCTCGACCGTGAAGTAGTACTGGTCCACCAGCGACACCGTCAGCGAGCCGCCGACGGTTTCGAGGCGCTCCGCGTCCTTCTTCATGAACGCCCGGCCCAGCGACTCGATCTCCGGGCTGATCGTCGCCGACACGAACACCGTCTGGTGCTCGCCGCGGATGCCCGACAGGATCTTGCGGATGTCGTCGCGGAAGCCGATGTCGAGCATCCGGTCCACCTCGTCGAGGATCACGAACCGCACATTGTCCTGGTTCAGGTAGCCGCGCCCGATCATGTCCATGTACCGGCCCGGCGTCGCAACGATGATCTCGGGGTTCTTCGACAGACTCTTCGCCTGCGTGTCGATCTTCTGGCCGCCGTAGACCGTCACCATCTTCAGGGGCGTGTACTTCGCGAAACTGCGCAGCTCGTCCGTGATCTGGATCGCCAGCTCGCGCGTCGGCGCGAGGATCACGGCCTGGAACGGCAACCCCCGGATGCAGTTGTTGATCACCGGCAGCCCGAACGCCGCGGTCTTGCCCGAGCCGGTCCGCGACTGTCCGAGCACATCCTTGCCGGCCAGCACCAGCGGCACCATCTCCGCCTGGATCTTCGTGGGGCTCTTGAAGCCGAGATCCTCGAGCGCCTTGCGAACCGTGCCGCGAAGGCCGATGTCCGCAAAGCTCTTGCCTGCGAAAATCTCCTCCCACTTCTTGTCGGTCTTGCCCTGGGGCTTGCCGCTTTCCTGACCCGCCTTCTCGAACGGCTTCTTCTCTGATTTGTCCGCTGGATTGTCCGCCGCCTTCGGCGCGGGCTTGGTGGGCTTGTCCTCTGCACCCCTCGCGCTCTTCTTCAGGTCGCGCGTTGCGCGGGTGGGCTTCTTCGCTTCCGCCGACGGTTCGCCCTTCACCTCCGCCGCGGGCTTCACCGCGCCTTTGGTCTGCGACAGGATCGAAGCCGGCGCCTTCTTCGGCGTCCGCTTGGTGGTTCGTTTGCTGCTTTTCGATGCGCGCGGATCTGGTGTCGTCTCGCTCATGGTGCGATCAATATTCCCCGGCGAGGGTCCCGCGGCGGATCCGGAGCATCACCCCCTCCTTCGCTCATCCGCGACGAGGGAACAGTGCTTCAAACCCTGCACGCAACTCGGAACCTCGGAGCGCTCGCCGATGGCGATCAGTCCGAGGGAACCCCGCTCGTGTGGTAGAATCCGAGCCGTTGTGCCGGCCCCGCACAGCCCCGATTCCATGGTGGTTGACAGGTTGATTCGGCCGTTTCTGCAGGCGGATTCCCCCGCCTTCGCTTCTGATCCTAGACCATCCCACAGGCCGATACAACTTCCTCCCCCACCGATCGCTCCCCGCCGCCCCCTAAGCCCGGCAGAGCACAGGAATTCACCGCCCTTGAGCGCGACCAGCGTCATCGAAGTCGACCTCACCGCCCTCGAGCGGAACCTCGCCATCATCCGCGGCGTGCTCTCCAGCGGCCTCGATGAGGGCTCGCCCTCCGTCACCCCCGGCGTCTGCGCCGTCCTCAAGGCCGACGGCTACGGCCTCGGCGCAGTCCGCCTCGCCAAGCGCCTCACCGCCCCTAAGTCCACCCGACCGGTCGAGATGATCGCCGTCTACACGCCCGATGAGGCCCGCGAGCTCATCGACGCCGCGATCACCACCCCCATCCTTGTCCTCATGCCCGTCGCCGGCTTTGACCGGCACGACCCGCTCTACCACGCCCTCAGCAAGGGCCAGATTCACCTCACCGTCCACGACCGCGACAACCTCGACGCCATCACCAAGACCGCCGAGCACCTCGGCGCGATCCTCCCCGTCCACCTCAAGATCGACACCGGCATGTCCCGCGGCGGGGCCCTCCCCCGCCAGGCCGGCTCCCTGCTCGCCAAAATCGCCGACCACCCCCGCCTCCGCCTCGCCGGCGTCTTCACCCATTTCGCCTCCGCCGACTCCAGCGCCGACCTCACCCGCGACCAGGCCCAGAGCTTCCTCAATGTCCTGCGCCTGAGCGAGGCCCGCCTGCCCGGCGACTGCATCATCCACGAGGCCAACTCCTACGCCACCCTCCGCTCCGCCGCCCTCCACGCCGACATGGTCCGCATCGGCCTCGCGCTGCTCGGCTACGGCGCGGAGTCCATCGCCGACGACGACCGCTACGAATTCGCCGCGGCGGCCCACCAGCTCACCCCGGTCCTCCGCTGGACCTCCACCGTCGTCCAGACCAAGCACATCGCCCCCGGCACCCCCGTCGGCTACGGCTCGGTCTGGACCGCGCCCAAGCGCCCCGCGGGAGACACGCGACTCGCCATCGTCCCGGTCGGCTACGCCGACGGCTACCCCGTCGCCCTCTCCAGCGACCGTGGCGGCGACGCCTCCCTCGACCCCCAGCGCACCGCCCGCGTCGGCTTCGAGATCTCCACCGGCATCCGCGCCTACGCCCCGGTCGTCGGGCGCGTCAGCATGGACCAGATCATCATCGATGTGACCGACCTCCCCGAACGCGCCACCACCGTCGCCGCACCCGTCGAGATCGTCGGCTGCAACCCCGGCGCGCCCAACCACCTCCCCGCGCTCGCGAAGCTCGCCGGCACGATCACCCACGAACTGCTCTGCCGCATGTCGCCGCGTATTGAACGGAGGTATCTTCACCTCCCCAAACCCGTCGAAGCAGAGCGACCCGCGGAGCGCATCACCCGAGCCCTCGAAGGCCCCGGCGGCATCCCGACCAACCCCCTCGCTCTACGCGAAGTCGAGTCCAAGCGCCTGATCGAACGCATGACCGCCGCCCAATCCGGCATCCGCTAAATCGCGCTTGGGATAGGAGCCCTGAGCGCGAGCTCAGGGTCCCGAGCATCCGGCGAGAACATGCAAACTACAAGAAGATCAAGCTAGCCTATTGAGATCAACTTCGATCCCCGCGGCACGCAATTCTTTGCCAAGACGAAGTTTCCAATGTCCGTGCTCGTCCATTGGCTCGTACACGAGTCCACTGATATCGCTTGGAATTTCGATGTTCTCCTTTACCAATGCGAGAACCCGATGGCGGCCGAGCTTTCCAATGAAAAAACCCAGCTCAAGAACCACATTCTGCCTCGCACGAGACATCTGCTCGCCACCAGCTTTTCCTCCGACATCATCGGGAGTCAACAGAACGACAGCGAAACCTGGAGCTGCGTGCGATTCAAATTTCTCAATGATCGTCTGACCTTTGTTTGCCTGTTCATTCAGAATTACGGCCTCAAGGCCAAGCCGTTCGATCGTCCTCGCCACAGCTTCTCTAGCTGCTTCGTCATGTCCGTGAACAATGAAGACGCGACTGCTGTCCAAGCTTGTTGGCGCAATCTGTGTCTCGGTAGGCTGGTCGTCCTGCGGTGAGTCAATCAGATCGAGCCTGCCTAGAAGACTGTCGAGACTTCTAATACTGCTTTCAATTGATCGCTTGTGATCGGCGACCTCCTCGGCCAGGGTTTCGTCGCCTAACAGCATCGTGAGACGTACACTACTTTCGAACTCCTTGCGAACCTTGTCGTTGGAGAACAGTCGAGTAAGCAGTTCTTTACAGTAATCTCGCCAACTCCAAAAATTGCCTCTCTCTGATTCATACTGATCCGGAGTCCGAATCTGTGCGGAACTGACAAGAAGTTCTTGCCCACGGTTCTTTGCAGCTTCTATCTTCTCAAGTGCTTCACTTCGCCTGACTTTGAGGTAGTAGTTGTTGTAGTCACTCTGAGAGCTGTGGTCCGAACCGGTGGATCTCGGCATCGTTTATCTACCTGTAAGGGGGCTGCAAGTATGATCACCCGATTAGTTGGCGTAATGCGCGGTCTTACCATCCAACTCGCACATTGGTGCCTGATCTCGATTTACTGTATCAGGGAGTGGGCAATTGCGCTTTGCTAAATGGATGCTCACACCCGCATCACCTCCTCCGACCCCGACCTCCCCAAGATATCCCCCACCACCTCGCGCACACAGCTCCGCTGCGACGACCACACATACTTCATCGCCAGCGCATCGACCGCGTCCCGGTCCGCCGGCAGCTCGATCCCGTTCCACCGGTGCGCATCGTGCTCATCGTTGAACACCGGTTCGAAGTCCTCTCGCACCCTCGCCGCGAACCGCGGCATGAGCACCACGCAGTCCCACACCGGCTGGTAGAACGGATACACCTGCCCGAGGAACCACAGCCCCGTCACATCCGCCTCCCGCGCGCCGAGCTCCTCGCGAAGCTCGCGCACCGCCGCGTCGATCGCCTTCTCGCCTTCCTCTATACCGCCCATGACCGTCTGCCAGATGCCCGCCGCGGGCTCCTTCACACGCCGGATCTGCAGGAACTCTGCGCGCTCGGGCGGCGTCCTCGCATCCCCCCCGAACTCGCGGAACACATACACATCCACCGCGTCCGTCCGCACCGGCGGCCCCGAACGCTGCACCCCCGAAAGCGTCGGCCCGCGCTGGTTCACCGCTCATCCCCTTCAATCGTCGTCTTCAGCGCCCGCGCGATCGGCCGCGCCTTGTCCAGCGTCTCCAGCCACTCCGCGCTGGGCTCCGAATCCGCCACGATCCCCGCGCCCACCGGCAGCGTGATCGTCCCCCGCACATCCCGCGGCGTAGACCCCGGCTCGCACTCGATCGTCAGCGTCCGAATCGCCACGCTCATGCTCGCCAGACCCGGCGCGAGCAGCGCGATCGTGCCGCAGTAGAACCCCCGCGCCTCCGGCTCCAGCTCATCGATGATCTGCATCGCCCGGATCTTCGGCGCGCCCGTGATCGAACCCGGCGGGAAGCTCGCGTTGATCAGATCACCCAACGTCGCCCCGGCCCGGAGTCGCGCGCTCACCGTCGCCACCGCGTGATCGATGCTCCCCGCGTGGTGCCGCTCGATCACCCGCGGCTGTGTCACCCGCACGCTCCCGAACTCCGCGACGCGCCCCAGATCGTTGCGCATCAGGTCCACGATCATCGCCAGCTCCGCGTGGTCCTTCGCGCTCGCTTCGAGCTCCCCCGAAGACGCCGCTGTTGCCGGGCGCGTCCCCTTGATCGGGCGCGTCGTCACGGTGATGCCATCCGCATCGCGCTCCGCGCGCAGAAACAGCTCCGGGCTGACCGAGATCACGATCCGCTTCAGCTCCCCCGCCTCGTCCCGGTCCTCCAGATACGCCCCGAACCCCGGCCCTAGCGTCTCCATCAGGTCCGCCGCCGCGGCTCGCGCATCGCCCTCGAACCGCGCCCCCAGCGGGTGCGCGATGTTCGCCTGAAAGATGTCCCCCGCGTGGATCGCCTCGACCGTGGCGCTCACCGCGCGCTCGTACGCCGTGCGTCCCATCCGCGAAGAAAACGCCCCGACCCGATACGCGCCCGGCACTGTTTCTTCCTCAACCGGGTCCACCCCAACCCCCGCCCACTCCCCGCCGCCGCGCGACACATACCCGCGCTCGATCCGCTGCACGATCGGCGCTGCCATCCGCTTCGGTCGCAGCGCCCCGTCCGTCAGCCGACGCACCGCCCGCGCCGCCGTCGCCGCGCCCTCGATCGCCGCCCCATGCTCGTACGCCACCGCCGCGACATGCACCGGCAACGCCAAACCCCCACCCGCATCGCGGCACGCCGCCCCGAGCGCATCCTCAAGCGAGGCATCGCCAGCCGCCGGCTCCCCGATCACCCCAACCCCCGAAGCGTCCCCAATCAGCGCACAGAGCCCCCGCTCCTCAGGCCACGCCCGAAGGATCGCCAGCGCATCGAGTTTCACAGCAGCACGCGGCACAGGCAGATGATACTCCCCCGCCTTCTCCCGTCGCGGAACACGGCGGTCTTGTGCGACTCCAGCACAAGACCGGACGAGGGTGCGGCCGGATTCTTGCAGCAAACGCAAACATCGCCATAGGTTTGAGCCCAATCGCGCAAGCGTCGGGTCCCATTCATCCCGCCGGAACATGCCACCCACCCGCCAACGCCGCACAACAGGAACCGCAGGACGCCCCGAACCGTACAGGCAACCGGAGGATGCCGTGAAGCGAGCCATACCCCGAAGATTCCTGATCACCTACGCCGCAGCGTTCGCGCTGCTGTACGGCCTGGGATTCTTCATCACCGGGCGGCACATCGACGCGCACTGGGCAACGCTGCCCTTCGATCCGCATCGGAAGATCACCCCATTCGTTGACTGGGTCGAGACATTCATCGTGCAGAATGCTGACGGAACGATCGAGTATGTCACCATGAACTCGGAGCAGATGGATATTGCCACTGATCGCGGCACGATGCCATACGAGGATCCCGGCTTCCTCGGCTCGGTGCACTTCAGACACACCGAGAGTTCTTCCGTGCTCGCGCCTTTCGTGACGCGGACAGACGACATCATCGGTGCTCGGTTGTCCACAGACCACGGAGCATCGATTCCGGATGAGTGGGCCGAAGCAGCGAAAGACCTGGCATATGCGGAAGCACGAAGGTCGCTCTATGTGCCGTACTTCCATGCGACAGACCTGCGCAAGAACGTCGACGCGATCGACGGTTGTCTCGGCGGAGTGCAACTGATCGGACCATGGGAACCACTCCTTCCGATTTGGCTCATCCTCATCTTCTTCGCCTTCGTCCCCCTCGCCGCCGCGTGGGCCTTCACCGCCATCAGCGTGAGGCGGCACCAAACATGACTCGACTCTTACCCCGAAGATTCCTGATCACCTACGCCGCGGCGTTCGGGCTGCTGTACTTCTTCGGACAGTTCGCAGCCGGCCGCGCTGCAGATGCCAACTGGACGCGTAGCCCGTTCCAAGTGAGAAAGGGTGGTCCCGCCATCGACTTCGTGATCGTCTACCTCATGCGCAGCCCGAGCACGGGCGGCATCGACTTCATCGTTGCCTCGGAAAACGCACGAGGACACTTCCACGCCTACGACGACCAGTGGCGCACCCCGGAAGAGCGCGACGGGTACCTCGGCTTCGTCCTCGTGTCACACACTCGCGACAAACGCGAAGTCGGCTCGTTCATGTATGAGAACCGCTCGATCTTCGGCGCAGAGTACGACATTGCAAATGACGCGGATGTACCGGGAGAAGCGCTGAATGAAGCAAGCCGCCTCGGAGTTCGGCGCGCCCGCATCGCCTACGACACCTCGTACATCGCCGACGATTCGATGCCACTCAGTCAGCAATACGAACTGCCGCGAGGAATTGTGAAACACCATTCCTACGACTTTCTCATCCCACCGTGGCTCATCCTCTCCCTCTTCACCTTCGTCCCCCTCGCCGCCGCATGGACCTTCACCAGCGCAACCACCCGCTCCAAGCCGGACGAACCCCGCCTTCCCAAAAACAAACGAGGTCACCCCGAAGGGCGACCTCGTTGATCGATTCGCGTTTCGAATGCGCTCTCCCGCCGCGCGTTACCGCCGACGACGCATCGCGAGCGAAGCACCGATGCCGAACAGCGCCAGCGAGCCGGGCGCCGGGATCGGCACATCGAAGACCAGGTTGTCGATCGCCAGCCCGAACTCATCGGTGATCCCGAACAGTTCGATCCGCGTCACATCGCTGAACGCGCTCAGGTCCATCCCGATCGGCGTCGAGAAATCACCATCACCGATGATGTCCATCAGCGTCGAGCCGCCGGAATGGATCACATTCAGCGACGCGATCACGCCCGAATCGTTGTCGGAGAGGATGTCCAGCGACACGCTCTGCGCCGCCACCGGAAAGTCCATGTAGATGTCTCCGTCGAACACGCTCGTGCTCGTCGACTCGCCGGCGGTCAGCGTGTTCGGCGATGAACCACCGACGAAGCCCGCACCGCTGAAGATCATCAGGATGTTGCCCGCGTCAGTCGAAAAAGTGACATCGCTCGAGAAGAGCCCGTCCGTCTCGATCGGCGGGATGCCGCCCGCCTGGTCGTCGAAGTCCACGGTGACCGTCTGGAACAGCCCCGCCTCGGCCGTGCAGGCCGCGATACAAATCAGGGTTGCAGAAATCGCTTTCATCATCTCTCCTCCTCGGTAACCACAACCCGCTCGGGATCCCGTATCCCCAGCGAGCCGTGGGCGTGCGGCGAGTATGCACGAATTCACACGAAACGGGTGATAAGAACACCGATCCGGCTTGGAAACCAGCAGTTCGTGCAGACCATGGCGCGGCGGCACGCCCCCGAATCCCGGTGACCACACCCTGTCACTGACCCAAAATTTTACCGTACATTCTTCTTGACCCAAACAAAAACCGTGCGCATCATGGGATGCATGAAGAAGCCAAAGCCCCGCCGCAAACCGGCCCGACCCGTCCCCAATCGCCCATCGAACACCCAGCCCGCCCCCGAGCCGCTCCCCAAGCTCGCTCCCAACCCCGCCCTCCCAGAGGCCGAGCGCGAGCTCGACCTGCTCCTCCGCCTCTGGGCCGACACCCGGCGATCCATCCCCGACATCGCCGCGGCTCTCCACCGCTCCATGCCCTCCCTCATGGCCTTGCTCCAGCGCCCCGACATCCGCGCGCTGATCGACGAGCTCTCCGAGCTGCTCGACCTGCGCGCCCGCCAGGCCGCCCTCTCCAAGGTCCCCCGCGCCCTCGATACGCTCGAAGCCGTCCTCACCGAGGCCGCCGAGGAAACCGAGCCCGAGCCCGGCTCCGAGGAAGACACCCCGGATGCTCTCAAAGCCCGCCAGCGCGCTTCCCACCGGCGCAACCATCGCCGCCTCGCCGCGAACGCCATCCTCAACCACCTGCGCACGCTGAGATACGGCCTCACACCTTCCCGCCTCGCCGCACGAATCGAATCGCCGGGTGGTATGGCCACGCAACGCGTGGCTATGGATTCAACTGATCACCAGCCGGCACCACCCTCACCCGAGCAAACGCCGCAGCGCCTCGCCGGGTGACTCCGTCCGCATCAGCGATTCGCCCACGAGCGCAATATGCACGCCCGCCTCGTGCAGCTTCTTCAGATGCCGCGGCTCGGAAATCCCCGATTCCGACACCAGGACCGAAGTGTCCTCGATCATGTCCACCATCCGCAGCGTGTGCGCCACATCCGTGGTCATCGTCTCCAGGTCCCGATTGTTGATCCCCAGCAGCGTATAGCTCGGCTTCGGAAAACCCACATGGGGCAGCACGCGGAACAGGTTGTCGGAGGAGTGCACCTCCAGCAGCACCGTCAGTTGCAGCTCGTGCGCGAGGATCATCAGGTCCAGCAGTTCCGACTCGCGCAGGCATTCGGCGATCAGCAGGATCGCGTCCGCCCCCGCCGCGCGGCTCTGCCACACCTGGTACGGATCGATGATGAAGTCCTTGCGCAAAACCGGTATCGTCACCTCATCGCGGATCCGGTCGATGTACTCCAGCTTGCCCGCGAAGAACCGCTCATCGGTCAGGCACGAGATCGCCGCCGCACCCGCCTCCTGATATTGTCGGGCAATGGCAACCGGGTCGAAATCCTCATCCCGCGCGTACTCCGGCCGGATCCACCCCGCCGACGGGCTTTTGCGCTTCACCTCCGCGATGATCGCCGGCCTTGCCCGCTTCTCGCTCCGCGTCACCGCGGCGAAGAAGTTCCTCGGCCTCCCCCGCTCCGCCGCGCGCTCCTTCACCGCCTCCAGCGGCTCGGCCTGCTTGAGCAGACGCACCTCCTCCAGCTTGTGGTCGACGATCTGGCGCAGGGCATTGGGAACGGATCGGGCCATAACTGTCTTTATCGGCGTGATCGCCGTAAGTCTGGGGGGCGTCGGGGGGGAGTTCGGGGGGCCGGCGGCACTCGGGAGCAGCCCCGCCGCGCCGCCGATCGAGCAGGCAGCAGCAGTTGTAGGAGACACACCCACCGCTGTCGAGCCGATCTCCGCGGGCAACTGGTGGCTCACCGCCGCACTGCTCGGGCTGACCCTCGCCTCGTTCTGGACCATCCGGCGATTCCGCCTGCTCCGCCCGCGCCCCGGCGCGGTCCGGCGCCTCGACGCCATCGCCTCCGCCACCCACCCGCCGACTCCCGACCGACTCCCGCTCGCCCTCGGGCTGATCCTCGTGCTCAGCGCGCTCGGTGTCTGGGCCGTCTCGGCGATGCTCGCCTCCATCCCCTACACCCTCGCCTCCGATGGCACCGGACCGCCCGCGCAGACACTCTCGCTGAACGCGCAGGTCTTCGGCACCATGAGCGGCGCCGCCATCATCATCACGCTCGGTGCCTGCATCGTCTGGCCGCCCCTGCGCACGATCCTCGGTCTGCCGACCAGCGTCGGGCAGTTCACCGGCGACCTCAAGCTCGGCTCGCTCGCGCTCGCGCTTGCGCTGCCGCCGGTGCTGCTCGCCGCCTCCGCCGTCGCCGTCGCCGTGTCGCTGCTCGCGAGCGCGGGGCTCATCGAACCGCCCGACCCGCTCGCCCACGAAACGCTGCGCCAGCTCGCCGCGGCACCGCGCACCGGCGCCTGGTGGGCCATCATCGCCATGGTCGTCGTCGCTGTGCCCATCGCCGAGGAACTCATCTACCGTGGCCTGCTGCAGACGGGCATCCGCACGAACCTCGGCGCGACGCCCCAGCGACGCGCCGGCCGGCTCGACTGGACCGCCGTCGCCATCACCTCGGTGCTGTTCACCGTCGTCCACCTCGGTGCCGCGGCACCCCACGCCCTCATCGTCCTCGCCGTCCTCTCGGTCGCGATGGGCATCGCCTACGAGCGCACCGGGCGCGTCCTCGTCCCCATCGTGATGCACATCGGCTTCAACGCCTTCAACATCCTGCTCTCGCAGGCCTGAACCGAACACCAATCCCCATGCACCCCGACACCATCGCCTACAACGACCGGCAATCACCCGACGACAAAGCCATCTGCGACACGCTCGCGAAACAGATCGACCGCCACCTGCCCGAGGCGGAGAACAAGGTCTGGCACGCCCACCCCGTCTGGTTCCTCGACGGCAACCCCGTCGCCGGCTACAGCAAACTCAAGGGCTGCATCCGCCTGCTCTTCTGGAGCGGTCAGAGTTTCGACGAGGACGGTCTCAAACCCGAAGGCAAGTTCAAGGCCGCCGAAGCCCGCTACACCAGCGTCGATCAGGTCAACACCAAAGACCTGAAGCGCTGGCTGAACAAGTCCCGAGACATCCAGTGGGACTACAAGAACATCGTGAAGCGGAAGGGAAAGCTGGAGCGGCTGAAGTGATCTCACGCATCCCTGACGAACCCGCCAGAAGCGGCTACCTTTCCCCCAATGAGTACCCCCGCCGCATCCCGAACCGATCGTCCCCGCATCCTCACCGGCGATACGCCCACCGGGCGGCTGCACCTTGGCCACTGGGTCGGCAGCGTCGAGAACCGGGTGAACCTGCAGGAGAAGTACGACTGCTACTTCCTTCTGGCGAACATGCACGCGTTCACGACCCGGGCCGACTCGCCGGCCGATATCCGGCGGGACACCATCGAGATCGTCAAGGACTGGCTCGCGGCGGGGATCGACCCGGAGAAATCCACCGTCGTCCTCCAGACCGAGGTCCCGGCGATCGCCGAACTCACCTGGTTCTTCGCGATGCTGATCCCGTTCAACCGGGTGATGCGGAACCCCACGCTGAAGACGGAGATCGACTCGAAGGGACTGGGCGACCACTACAGCTTCGGCTTCCCGATGTACGCGGTCGGCCAGTGCGCGGACATCCTGGCGTTCCGTCCTGAGTTGGTGCCGGTGGGCGAGGATCAGGTGGCGCACATCGAGATGTGCCGCGAGGTGGCTCGGCGGTTCAATGTGCTGTACTGCGGCGTGGACTCCAAGGTGGAGGACGAGGACTTCGTCAAGGAGGGCGGCGTGTTCCCGATCCCGGCAGCGCTCGTCGGCAAGACCGGGCGGCTGATCGGGACCGACGGCGTGCAGAAGATGAGCAAGTCGCTGGGGAACGCGATCTTCCTGTCGGACACGCCGAAGCAGGTCAAGAAGAAGCTCGGGCAGATCTACACGGGTCGCCAGACCCTTGACGAGCCCGGCGACATCACCAACGCGCTGTTCGAGTACGTGCGGATCTTCATCAAGGATCAGGAGCGCGTGAAGGAACTCGAGGAGCGGTACAGCAAGGGCGACAACATCGGCGACGGGCACATCAAGGTGGAGGTGGCCGAGGCGATCAACGAACTGCTCGAACCGATGCGCGAGCGCCGGGCTGAACTGGAGGGTCCCGGCGGCGATGAGAAAGTCATCGAGATCATCCGGACCGGAACCGCGCGGGCGAACGCCGTTGCCGAGGAGACTTTGGCGTTGGCCAAGGAGTCGATGAAGCTCGATTTCTTTGCGCGAGAACTGCGGTCGAGATAAACGATGGGCGCGGCCGAGGACCAACTCGTCGCGGCGGAGATCCGGCCCGGCGTGGTGTGGATCCGCCCCGGGCGCCGGCCCTACACGACGACGGACATCGCGGCAGGTCTTGTCCTGCTGGCGATCCTCGAACTGCTGCTGGGCTACTGGATCGTGACGATGACCTCCTCGCGTGTGTGGGGTCTCGCGGCGATGGGCGTGCTGCTGCTCGTGATCCTGCTGAGCGCTCGGCTGGTGATGAACCGCAACATCAAGCTGACGCGGCGCAAACTGCAGGACGCGCGCAGCATCGTCGCGAGGGCGATCGAGGGCGATCCGGAAGTCGACGATGCGGTGCTTTGCGCGGCGATCTTCGCCCGGCGGCGCGCGCACGCGCTCGATGTCAGCACGGTGCGGATGAGCGATGTCGAGAAACTCGAGCACCGGCTGAGCCGGCGCCTGCCGCGGTTGTGGATCGTCAGCGAAGAGCCGCTGGAGATCCGCTCGGGGTTCGCCGCGGCGGCGGACAGCGCGGACGCTGCCGCGCGGCCGAAGGGGCTGGGCCTGCCGATGCGCCGGGGAGGAGAACAGATCTGGGCGAGTGCGCCGGTCGTGCCGATGGCCGATCAGGCGGGGCTGTCGTCGGTGCTGCTGTGGATCGCGGGCCTGCTGACGGTCACCGTGCTGGCGGTCACGGGAGCGGGGCCCGGGACGCTGCTGCTCGCGATCGTCGGGTTCATTGTCGCGTCGCTCATGTGGCTGGCCCGATCGAGTCCAGTGGGGTACGCGCTGGCGGTGACCCCGGCGGGTGCGCGGATCGCCAAGCGGCTGCTCGGCAGCCGGCTCGGACGCGGCTACGAAATGTGCCCGGAGGATGCGCTGGTGATCGTCCGGGAGACCGGCGCGGCGTACCCGCCGACGCGCGGCACCCGGCGCGAGGCCGGGACGAAGCCGCTGCTGTGGCGTTTCGTGCCCGACCAAGCTCCCCGTTCGCTGCCGCAGGCGATCGAGGTGCTCGGCTTCGACCCGGAGGAGAGCCCGTGGTGGTGGGTGGCGGATCAGTCGTGGGCGGAGGGGGAAACCGCCGCCGGCGGGACCGATCCGGGCGATCTGGTCCGGGAAGAAGGGCTCGATCCGGTTGGCTGACACGCGGGCGGAGTGTCGGTATACTGCCGGGCCGCGGTTTGCCGCCGAGGGCCTGTAGCTCAGCTGGTTAGAGCGCACCCCTGATAAGGGTGAGGTCACAGGTTCGAATCCTGTCAGGCCCACTGATTCCTTGACGACCGCCCGCCTTCGCGGGCGGTTTGTGTTTTTGGGGTGTTCGGGCGTGCTGGGTCGTCAGGCGGCGCGGCCTGGTTTGGCGCGGTCGCTGGTGGCGCCGAGCCAGTCGCGGCAGGTGGTGAGCAGGCCGAGGCGGTCGACGGGCTTGGTGGTGTAGCTGTCGCAGCCGGCTTCGATGCAGCGGGCGCGGTCTTCGGTCATGGCGTGGGCGGTGACGGCGATGATGGGGGTGGAGATGCCGCGGGATCGCAGCTCGGCGGCGAGTTCGAGCCCGTCCATCTCGGGCATCTGCACATCGGTGAGAACGAGGTCGTAGGGCTCGCCTGCGTCGAGCGCGGCCTCGAACATCTCCAGCGCAATGCGCCCGTTGTCGGCGATGTCGACTTCGGCTCCGGCGCGGCGGAGGTGGAAGGCGATCAGGCGCTGGTTGTCGGGCCCGTCCTCGGCGAACAGGATGCGCCCCTTGAGGGCCACGGCGCCCGGTTTGCCGGTCGCGGCGCAGCGTGGCGTGCGCAGGTCGAGGGAGTCGGTGTAGGAGGTCTGCGGCGCTTCGCGCACGGGAAGCGTGATGCGGAAGCAGCTGCCGATGCCGGGCTCGGAGCGGACGAGGGCGACGGTGCCGCCCATGAGTTCTGCGCAACGCCGGCTGATGGCGAGCCCGAGCCCGGTGCCGCCGTGGCGCCGGCGCAGACTGGAGTCGGCCTGGGTGAAGGCGCTGAAGAGCGAGCGATGCTGCGCGGGGTCGATGCCGGGCCCGGTGTCCTCGATCTCGATCGAGAGCATTTCGTGGTCGGGCGGGCCGTCGAGTCCGATCGAGAGGCTGACCGAGCCGCTGTCGGTGAACTTGATGGCGTTGCCGAGGAGGTTGAGGATCATCTGGCGCAGGCGGGTCGGGTCGGTGATGATGCGCTGCGGGATGGTGCTGACGACCTTGGAGTAGAGGCGGATGCCCCGTGTGTCGGCGCGGTCGCGCATGAGAGCGAGGATCTCGCGGACGAGCTGGGGCAGGTCGATCTCAACAAGGTCGATCTGCATGCGTCCGGCCTCGATCTTGGAGATGTCGAGGATGTCGTTGATGACGGTGAGCAGGTGCTGGCCGGCGGTCGCGATCGTGTCGACGGCGGCGTTGCGCTCGGCGGCCGTCGGGTCGTCGGCGTGCTGCTCGCGCAGGAGTTCTGCGAAGCCGAGGATGGCGGTGAGCGGTGTTCGGATCTCGTGGCTCATGTTCGCGATGAACTCGCTCTTGGCGAGGTTGGCGGCTTCGGCGGCGTCGCGCAGGACCTCGAACTCGGCGGCGCGGACGGCGAGCTGCTCGCGCGCGGTGTACTGCTCGTGGATGTCGTGGAACGCGCCGCGGAGGGCGACGGTTCGATCACCGGCGCGGACGGGTTCTCCCTGTGCGCGGACCCAGCGGGTCTCGCCGCGGGCGGTGACGATCTGGAGTTCGAGGTCGTAGGGCTCGGCGCTGGAGATGGCGCGCTCGGCGGCCGCCTCGATGCGGCTGCGGGACTGGCGGGTGTAGAAGGCCATCGCGTCTTCGAACGAGACTCCGGCGTCGTGGTCGATGCCGAGGATGCGTCTGACCTCGTTTGAGAGGTAGAGCTGTTCGGACTCCATGTCGTATTCCCAGCCGCCGACATGGGCGAGGGTGTTGGTTCGCTCGAGGAGGACGGTCGTGCGGCGCAGGGTCTGCTCGTCGAGCTTGCGCGCGGTGATGTCGGACATGAGCCCGTGCCAGATGATCGAGCCGTCGGCCTCGCGGCGCGGGACGGAGTTTCCGCTCATCCAGCGGGTCTCGCCGTCTGGCCGTTGCAAGCGGAACTCGCAGAACCACGGCTGCAGTCTGGCTGCGGACTCCTCAATGGTCTGCTCGAAGCGATCTCGGTCGTCAGGGTGGACCATCTCGCGGATGATGGCGGGCGACGCGTAGACCTACTGCGGCGTGACGCCGCAGATCGCGCAGACGCCCTCGGAGATGTACGGGATCTCGGCGGTGCCGTCGGGGCGGTGGCGGTACTGGTAGACCGCTCCGGGGATCTGGGACGTGAGTTCCTTTAGCATGGCCTCGCTGGCGGCGAGTTCGCGTTCGACGCGCCGGCGCTCCGTGATGTCGAGGATCACGCCGTGGAGGGAGACGAGGGTGCCGTCGGGGGCGCGGTCGACGACGGTCTTGTCGTAGATCCAGCGCGAAGAGCCGTCGCGGCAGACGATTCGGTACTCCTGCTCGAACGATTCGCGGCCCTCGGCGATGTACCGTTCGACTTCTTCGGTGACGCGCGGCAGGTCCTCGTGGTGCACGAGGTGGGTGAAGAGAATGTCGCCGCTGAGGAGGTCGTCGGGTGTGTAGCCGAACTGCTCCACGTTGCGCGAGACAAGGGCGACGGGCCACCCGGGCTCGGGGCGCCATCGGAAGAGAACGATGCCGGAGGCCTCAAGCACAAGGTTGTGGGCGCGGAGGATCTGGCTGGACTGTCGCTGGCGGGTGAGGTCGCGCACGAACCAGACGCGCCCGAGGAAGGTTCCGTCGTTCTGGCGGAGGGGCTCGGAGTGGAGTTCGACGGCGCGGCCGTCGCGGAACTCGATCTCTTCTTTGATGGTCAGCCACGGGTCGTCGATGGCGGCGCGGACGCGGATGTTGACCTGTTCGGCGTTGACCGAGTTCTCGTAGCAAGCGCGGATGGCGGCGTAGGACGCGCCGGGCTGGAACGCGGCGCCGACGATGTCGTGGAAGCGGTGGTTGGCGCGGACGGCGCGGTGCGAGGCGTCGGTGACGAGCACGGCGTCCTGGGTCGCTTCGGCCTGGGCTTCGAGGATCGTGCGCTGGAACTCGATATCGCGACCGGCCTGGAGGCGGGCGGAGAGGTCGATGATCGCGCCGACGGCGCGGATCGGCTCGCCGCGGTGATCGCGCATGATGGATGCGCGGTCGAGGACGGTGGCGTAGGAGCCGTCGGCGCGCCGGATGCGGTAGTGGGCGGACCAGTTGGTGTGGTCGCTGTGCAGCGCGGCGTCGAAGCTGGCGACGGTCGCCTCGCGGTCGTCGGGGTGGAGTTTTTCCGCCCACCAGTCGAGGTGCTCTTCGATCTCGTCGACGCTGTGGCCGAGGCAGAGCGAGAAATTTTCGCTCCACCAGAGTCGGCCGGAGCGCGCGTCGTAATCCCAGACCATGTCCTCTGTGGCGGCGCTGACCATGAGGAATCGATCTTTGTTGATTTTGAGCTGCGCTTCGGCCTGCTTGCGGTCGTCGATGCCGGCGAATGTGACGGCGACGCCGCCGGGGATGCGGACGGCGGAGACCTCGAACCAGGCAGCGCGATGCGGGGACTCGTCGAGGAGTTCGAATCGCTGGGGCTCGCCGGACTCGGCGACGGTGGCGAGGCGGTCGAGCAGACCGTTCTCTCGCACGCGCGGGAACACGCCCGCGAGGCGGCGGCCGACGGTTCGATCGGCGGTTGCGCTGAGGAGCTGCTCGGCGCGGGCGTTCATCATGGTGATGCGGAAGTCCGTGATGCGTCCGCACGCGCTTGTGAGTTCGCTGAGAGTGCAGATGCCGTCCATGGAGGCGTCGAGCACGCCGAGGCAAAGGTCGCGCTGGGCATCGTGTTCGATGAGCAGGCGCTTCTGCTCGATCGCGCGCACCGCGGCGGCGGCGAGCGTCGAGAGGCGGCCCGTAGATTGCGGGTCGGCGCTGCGTTTGCCGGGGCCGAAGACGCAGAGGGTGCCGATGGCGGTTGCACACGACCCGATCAGCGGCACGCCGATGTAGTGTCCGACGCCGGCTTCGGCGACGAGCGGAGACGAGCGGAAGCGTGGGTCCGAGGCGGCGTCTTCGACGATGAGGGGCTTTGCTGTGGAGGCGCACTCGCCGCAGAAACTCTGTGGTCGGTCGAGGCGATCGATGTCGACGCCGTGGGCAGCGAGGATGCGGACGGAGTCGCGGTCGACGAGGGTGACGGCGGCGCAGGGAGCGTCGAGCATCTGCGCGGCGGCGCTGGCGAGTGAGGCGAGGACGGGGCAGGGCTGACCGTCGGCCTGAGCGTGGATGGCGAGGCGGCTGACCGCGGATTCGTCCCAGCGGAGTTCGATGCGCGGCAGGCCGGCGCCGGGGCTGGGCTGAGGATCGGTCTGATCGTGTTGGCGTGGATCAGGTCTGGTGTTCATCGTCCGGCTCGCGGCATTCGTAGCGGGTTGCGGGAGCGCCCGCACAGCCCGCCGCATCGAGGGTCATCGGCGCTGGTAGACCTGCGATGCAGGGATAACACCGAAATGGCGGGCGGCGAGAGGCGGTTCGGCTCGGGGCTCAGCGTCCGGTAAGTTCGCGCAGGGAGCGCGGGGCTTCGGGGCGGGCGGGGTTGGCTTCCTGCAGAGCGCGGAGGATCTCTCGGGCGCGGGCGGGGTCGGAGGGGGCGATGGAGAGCGCGAACTGGTGGGCGGTGAGGTAGCCGGCGAGGAAGTCCGGGCTCTGCCGGGCGCTCTCGATGTACTGGCGGACTGCGCCTGCGGTGTCGCCCTGGGTTTGGAGGATGGCTCCGGCGAGGAAGGTGTCGCGGGCGGCGAGGTAGGCGGAGAGGGCTTCGATGAACGCGGGTGCCGCGGGATCGGCGGGGTCGAAGAGGGCGGTGGGATCGCGATCGGTCTCGGCGAGGATGGTCTTGAGGCGGGCGTAGGGTGAGACGGTCTGGCGGTAGATGAAGCGCGGAGCGCGGAAGGTGACGAGGGGGCGGTCGTCGGTGTTGACGGGGCCATCGCCCGCGAATTGCGCGAGTTGATCGCGGTCGGCGATGAAGGTGCCGAAGAGGGCGAAGCCGTCGTAGAGGGCCTGGCGCTGGCGGATGAGGCCGTCGAGGATAGGCTTTTCCGCGGTGCGCTGGGCGTGCCAGTCGGTGGGGAAGATGAGCGGCTGGGTCGAGCCGATCAGGCCGAGGGCGGGCGTGTTGACGTTGTAGTGCGCGAGAACGGCGACGGTGTGTGGGTAGACCTCGAGCCAGGTGCGGATGATGAGGCGTGCGGTTTCGGTGTCGAGCTGGTGGAGCGGCATCCATTGGCAGGCGATGCCGCCGTCGGCGAGGTGGTCGCGGATGGCGGTGAAGTGCTCGCGGGTATAGAGCATGCCGCTGCCGTCGCGCGCGGGATGGTAGAGGTCGGCGACGATGACATCATAGGTTTGGTCGGTGGCGCGGATGAAGCGCCGGGCGTCGGCGGTGTAGAGCGAGACGGCGGGCTGCTGGTGAAGGAACTCGTTCTCGGTCTGGAAGGCGGGCATGAGCTCGACGATTTCGGGGAGGAGCTCTACGGCGTCGATCTTGAGGTTGGGGTAGATGGTGGCGGCTCCGGTGGTGATGCCGGTGCCGACGCCGAGGAAGAGGGCGCGCTCGGGGTTCGGATGGAGCAGGAGTGGGAGGTGGGCCTGGCGGCGCTCGGCGAAGCCGCTGGTAGTGCCGCCCATCTGGAAGAGGTTGTTGACCTTGAGGAAGCGGTTGGCCTGCGGGTCTTCGACAATGGCGACGGCGGCCATGACGCCCTCGCGGTATTCGATGGTGCGCCCGCCAGCGGGTGGCGTGACCAAGACGAGGTTGGATGGAAGAAAGACAACGAAGACGACGGGGACCGCGGCGTAGATCGCGCGCTGGTCGCGCCACTTCGGGAGGAGCGTGAGGTAACCGAGGGCGACGATGGTGAGGGCCCACTTCGCGCCGATGGTCGGGAGCAGGATGATGCCGAAGGAGACGGCGGCGAGCGAGCCGCCGAGCGTGTTGATGCAGAGGGCGCGCCCGACGCCGCCACGCTCGCGGCGGGCGGCCTGGGCGAGGTGGCTGAAGGTGGCGCCCATGAGCAGCGTCGGCAGCGCGAAGACGAGGGCGGCGATGACGAACTCGGCGAACAGGCCTCGCGAGAAGCTGCGCCCGGGGGCGATGGCGATGGATTCGTAGAGATCGATGCCGCGGCCGAGGACGAGGATGCCGATCATGCAGGAGGTGGAGAGGGCGATGAGGAGGGTGGTGAGGGTCGGCGCGAAGGGGCGGTGGCTGAGCAGGCGCTGGTAGAGGGCGGCCCCGATGGCGGTGAAGCAAAGGTAGACGATGAGAGCCGCGGCGTAACTGAAGACGGTGTTCTCGAGGACCTGGGCCATGACGCGCACGCCGAGGACCTCGTAGCCGATGCCGAGCAGGCCGGTGACGAGGAGGATGAGGTTGAGTCGCCAGGCGGGCGGGGTTCCCTCGATGGGCTGGTGGACGGGCTCCCGCGCGGTTTCGCCCTTGGCGGGCCAGAGGAGGATGACGGCGGCGCAGAGCAGATTGATGACAGCGAAGGCGATGACGGTCGCGCGGTAGCCGAGAGAGGGGATGATGAAGAAGGTGCTGGCGAGGACGCCGGTCGCGGCGCCGAGTGTGTTGACGGCGTAGATGCCGCCGATGGTGCGCCCCTGGTGGGTGAGCGCGGAGACGAAGCGGTCCATGGCGGGGAGGGTTGCGCCCATGGCGGCGGTGGCGGGCAGGAGCGTGATGAAAGGGATGCCGAAGGCGAGCATCCAGTGGCGGACGGGCGATGGCTCGACGCCGATGAGGTCGTGCATCGCGCTGTTGATGACCGGGATGAGCGCGATGGTGGCGAGGGCCCAGAGGCCGATGAGGATTTCGAGACCCGCGTACCAGCGACCGGGCGAGGCGGAGCGGCTGATGGGCTTGTCGAGCGTGAACGCGCCGAT
>JAUIGD010000442.1 GCA_030430255.1 Verrucomicrobiia bacterium
GCCTCCAACTCCACCGAGGTCAGGAAGTCGCTGGAACTCGTGCTCGTGTTCATTGCGTGGACCGCGAGGACATTGTTGCCGATGATGAGCTTGTCGAGGTGGGCGTCGATATTGAAGGCTTTGAGGTTAATCGCTGTGCCATCCGGGTTGTTGCCGTTGGCTGAAGAGTTCCACTGGGGACTCGCGGGCGCGTTGGCGGTCACGACCTTGTGCCCGTTCAGGTAGGCGACGAAACCATCATCGTCGCGGGCGAACAACGTCAGCGCCTGGTAGTCGCTGGTGTCGGTCACCGTGAACGGGATGCGCATGTAGCAGCTGGCGTTGCGGCTCCGCATCAGCGAACCGGTATCCCAACCGATGTAGGGGCGGTAGTCGGCGGCGCTGTCATAACCGACGCCCTTGGTGAAGGAGCGCCAAGAGGCGTCGTTGAATCCCAGCTGCGTCCAAGTCAGACCGAGGTTGCCGTTGGTCGGCACGAGCCCCTTCTTCGAGTCGGACTCGGCGATCAGCTTGTCCGCTTGGAAGCCGCCGGTCCCGACGCCGCCGCCGCCCTTCAGTTCCCAAGCGAGGGTCTTGGCGAAGGTTTCACCGTCCTGACTGACGAGGTGGTAGAGGCGCGCGTAGTCCGAGGTCTCGAAGCCGTTGCCGGCCGGGTACCCCCCGACGCCGCCGGTGTTGTCGGTCCGCAACCCAAAGTTCATCGTCACATCGCTGTAGTTCCGGAGATCCACTCGATAGCGCAAGGGGCTGTCGAACGCGGTCTCGGTCTGGTTGGTGAGCGCCGCACGCCCTTGGTTCACATAGAAACACCACCCGTTGGCGAAGTCCTCAGGGGGAGCACCCGGCAAAATATTGCGATTGGTCGTGCCGGCCGCGACGCCGCTGAAGCGGACCACGTCCCAGCCGAGATCTTCGGTGCCCCCAAACGGGTCGGGGGTGAACCCGCCTAAGCCGCCGGGGGGATCCTCATCGAAGTCGATGCCGATCGGTGGATGGTAGCGCCCGAATTGGGACGGCACCTTCGCGGCGCTCATCGAGAGGTTGAAACTGAGGTCGGAACTACCCGGGCTATTCTGATGAACCGAGACGGCCAGCACGTTCTCCCCTTCATAGAGCCGTCCGTCGCCGTTGATCACCCATTCGTAAAAAGTCCGCTCAGCGGTGCCCCCCGCCGCACCGGTCGCGCGGGTGTCGTGGCAGTAATCGAAGGCCTCGGCGACGTTGTCGCGGAACAAGAGTTCGCCGTTCAGGTAAACGATCGCCCCGTCGTCGCGGAGAAGGTTGAAGACCATCTGGTAGAAGCCATCCCCCCCCTCCAGTTGATCCAGTTGGGCGGCGGTAACTTCGAAGGTCTTGCGGAAGTAGTAGGTGGTCGGGTAGGGCGATTCCCCGCGGTCGAGCAAGGTATTCTCGTCGCCCTCATTGAAGCCCAATTCGGCCTGGCCGCTGGGCCAGCTTGAGTCGTCGAAGAATTCGCCGGTCCAGCCAAAGCCACCGTCGTAGCAGCCGGGATCTTGGTTGTTGTCGAGGTACTTCCAGATCGAATCGACCGGGATCAGTTCGACTTGTTGCGCGAGAGCGCCGGATGCAGCGAAACATGCGAGCGCGGCGGTGGGGAACAACGACCGGAATTTCATGGGGCTAGGGGGGTGGGGTTTTGGCGGAGAAACGACCTCGCCATAGCTAGAGTATGCCGGACGGGGCGGGCGGGTTCAAGCGGCATTCCCGCTCGGAGCGCCCCTTCCGCGATGGCGAAGATCCTCTTTCTAATGCGATTCTATCTTGACGCTCGCGTATATGCAAAGTAAAACATGAATATATTGAATGGCCGGTCTCGAAGGCACACTCAGCGGCGATAGGACTCGCTTGCAGGAGGGTGCCGACCTACAAAGTTCATTCTTCCGAAGGAGTCCACGCCAACCCTAGCAACGCAGCCAACACTCCCATGAAAATGCAAACCCCACCCGAGCCGGTCGCATCCGCCCCTTCTCCGCAGAAGAAGCGGCGCGGGGCGAAACGCGACCAACGCGGCATCGCGATCGTCACCGTGCTCTCGACACTCTTGCTGATGTCGATCCTCATGCTGGCCTTCTTCTCTGGCGCCAAGTCGGAACTGGAGGCCTCTCGCTACTACGCTTCCAGCCTGCGTACCCGCCAGCTGTCGGACATCGTCACCAACATGGTGATCGCCCAACTCCGCGAGGCCACCGCCCTCAACGCGCGCGGTAACCGCCGTTCGACCTGGGCGTCCCAGCCGGGCATGATCACCACGTTCACCAGCAGCGGCAACAGCTACGACCGCTTGGTGACGGCTCGCTACCTGCTCTACTCGGCGTCGAACATGCAGCCGAACCGCTCCCAGTCAGGGGCTCCGGTGCGCGGGGTCTTCGATAGCATCCCGGCCGATTGGGATTCCGATCGCAACAGCGCCCGTTGGGTCGATCTGAACGCGCCCGTCTTCTCCAAGCGGGATCAGCGACTGCACTTCCCGATCGTCGACCCGCGCGCCTACCGCGGCGACAGGCAACAGGACTCCATCGAAGGGTTCACCTATTCGAAGAGCGGCTCCACCGGCGTCGAGATCAACGGCATCGTCGAACCGGGCAGCGACCCGGAGAAGCAGCGCCTGCCGATGCCGGTCGAGTGGCTCTACCTGCTCGACGACGGCACCATTGGCTCCGTCGACGAAAACGGTCGTTTCTTCTCCAGCTCGGGGACGAAACAACCGAGCAAGGAGAACCCGATCAGCGCCCGCATCGCCTTCTGGACGGATGACGAGAGCAGCAAGATCAACATCAACACGGCTTCCGAGGGCGTCCATTGGGACCAGCCGCGCTACGACTCCCCCGGCGAGCACGATCTCAGCAAGTACCAGCCCGCCAAAGGGGAGTTCAACCGCTACCCCGGCCACCCAGCCATGGTCTCGCTCTCCTCCGTGTTCTATCCACACCGCGACCTCGAGCAGGAAGACTACGAGGATCTGATGCAGATCGCCCCTCGGGTCACCTGGGAAGATGGTTCTCAGGGAGGCACGCAGCGCCCCAGCAACGAGGGGGCGAAAATCGACAACCACCGGCTCTACGCGACCGTGGACGAGATTCTCTACCGCCAAGGGAAAGAGGGCTCCCTCACCGCCACTGGCGACTACCCCCGCATCGCCAACGAAACGTTCACCACCCAGGGGCGGACGGTGCGTCCGGGCACGCCTCGGGCTGCGCTCGATTCGGCGAAGTTCTTCCTCACCACCAACAGCGTCTCCCCCGAGCTGACCCCGTGGGGAACGCCGAAGATGTCGATGTGGCCGATGAGCAACGCAACCACCTTCCGCAGCGGCGGGTCGAGTTACGACCGCATGATGGCCTACTGCAACAAGGTCGGGCCGCGGGAATTCTACTGGCGCCGCCAGAGCTCCGGTAGCCGCCACGGGGAGGTTTACGGCAACTTGGGAGGCCGCAACTTGGAGTTGCTCCACTACTACCTTGCCCCCTTGGCCGGTGAACCTGTCCCAGGGTATGGCCGTGCCATGGCCGCCAAGTACGGCGGCATCGACGATGACCGCGACGGCTTCCAGATCCTGACCGGCATTTGGGATACCATCCGAACCACCAACCTCTTCGACCCCTCGGTCGGCGGCAGTCGCTACGGGTCGGACTATGGGCAGATTGCCCCGAGCTGCCTCTGTGGCGGAGAGCCCTCTGGCAGCAACCACGCGACCGCGGCGCACCGTGACCGCTGGGATCGGCTCATTTTCCCCGCCAAGGGCTACGGACGCCTCTATGGCGTCTCCGAAGTTACCTTGGTCTTCATGTCGGCGGGCGGCGACAACGAGGATCCCCCCAACCGGCTCCTGGAAGTTGGGGTGGTGGTCGAGGCCTTCTGTCCCTCGCACGGCTTCTCCAAAATCCGTCCGAACTCCTATGTGTCAATCAACGGGATCGCCGGCGGCGACTCGCGCCAAGGCGACACGGATCCGAACATTGTCATCAACGGGATCACCTACGGGCTGGGCGCTGCGGCGACCAATAACGGCGCGGAGACCCAGCCGCGCACCGGAGAGAAGAACCGCTGGTGGGGCGCGCACGGTGGCCCCATGCTCTACTCTTCGAAGGTCATCCAGCTGCGCGACCAAGCAGGCCGACCCGCCAAGATTCCGGTGCCAGAAGAAGGCGGCACTTTCAAAGTCCAGTTCCAAGATCCATGGCGGGTCATCTTGTATGATTCTCGCGACCGCAGCATCAACAACCTAATCCAGATCGCCGAACTCAACTGGCCCGATATGGAAGTGCCCATTCCCAGCCCTGTGCAAGGGGGAGGGTCTTGGAGCCAGCGCGTGACTTCAGCACGCGGCGGATCGCAGTTCATCTTCGAAGGCGACGTGACCCGCTCGATGGTTGTCGGCCACGGCGACTTCCGGCTGCCAGCCGCCAACCGGCGCTCGATGAGCTTCGACACCGGCCAGTTCCAACCGCACATCAACTTCACCGACACCACCAACAAGCACGCTCACAGCTTAGTGTGGCCCGATGGCTCGAAGGTGCACGGCTTCGAAGTGCAGCGCGAGATGATCGAGGGCGCCAACTACTCCGAGCGCGCCCTGCCGGATTTCACCCACAGCCCGGTGATCGGCCAGTTGACCAACCCCTACTACGCCCCGAAGGCGCGCGGGAAGGGGGCGACCTACAACTTGGACCCGATGGTCACTGGCGACTGGGACAACGGTCTCGGCGGACACATCGACGGCGCCTACATCAACCGCATCGACGACGGTGCCACCCGGGGCGCCGACCCCTATTTCGACACCGACCAGATCGGCACGGTGCCGTCCACCGCGGAGATCTCGCGGGAGTTCTTCGCGCCCAACCGGATCATTGCCGGCCCGGGACAGTTCGGCTCCCAGCCCACCGGTGTCCGCGACAACATCCCCTGGCGCACGCTGCTGTTCCGCCCCGACCCTGAGCAC
>JAUIGD010000443.1 GCA_030430255.1 Verrucomicrobiia bacterium
CCCCCCTCTCGGAATGCCGCCCCCATTGGGGCCGCTTTCGGCGTCAGCATGCTGGCCTAGAGCGCCGTGCGGGGACTGGGGGTCGGCTGGTGAAGGAGAATCCATCGAAGCGTAGCCGCACCTTCGCGGAGACTCGTCCCCACTGCCACCTCGCCCTCAGTGCGCCCCTCGCCCTCTCGGAATCGAGGTGCGGCGGGCACCTAAAGGAGCCGGAGTGGATCTCGGGGACGTTCCCTACAATCCTTCGCCCAAGCGGCTGGCGAGCGATTCGGCGGCGTCTTCGGCGGCGAGTTGGATCGCCTGGCGCTCGGTGAGCTGGAAGTTCGGGTCGAGGTAGACCCCGGTGCGGCCGGTGACGACGCCGCGGTCGAGCTCCGCGCCGGTCTCCGCATCCTCGAGGCTAAATTCGAGCGTCAGCATGATCTCGATCTCGCGGGTCCGCAGCACATCGGTGCGGCTTGCCCGGAGCTGCCGGCGCTCGATGTTGAGGATTTTGCCATGCAGGATGGCGTCGCCACCACGCTTAGGATCGGCGATACGGTAGGTGCCATCGCGCTGGAGGTGCTTGATCACCTCGTTGGTCACCAACACCTGAGCGCGCGGCTCGAGCGTGTCGTTCGCGAAAGTTGGCACCGCGATGCTATCCACATGCGCCATCGCCGCCCCCTTCACACTGCCGAGTCGATAGCCCGCACAACTGCTGCCGAGCACGGCACAGGCGAGAGCGAAAGCGGCGATCCAGAGGGGCTTCAAAAACTTCATATTGGCAAAATATCTCCCGCAGCTTAGGCAGGCCGCGAAATCCGCGCAAGTCCTTTGGCGTCGGCACCGCAGAACAGCCGGAATCCATTCCCCGTCTTCGGTTGGTGACCATCGCGGTCACCCCGTGAGCGGGCGCGGACGCGGCGGTCGCACGCGGCGACGCACCGCCTCCGAAGCGATCACGACGGAGGCGGAATTCGCCCGCCGATGACACCCGCCGGTCAGCTCCGACAGCATCCTAGGAGCCTGCCGGACTCACCCGTTCCGGCGCGAATCGTTTTACAATTTGCCCAAATCGCCCCGCTGTCTCGTCGCTTATCTCGATCAACTCCTCATCATCGTGACCATTTGGATCGAAATTCGAAAACGTTCGGGCTCGAAAGTCCTAAGTCCGGCAGCCTCCTAGTCCGCCGGTGGCGGTGGCGGCAAGGTGAGGAATCCGTCGTCATCGAGCGCCGGGATGGGCGGCAGCGGCTCCTCCTCGGGGGCGGGCTCCGGGGCGGGCGGCGGCGGCAAGGTGTCGCTCAACGCCTCCTCCTCGATCGGCGGCGGCGGTGGCGGCAGCGGATCGGGATCCTGTTCCTCCAGCGGCACGATCGGCACCGCCGCGGGATTGGTGCGCATCTTCGGCTTGTCCGGGGCGACGATTGCCAGATCGGGAGCCGGGGGGCCGACGTAGTTGGATCGCGCCTTCAACAGCCCCGGCCGTGCCGCGGCGTCCGGCGGGGTCGCCCCATCTCCCGCGGCGGCCACTTCGCTGGCACCGTCGCGCCCCAAACCCAGACGGGGCCGCGGGATCAGCGGCCTCCGCTCCTCGACCTCATCCGGCACCGCGGCGACGAGTTGGTCGAGCCGCTGCTGCGCCTCCGCCGCGCGCGGCGAACCGGGCATCGCCGCCACCTTGCGGTAGTAGACGGCCGCGCTGCGGAACTTCTTCTGCTTCTCATAAAACTGGCCGACCTCGAACATTTTCTCCGCCTCGACCGCATCGAACTGTTGCAGCGCCGCCCGCGCCTCGGTCGCCCGCTCGCTGTCTTCATAGGCGAGCAAGACATCCTCGAACGCACCGCGCGCCGACTGGATGTTCGACAGGTCCTGGCTACCGCTCTCCACCGCCGTGCGGCCGATGTTGCCGATGCGGAACTGCGCCTCGGCCGCCTTGGCGTGCCGCGGATATTTGTCGACAATCGCTTGATAGGCCGCGATCGCCATCGCCGACTGCTCCTGCTCCTCGTAGATCTCGGCGATCGCGAATTGCGAGAGGGGCGCGTACTCGGAGAAGGGGGCGCTGGCGACAATCTTCCCATACCACTCGAGCAGCTCGCTCTTCTGCACCTTGCGGGGAATCACCCCGAGGACGCGGCTGCGGCGGCCGCCGTCGCCACCCTGCTGGGCGATCTCGTACTGGTTCCGGATCGCGTCCGGGAACGCCGAGCTGCCCTTGTAGTTCTCGACAAAGGTCTGGAAGGCGTCGAAGGCGCGCGAGTCCTTGCCATCGGCCCGCAAGAGTTCACCGATCTTGTATTGGCTCATCGCCGCCGCCGTGGTCAGCGGGTAGCGGCGGACGATCGACTGGTGCTCATCCAGAGCCTTCCCGGGCCGCCGTGCCTCCAAAGCCAACGCTTCGTTGAGCTTCGCCCGCGCCTCATCCTCCTGCCGTCGCAGTTCCTCCGTCGCCGGCACCTGTTCCAAGTCCTTCGCGAACAGATCCACGAACGGAAGTGCTTGGGCGCGGTTGCCAACAATAGTGAATGCACCCGCCAATGCGAGCGCCATGAGAGGGAATCCCCGTTTCGCCATAAGCCAAATCATATCCTTTCCACCCCGCGCCCGCAAGCGCTCAACACCGCTAAGTCATTCATTAACAAGGTGTAATATTCATTTTCATCATTTTGATAAAAACTAGAGCAAGATACTTTGGATTCGTTGACTTTTAAGGAGGATTCGGACCCATCTGATGATCCCCGCCACCGTCCGTGGACTGGCAACGCGGCCACCACCGGATCGACGCGGGATCACCGGAGGGGGGCGCCCCCGGCACGACCTTCCTGAGACGTGCCGTGCCCTCGGCGGTGAGTCACTCAATTTGCGCCAGAACCGATTCTCTCCCCATCCAGAAACGCGCGGCCCCCCCCCCCCAAAAGAACGCTGATGTTCTCATCGAAGGGCAAGTCGTCTTTACCTTGGTCGTGCGGTACCGGCGGCGTCGGTCTCTGCGGTCTCGGGACGACTCGACTGAGAACTCACCGTCCTCCCTTCCACCCGTCCCGCCCCCGGCCTCACTCCGCGTGGAAGCCCTCGACTGTCGCCGCCAAGATCTCGCGGATCGCCCGGCGCTCGGCCTCGGGCAAGTGGGCGTAGCCGTCGACCGGTTCGCCGTCGGCCAGCACCTCCCGGAGACGTGCGAACACCGCCTCTTTGAGGGGCGCCGGCAAGCCGCCGAAGCTCGGCGAGTGGATCATGTAGGAGCAGCGGTGCTTGAACAGGCGGCCGTCGAGGTGGAAATCCCTCAGCGAGCGCCCCTCGGGATCGGTTTGCGCCGCGCTCATGAAGGCCTCTTGAAAATCGGCCCCCCCCTGGATCGGGCGGTCTCCCAGCGGCGCCTCGTTTTGAAACAGCATGTAGCCGACCACCCGGTCGGCCGCCGCGGCCAGCTCCTTTTCGAACGCCTCCGGGCGCTGCGCGGGCAACTCGCCCTCGCGCCAGCCGGCGTCGGCGATCGCCTGCCGGGCGATGTAGTTCGCCTCCATGAGCTCGAACTCCATGCTGACCTGGTGGTCGAGCACTAACAAAGCCACGACGTCGCTGCCGGGACGGAGGAATTTGTCCTGGTCGAAGAAGGCCCCGAGATCCCCTTCCTGCGCCCGCTGGTCGCGATCGAGCTCGACCCCGTCGCGGCCGGGCTTGGCGAACGCGTTGCCCATGTGCGTGATCCCTGGGTGATGGCCGGACACGAACCAGCCCCCCCAGCGCTCCTGCAAGGGCACCGCGTGGCCGATCCGCTCAAAGGTATCGACGGACCGCAGCGGCCGCCCTTCGGAATCCGGATACACGGAACGCCCCAGCGGCCCGGGCAGGAAGTTGGTGGCGCTGCCGGCGTGGCAGCCGATGCAGCGGCGGCTGCGCTCGAAGCCCGCCCCCGAATCGGGACGCCGCTCGATCTCCTCGATGTAGAAGACCGACCCCAGGCGCGGGTCGGCGCTGGAGATCTCGATGCGGCCGCCCGGCATCCAGCCGACGAAGGTCTGGTCGTTGAAGTAGACCGCGCGGGGGTTCGACCCGGACACCGCGCGCCGCTGCAGGCTGGTCTTGGAAAACACCAACACCTGTGACTCCTCCGGCACCTCGAGCTCCTTCAACACCCGGCGCAACAGCGGCAGGCCCGGCTCCTCCTCGAGCTTCAGTTCGCCGGCCTCCAAGCGCCGCACGAGCTTCGACATCGGGTCGTTGACCTCGGCGGTCCAGTAGCGGTGCGGCGGGCTTTCGAAGTCGTTGAAGTACTGCGCCGACACGGCCTGCGGGACGAGGGGGGCGGCGAGCGCGAGCGCCGACCGCAGCGGGCGGAGGGTGACCATGGTGCGGCGACGATGGCACGGCGACGCGCCGCTGTCCAAGGCGGCGTTTCGGATGTAAGGAACCGTCCCGCCGCGACGTAACCTCCCCTTATGAAAACCCTCTCTTGCATCGCCCTGTCCTCCATCGCGGCGCTGACCGCAGCCGCGGCCAACGGCGGAGGTTACCGCTTCGGGGTCCAGTTCACCGGCACCCCAGCACCGTTCCAGCCGGAGGGCGTCGAGCACATCGCGATCGTCGATGAGAAGCTCGACATCACCCTGCGCGAAACCCGCGCTGAAGTCTCGGTCCGTTATCTGATGCGGAACCGCTCCGACGAAGCCCAGAAGGTACGCTTCGGCTTCCCTGTGGAAGCTTGGGAGGACTGGATGGTGTGGCGCGAGGAGGGGGAACGGCCCGACGCCGCTCAGATGCGCGCGGCCGCGGCCAAGTTCTGCCGCGGCTACCGGGTCACCTGCGATGGAGAGTCCGTCCCCCACGAACACGTCCTCGAAGCGTTCGCCTCCGGCGAGGTGCCACGCTTCGACGGCGCGGAAGCCTTGGAGGGGATCGTCGGCTGGCTCGCCTCCGAGTTGCGCTTCGGCCCGGGGCAGGAGCGGGAGGT
>JAUIGD010000444.1 GCA_030430255.1 Verrucomicrobiia bacterium
CCTCAGCCCGTTCAGATCGTCGACCGTCGCGATTTCGCCATTGGTGTAGAGGCCCTGCGCCGGCCAAGCGACCGAGAAGAGCGGCATCAGCCCCTCTTCGGCCAGCAGTTCGGTGATCACCGGCTTCTGCGCCTCCCACAGCTTCGCCGCATCCTCGTACGACGTCGCCAGGAACGGCTGGCTGTCCAGCCCGAAGGCGGCGTTCTCGTTCGACAGCGTCGACAGGAAGAACTCGCCGAGCGGTACCTGGCGCGAGCGGACGGCGTTCTTGATCTCGGGGTGCGGAAACAGGCTGCCGGCCGAATGCACGGTGATGTCGAGCTCGCCGCCGGTGGCTTCGCGCACCTCGTCGGCGAACTGCATGATGTTCTGCGTGTGGAAGGTCGAATCGCCGTAGGGCGTCGGCATGTCCCACCCCTGGGCGACGGCCGGAGCGGCGGCCAGGGCGAGCGGTAAGGCGAAGCGCAGCATATCTTGTCTCCCTGTCGGTTTCTTTCCTTGCGTTGACAAAGTGTCAGGCTTCGGTGAGTTCGGCCAGCGGCCTCACGTGGAGGGTGGCACGCATGACGGCAGAGTCGAAGTGGCAGTTCTGGGTCGACCGCGGCGGCACCTTCACCGACATCGTCGCCCGCTCACCCGATGGGCAGCTCGCCACCACCAAGCTCCTCTCCGACAATCCCGGCCAGTACGAGGACGCGGCGGTCGAGGGCATCCGCCGCCTGATGGGCGTCGAGACCTTCCCCGAAGGCGGCATCGCCTCGGTCCGCATGGGCACCACCGTCGCCACCAACGCGCTCCTAGAACGCAAGGGCGAGCCGACGCTCCTGCTCATCACCGAAGGATTCGCCGACCTCCTCCGCATCGGCACCCAGGCGCGTCCGCGCCTCTTCGACCTGCATGTCCGCCTGCCCGAACCGCTCTACGCCGAAGTCGCCGAGGTTCCCGAACGCCTCGACGCCGCCGGCGAGGTCATCACCCCGCTGGACGAAGCCGCCGCCCGTGCCGCGCTGGAGGCCGCACACGCAAACGGCCTCCGCTCCGTCGCCATCGCCTTCATGCACGGCTACCTGAACCCCGACCATGAGGCCCGCGTCGCCGGGATCGCGCGGGAGGTGGGGTTCACCCAGGTCACCGCCAGCCACGAAGCCTCCGCCCTCATCAAGGTCGTCGGTCGCGGCGACACCGCCGTCGTCGACGCTTATCTCTCCCCCGTCCTGCGCCGCTACATCGACCGCGTCGCCTCCGCCCTCGACATCGAGCGCGGCACCACCGACCGTCTCTTCTTCATGCAGTCGAACGGCGGCCTCACCGACGCCGCGCTGTTCCAGGGCCGCGATGCCATCCTGTCCGGCCCCGCCGGCGGCGTCGTCGGAATGGTCCGCACGGCGGAGGATGCGGGCCACGACCTGCTGATCGGCTTCGACATGGGCGGCACCAGCACCGACGTCACCCACTACGCCGGCGCCTACGAGCGCTCCTTCGAAACCGAAGTCGCCGGCGTCCGCATGCGCGCGCCGATGATGGACATCCACACCGTCGCCGCCGGCGGCGGCTCGATCCTGTCGTTCCGCGAGGGCCGCTACCAGGTCGGCCCCGAAAGCGCGGGGGCGCATCCCGGTCCCGCCTGCTACCGCAACGGCGGCCCCCTCACCGTCACCGACTGCAACGTCATGCTGGGCAAGCTCGCCCCCGCGCACTTCCCCGCCGTCTTCGGCCCGAACGGGGACCAGCCCCTCGACGCCGATATCGTCCGCGAGAAGTTCCAGACCCTCGCCGCCGAAATCGCCGAGGCCACGGGCGCGCAGCCCCTCACCCCCGAGGCCACAGCCGAGGGCTTCCTCCGCATCGCCGTCGGCAACATGGCGCAGGCGATCAAGAAGATCAGCGTCGAGCGCGGCCACGACGTCACGCGCTACACGCTGCAATGCTTCGGCGGCGCCGGCGGCCAGCACGCCTGCCTCGTCGCCGACTCGCTCGGCATGGACACCGTCTTCGTCCACCCCTTCGCCGGCGTCCTCTCCGCCTTCGGCATGGGCCTCGCCGACATCCGCGCCCTCCGCGAGACCCAGTTCTCCCACCCCCTCGACGCCGACGCCGGCGCGGAGATCGCCCGCATGGAATCCGAAGCCACCGACGAAGTCACCGGCCAGGGCATCCCGGCGTCATCGGTCCGCGTCGAGACCCGTGCCCACCTCCGCTACCCCGGCTCGCACCAGTCCCTCGCCGTCCGCTTCGGCGACCCCGACGCGATGCGCGCGGCCTTCGCCGAGGCCCACCGCCAGCGCTTCGGCTTCGCCCACGACGACCGCGAGCCCGTTTTCGACATGCTCTCCGTCGAAGCCATCGGCGAGGCCGGCGAGGCCACGGCCCCCACCCCGCCGGAAACCGGCACGGACAACCCCGCAGCAACCCTGCACACCGTCTTCGCGGGCGAGACCCGCGACACCCCCCTCCACGACCGCACCCAACTCCCCGCCGGCACGACCATCCCCGGCCCCGCCATCATCGTCGAGCCCACCGGCACCAACGTCGTCGAGCCCGGCTGGACCGCCCGCATCGACACCGCCGGCAACCTGATCCTCGACCGCACCGAGCCGCGCCCCGACCAGCGCGCCACCGGCACCGACGTCGACCCGATCCTGCTCGAGGTCTTCAACAACCTCTTCATGTCGATCGCCGACCAGATGGGCGTCACCCTCGCCCACACCGCCTACAGCGTGAACATCAAGGAGCGCCTCGACTTCTCCTGCGCCCTCTTCGACGCAGACGGCAACCTCGTCGCCAACGCCCCGCATGTCCCCGTCCACCTCGGCTCCATGTCCGACAGCGTCCGCGTCATCGCCCGCCGCAACGCCGGCCGGATGCGCCCCGGCGACGCCTTCATGCTCAACGCCCCCCACGACGGCGGCACGCACCTGCCCGACGTCACCGTCATCACCCCCGTCTTCGAGAGCGACGAGGGCGGCGACATCATCTTCTACGCAGGCTCCCGCGGCCACCACGCCGACATCGGCGGCCGCACCCCCGGCTCGGGCCCCCCCGACAGCACCCGGATCGAGGATGAGGGCGTCGTCATCGAGAACTTCCGCCTCGTCACCGAAGGCCGCTTCCTCGAGGACGAAGCCCGCCAGATCCTCGCCTCCGGCCGCTACCCCTGCCGCACGCCCTCCGACAACATCGCCGACCTCAAGGCGCAGGTCGCCGCCAACGCCACCGGCATCGACGAGGTGCGGCGCATGATCGCCACCTTCGGCCGCGACACGGTTCTGGCCTACATGCGCCACGTCCAGGACAACGCCGAGGCCTCGGTCCGCCAGGTCATCGGCACGCTCAGTGACGGCACCTTCACTTACCCGCTGGACGACGGCAGCCAGATCGTCGCCACCATCACCGTGGGCGACGGCGAGGCCACCATCGACTTCACCGGCACCTCCCCGCAGCGGCCGGGCAACTACAACGCCCCCGCCGCCATCGCCAAGGCCGTCGTCCTCTACGTCTTCCGCACGCTCGTTGGCCGCGACATCCCCCTGAACGAGGGCTGCCTCAAGCCCCTCCGCCTGGTCCTGCCCGAGCGCTCGATGATCAACCCCGACCGCGGCGCCGCGGTGATCGCCGGCAATACCGAGGCCAGCCAGGCCATCTGCAACTGCCTCCTCCGCGCGCTCGACGTGATGGCGGGCAGCCAGGCCACGATGAACAACTTCATCTGGGGCAACGACCGCTTCCAGAACTACGAGACCATCGCCGGCGGCACCGGCGCCGGCCCCGGCTGGCACGGCGTCTCGGGCGTCCACTCCCACATGACCAACACCCGCATGACCGACCCCGAGGTGCTGGAGACCCGCTTCCCCGTCCGCATCGAGCGCATGGCCCTCCGCCAGGGCTCCGGCGGCACCGGCGAGTACCACGGCGGCAACGGCGTCCACCGCATCGTCCGCTTCCTCGCCCCCGTCACCGTCACCACCCTCTCCTCCCACCGCGAGGTCCCCCCCCCCGGCGCCCACGGCGGCGCCCCCGGCGCCTGCGGCGAGAACGCGGTGCTGCGCGCGGACGGGAACCGTGAGGTGGTGCCGGGCAACTCGGAGTCGGAGCTGGCGGCGGGGGACGCGTTCGAGATGCTGACGCCGGGAGGTGGTGGATGGGGTTGATCGAACTCTGAGAGCTATGAGGATCGGATTACTCGCATTCCTCCCAGCCGAAAGTCATCCGCGGATTTTCGATGGCCTCCGCCTTCAGGTCGCTCAGCATCGACTCCAATTTTGATTCCAAGTCCTCATCCGGATACATTGCCTTGAAGAGAGTGTGACCCACCCGGTCTACGGTTTTCTCTGCTTGCTTTACTTTGTGTCGCAACACGTTCATTCGGAGTATCAAGCGCAACGCCGCTTCATCAGAGAACATCTTTTCATTCTCCTCGCGGAAGAAATGGTGGGCGAAGAAGTCTCGACTCTTCTTGAGTGCCCAGAGCGTATCCATCTGATCCGACAGGCCCGGACAGGCAGACACGAGCCTCAACAGACTCCCGAAGGTCGCGGCGAACGCTTGTTTTTCAAGTGCTTCGTGACGTTCTTCCCACTCTTGTTCAGATGCAATTTCTCCATTTAACAGTGACGCTCGAAGCTTCCAAAACACGTAGCAGTTCTGAAGTCCAGCCTCTAACAGAGCATAGCCGGAGAAAAGCAAGCCGAAATGGGCGAGGACTTCCTTTGAAAGGATTACGTCGTCAGACTGGAGCTCTGGGAACTCCGCGAGAAGGGACCGATATGAAGGATTAGGAGGCACAGGTCTTCCTTCAAGCTGGACCTTGAGTAGTCTCAAAGACTACCGATCAGGTGACTGCTGCTCAAGTTGAAGTAAGGAGCGCCACCCGCCCGGCATCAAGCCGCAGTCGCCGGGCGAGCGCCTGCCCGTCCCGG
>JAUIGD010000445.1 GCA_030430255.1 Verrucomicrobiia bacterium
CGTGAGGGGCGGTATCCACCGGGAGGAGGATACGTACTTTGGTGTCGTTTTGGGTGGCGACGAGGGCAAACTGCGAGCCGTTGACCGCGGCCAGCCCCGACGGGGTGTTGACGACGTTCTTGTAGGCGGGGACGACGTAATTGCGACCATCGCAATCGGTGGGGAGGGCGAGGTAGGAATCGGTGCTGTAGTCGAGTCCGTTGGTGGCATAGACGGCGATGTCCGTGGAGGCCGCGATGTGAATCCCCTTCGGCTCGATCACATCGGAGCCATCGAGCTGGGCGATCGCGGGGATCGCCAGCTCGGCACAGGCGCTGGAGCCGCCCGGGGCGACATTGGAAAGGACGACCGTCCTCGGCCAACCCGGGAGCGAGAGGCCGGGGATATCGACGCTTACCGTCGTATTGCGTGGCCCGGTGAAGCAGAGCTTCATGTCGTAGGGGTTCGAGGGGGCGTCTGCGGGGAAGTTCTGCGGGAAGGCGACCCAGAAGTCCGTGCCGAGCGTGTCCTTCGCGCAGTCCCCGAGTTGGATCTCCTTGAGGCAAAGCTCGGCGCAGAGGAGGAAACGACCGTTGGCGGGTTGGTCGTTCTGAGCGTGGATGGCGAGCACGTTCTGTCCGGCGCGGAGCGCGGAGGCGAAGGAGGTGATATCGAAGACGGAGGTGGTCAACGCATCCTCGTCGGGGCGGTCGCCCTTCGCACAGCTGTCCCAACTCGTGCCGCCCGCGTTGTCTGTCGCGACCTGGACGCCGTTGAGGTAGGCGATGAACCCGTCCTCGTAGTTGATGCAGAGGCGCAGGTATTCGATGAGGTTCTGCGGGGGGACGGAGGCGAGGTTGAACTCGAAGCGGGTGTAGAGCGTGCAGTTGCGCTTCAGCATCTGCGATGCGGTATTGGTGCGGATCAGGTGTCCGTAGAGGGCATCGTTGATGCAGGCGTCTTTGAACGAGCGCTTCGCCCGCCCGTGCTCGTTCAGCTGTTGCACCTGCAACTCGTTCAGGCAGTTGCACCAGATCGCGAAGTCATCGAGTTCACCGTCGAAGGCGTTGCTGGCGGCCGGGCCGCAGCCGAGACGGAGCGTCGCTTCCGGATTGCCGATATAGAAGGCGGGGTCGATCCCCTTCTCGTCGACGACGCCGCCGTCGAGACAGAGTCGAAGGAAGCGGTCGCCGCGCCCGTCGGTGCAGACTTTCGCGACGATGTGAACCCAGTCCCCGGGGTTCGCCGGCAGGGGGGCGCGCACCTCCTCGACCGGGAATCCGGACGCGTCGAAGATGCGGAAGATGGCGTCGCCGCCTTCGATGTAGAGGATGTAGCCGGCTCCCGACGTCGTCTTCTTCGATGCGAGGGCGATCGGGCCGTCGAAATCGAACGGGCGGGCCCAGATCGACATGGTGAAATCGCCGCGTCCGGGCTCCAGTTCGTGGGAGTTCGAAAAGTCGACGCAGGGGCCCTCGTTCTGACCGTTCGGCGAGAAGCGCAGGCCTTCGGCAATCTGCGCGGGGACGACCGGGAACGGATCGGACATCGTGCCGTGGTGGACGGTGCTGCTGTCGCTGCGGTCGTAGACGGTGTTGCCGACCGCTGGAGGATCGACGTCCGCGGTATCGAGCGGGGTGTAGAGCACGAGCCCGGCACAGAGCGGGTCGATATCGAACCCGAAACAGCTCCGCCCCCTCGCCGCTTGGGGGGGATCGAACCCCGGTGCGAACCAGATCGAGTCGTCCTTGTCGTCGACAGGAACCCACCAGTCGGCGAGGTGATCGACGCCGACGAGGACGGTATCCCCCGGGTCGCACGAGGAGGTCGGTCCGCAGGCCGGAGAGATTCCGGATTTCTCGTCGATGATATCGCCGCCGGGTTCGCGGATCTGGATGAAATAGTCGCAGGGGTCGTAGAAGTTGGTGTGTGGGGGGAACTGGTCTCCCGGAGGGGTGCCCTCGCGATTCTTGCCCGAGGTGAAAACGATCAGGTGTTCGCCGGGCGCGAGGATGAAATCGTGCGCGAAGGTCCATTTGAACGGCTTCGCGGGGTCGTCCGTCAGATGGTGGCCGTTGAGGTTGCGAGATTGGCCGGTGATGTTGCGGATGACGGCGTAGCCAGGGGTGTCGTTGTCCTCGTCTTTGATCGACTCGTTCTCGATGCGGACGGCGACCTCCTCGAACACGAACTGGGCGAAGGCTCCGGATGCGGAGAAGACCAAGAGGGCGATGCCAGCGAAAAGAACCGCGAGGGTGTTTTGGGATCGGGGCTGCTTCATTGGGGTGCCTCCGTTAGAGGTTCGTGACCTCGACGTTCAGGTTCGGGAGCGTGAGGTTGAGGTTGGGGGAGATGGTCTGTGGGGCCGGGTCGCTGAGAACGGGCGAAGTGCCGACCGGGCCGATGCCGTCGATGGTGTCCGCGGTTCCCTCCTGCTCGAAGGTGAGGGTGCCGAAGTTGAACTTGATGTACTCGATGATCGAATCGGAGCCGAGGAACTGATTGAGGTCGAAGTAGTAGGTATCGTCGCCGTCGCCGCCGTAGAGGGTGTCGTCACCCCCGCCGCCCTCGAGGGTGTCGTCATCGTCGTTGCCGTAGAGGATATCGTCGCCGGCGCCACCGAGGAGACTGTCGTCGCCGGCGCCCCCCGAGATCAGATCGGCGCCATCTCCGCCGTCGAGAAGGTCGTCCCCGTCGCCACCGAACAGAGAATCGAAGCCATCGAGGCCATTGAGGACGACGCGGCCGAGGGTGAAGGCCGAGGCGTCGAGCACGTTCGCGCTGGCGCCCCCGGTGAGCTCCGCCTGCTGGATATTGGTGAGGGAAACGGTATCGGCGGCCGTGCTGAGAGTCGAGTCGGTCAGGGTGAAGTCGGTGTCCCCCTCGGCCTCCACGGTGTTGGTGCCGCCACCGCCATCGATCGTGTCATTGCCACCGTTGCCGTCGAAGGTGTTGTCGGCCGCGTTGCCTGTCAGGGTGTCGGCCATCGGCGTGCCGATGACATGTTCGAGGTCGCTCGCACCTGCGAGGTCGATGGAGACCCCGGGGGCGACCACTTGAGTTCCGGTGAGCCCGAGGTCGACGGTGACTCCCGTGGTGGAGGTGGTGGAGAAGTCGATGGTGTCTGCGGATCCGGATGCGTCGGCGATGTCGTGCGTACCGATATCGCTGTCGGCATCGATCCGGTAGCTGTCGTCGCCTGCTCCCCCCTCCAAGGAATTGGCTCCGGCGCCGCCGATGAGGATATCGTCGAGGGAACCGCCGAAGAGGTCGTCGGCGCCGTCGCGGCCATCGAGGGTGACGGCGAAGGTGGTGACGGCGGACGCGTCGAAGATATTGTCTCCAGCCCCGCCGATGAGGTGGACCCGGGCGATGCCGTTGAGCGGTTCGATGTCGGCGCCGACCGTGAGGGCCGCGTCGGAGACGGAGGCGTTGGTATCCTCTTCGTGGAGGACGGTATCGGACCCACCGCCGCCGGTGTATTCGTCTTGGCCGGCGCCGCCTGTGAAGGTGTTGTCGAGCGGGTTGCCGGTGAAGACATCGACGCCCGCGCCGCCGATGGCGTTCTCGATGTCGGCGGTGGCGCCGGCCACGAGGGTGAGGTTGCCGTTGACGGCACCGAATGCGGCGAGGTTGATCGCTAGCGGCCCGCTGGCAGTGGGGGAGAAGTCGAGCGTGTCCGTGCCGTGCTCATCGAAGATCGTGTCGGTCCCGAGCGGGTTGTCGGCATCGAAGACATAGGTGTCGTCGCCGCCGGAGGCCGAACTCACCGCCAGGTCGCCGTTGAGGGTGTCGTCGCCCGCGCCGCCGATGAGGACGTCGTCGCCGAGGCCGCCCGTGAGGATGAGGTCGCCGGTGAATGCGGAGCCGTCGAGGACGTTGTCGCTCGCGCCGCCGACGGCGGCGACGTTCAGGATCCCGTTGAGGTTGATGGCCGGGGTCCCGTCGGAGAAGCTGATCGCGGTGTCGGTGATCGTGATGTCGGCGTCGCGGAGAGCGATGACTTGGCCGACGCCGGCGTTCGCGTTGAGGGTGAGGTCGCCGCTGCTCCAGCTCAGGACGCCGAAGATTCCGAGCGCCGCGTCGGCTGTGAGGTCGGCATTCTCGAGGTTTGCCAAACTGTCGAGTTCGCCGATGAAGTTGATATTGAGATCGTCGATGAGGGCGATCTGGACATCCGTTTCAACGAGCGTGTCATCGCCGTTGCCGCCGTCGATGAGATCGTCGCCGCCGTTGCCGGTGATCTGGTCGTCGCCTTCGCCCCCGAAGATCGTGTCGCTTTGATCGCTGCCGATCAGGATATCATCGCCGTCGCCCCCATAGATCGTGACGGGGCCGAGGGTGAAGTTGGGCGCGGCGATGGTGTTGGCGTCGACGCCCCCGGTGAGGGTCCAGGTTTCGAAGTTGGCGAAGGTGTAGTTGTAGGTGCTGCCGTCGATGGTGATCTGCAGGATGCCGTCGAGGAGGGTCAGATCCCCGTTGTACTCAATGTTGAGGTCATCGACCGGGTCGGGGATGAGCCCGAACCAGGCGAGGATGCTTTCGCCGCCGTTGACGAAGACGTCTCCTTCGAAGCCTCCGATGGTGAAGTCTTGGGCGGCAGCACCTCCGGTGATGGTGGCGTCTTCGATACTGGTGAGCGTGTCCACCTCGGAGCCCTTCTCGAGCAGCGAGCCGCTGAGGTAGACGTCGAGATTGGTCGACTCGACGATGCTGTCGGTGCCTTCACCGCCGTCGAGGGCGTCGTTGCCGTCGCCGCCGTCGAGGAGGTCATCGCCGCCGCCGCCGTTCAGTTGGTCGTCACCGCCGAGCCCGAAGAGTTGGTTCGCGATGCCGTTGCCGGTGAGGACGTCGGCCGCTCCGGTGCCGATGAGGTTCTCGAAGTCGGCGTCTCCCGCCGGGGTGATCATGCTCGCCCCGAACGACTGGGCGCCG
>JAUIGD010000446.1 GCA_030430255.1 Verrucomicrobiia bacterium
CCGGAACTGGATCATCCCGGCCTCCTCCGAGACCAGGTCGTACACCAGTTCTTCGAACTCGCCGTTGCCGCGGCTGAGCGTGCCGATGGGCATCTCCGCATAGCGGTTCAGCTCCACCTTCCAATCCGATGCCCCCGCTTCGGCGGGCGCGTCGTCCTCGTGTTGCAGTTCGTGTTCCTTCAGCACCGCACGTTGGATGCCGGCTCCAGCGTTGCTAAAAATCCAATCCACCTTCTCCGTGCTCAGCGTCGCCTCAACCCGCTCGACGCTTTCGACCTCCGGGTCGGCAGGGGGCGCGTCCCCCGTCTCCCCTCCCCCCTCGCCATCCGCGACCGGGGTGTCGTCTCCCCCGCCACCGTCCTCCGCCGCCAGTTCTTCGGCAGCGAGCCGCTCGCGCTCCTGCGCGGCAAATTTCTGCGCGCCGTCCCACCACCAAAAGAGGCCGAGGGCGCAAGCGATAACGATGATCCAACCAGTTCTATCCATGACTGTTCGAGCCTGCGCCCTTATCTGCATCCGCGGACTCTGCAAGTTCTCGTTTCGTGGGCGGCACCGGATCCGGGCCGAATCCCCCCCACGGCGCACAGCGGGCGATGCGTTTGAGCCCTAGCCAGGAGCCCCGCAGCGCGCCGTGTTTTTCGACCGCGATCAGGAAATACTCGGAGCAGGTCGGCTCGTAGCGGCAACCCGCGCCCGGGCCGGCAAGGCGGTGGATCACCGGCGAGACGGCGACCTGGTAGAGCCGCACCAGGAGTTTCACCACCCACTTCATCCCCGCCCCTCCTCGCCCGGCACCAATCCTGCCCGGCGCGCCAGCTTGATCCAGTCGCGCCGCAGATCCTCGAACTCGGCGGTGTCCGCCCCTTTCCGCGCGATCGCCACCACGTAGGCCGCGGGCTGCACCCGCGGCCCCCACTCGCTCAGGATCCCGCGCAGCCGCCGCCGGATGCGGTTGCGCGCAACCGCCCCGCCGACCTTACGCGTCGTGATGAAGCCGAATTTGAACGGCACCGGCAGCGCCTCGTCGTAGAGCACACCCAGCACTAGATAGCGACCGCCGAAGCTGCGCCCCGCCTTCCGCACGCGAGCGAACTCGACGCGCGACGTCATGCGCATCTCGCGCGGCAGTCGCATCGGAATAGGGGTGCCTCACCCCGGGGCGGGGCACCGAAACGGAGGAGGGCGGACGCGGGTCGAGATGCCGACCGGCCGCGCCGCATCCTCGGATTAACTCTGGAAGTGGCGCTTGTAATGCAGCTCGGCGCCCTTGGGGATGAGGCGCTTGCGCCCTTTCTGACGGCGGCGGCGGATAATGTCGCGACCGCTCTTCGTCTTCATACGGGCGCGGAAACCGTGCTGGCGCTTGCGGCTGCGCTTCGAGGGCTGGTAGGTGCGTTTCATCGGTCGGTACGGGCGGCTCGGAAATTGAGGGGCGGCAAGGATACAGGCGTTCCGCCGCGCGTCAACGCGATTCGTCACGCGCAACAGGGCTTGCAACGCCCGCCCGGACCCTTTCCAATCCCCGCACGATGACAACTTCGAACGGAACTTTCTCGGCGGGGAGTTCCGACGATGGCGGCGACCTGCCCCCGACACGTTGGACCCTGATCTCCGACCTCCGCGCCCCTGAGGACCGCGTCAGGATGCGCGCCGCCAACGAGCTCTGCCGCATCTATCGCCCGGTCGTATTCCGCTACCTGCTCGGGCGCGGGGTCAAACAACAGGACGCCGACGACCTCACCCAGGACCTATTCGAACGCTTCACCTCCCGCGGTTCGCTGGCCGAAGCGACCCCCGATCGCGGCCGCCTGCGCCACTTCCTGTTCGAGTCCGCCAAAAACCTCGCGCGCGAGAGCTGGCGCCGCCAGTCGGCCGCCAAGCGCGGCGGCGGCGTCACCGATCTCGCCCTCGATGCCGGTGAGCCCCCCCCGGTCGCGTCCCCCACCCCATCGCCAGACGCCGAGTTCGACAAGGCGTGGGCGCTCGCCGTGATCGACGAGGTGCGGACGCAGCTGCGCATGCAAGCGGAGGCGGACGGCAAGGGCGAGCAGTTCGCCGCCTTGGAGCCGCACCTGGACGGCGACGCCAACGCGCCGCCCTACACCGAGACGAGCGCCGCGATCGGGAAGTCCGAAAACGCGACCCGGATCGCCGCCCACAAGCTCCGCAAGGAGTTCAGCAGACGCCTCATCGCCGAGGTCCGTGAAACCCTGCGCGACCCCACCGATCTGCGCGATGAGATGACCGCGCTGCGGGCCGCGCTGGGCGGCACCTGACCGGCGTCGAGGCACGGCCGCGCCGGCGCCCCCCCCATTCGGACCGCTCCCAACGCGAACTCCCCCCCGTGCATCCCGGCGCCGAATCAGCGGCGGCCGCGCCGCGACCGCGCCGCCCGCCTGCCGGCCACCACACGGCGGATGTCCTTGTCCTCCCCCGGGAAGCTGCTGGCGACCCGGTTGCCCGCCAGCGAGGGCTGCCCGCTCCACATCGCCGAAGTCGCGCCGATGTGCTGGGTGGGGCTCGGCGTGTGGGTGTAGATCGGCAGGCCGACGCTCTGCGCCCAAGCGCCGGCGACCACGTCGATCTGGAACCTGCCCCCGAGCGGGCCGCGCGACCGATGGTTGATGACGCGCGGATGCCGGAGGAAGAGCCGCGCCGAGGCGTTCGGGAAGACGATGGCCTGCGCCCCCCACTGGATCCCGCCGCGCAGATCGTTCACGTAGAAGCCGGTCTGCCCCGGCCGGTCTTGGTGCGAGGCCGTGTGCAGGGAGACGAAGCCCAACCGCTCGACCGGCCAGAGTTCGCGCTCCAGGTATGCCCGCAACCCGCGGCAGAACAACACGTCGTCCTCCACCATGAGGTAGGCGTCGGCGTCGGGGTGGATCAAGGTCAATTCGTGCAGGGCGCTCACGTAGTTCCCCCAGCCGTAGTAGCGGACCGGGCGCCGCACCGCCCGCTCGGCGGGCACCAGGCCACACGGCAGCCGCAAGGCCGAGTCCGCGAAGACGAAGGGATCCGGCCAACCCGCCGCAGCCAAACTCTTCAGGGTCGCGGCCAGCGTCGGGCGCCGCCGCGGGGCGGTGACCACCCCCACCGCCCAAGCCCCCACCGCCCCACCGCCGGTCGCGGAGACCGGGTCGTAGTCGGGGCACCGGTGGCAACCCTCGATCGTTGTCTCGTGATGCAGTTCATGGGCGCAGCCGAACCGTCGCGCCCGCCCCCGGCCGCCGACCGGTTCCCCGAGGAACAGACATTCGCGCGAGTAGGGCGGCGTCCGCAGCTCGGTCGCACTCTTGCCGAGTTTCAACAGGAAGCCGGTCGCCCACTCGACCAGCAACCGCGCCCGTTCGGCATCACAACCCTCGACCCCACCGCGCTGAGCAATGCGCTGGGCGAAGTGGATCACCTGCGAGGCCACCGCCGCGTTCGGCGCGCCGGGCGAGGGCTCCCGCCCGTCGGCGCAGCAGAGCGCGCAGGCACCCCAGTCGACGCGCATCTCCGCGGCGAGATCCCGATCGCGCACCGGGCACAGCGCTTCGAGCAACGCACAACGCGCGCTCTGCACGGCCGGCCCGATCTCGGGACGGGGATCGTAACGGTAGGAGCAGCGTTCCGGATGCCGTGGGGCGGTCTCGGCGACGCCGCTCACTTGCGCTTGCCGCCGCGCCCTTTCGGGGCGCCCTTGCCGCCGGACTTCGACTTCGACTTGGCCTTCGTTTTGGATTTCGCCTTGCGGCGCGTGCGCGCCTCGGGCCGCGCGCCTTCGGCCTCCGGCCTGCCCCGCTTCGACTCGGTGCCGCAACAGCCGCCTTCCGCCCCGGCCGGCTGCATGGTGCGCGCGAGGGCGACCATCCGCTCGAACTCCGCGAGCGCCCCGGGCTCGACATCGACACAAAGACGCGGGTCCATCGCCCGCATCGACTCGGTGCAGCAGGTGAAGAACCGCCGCGAGGGGTCGATGCCGTGCAGCGCCTCCGCCATGAAATACTGGGCTCCGCTGACCGAGACTGACGGCGCACAGGCGCCGTCGCTGCAAGGCGAGTCGGGGGTGCGGATCATCGCCCCGCCATGGTAAGAATAGACCGCGTAGCTGCCGCCGGGGCAAACCACCGACGTGAGCGGGACGGAAGTGCTCCCGGTGTTCGACCCGGTGTGGCCCGGGTAGAAGACCGGCGGTGCGGTCGTGTTGGTTACTTTCAGATTCAGGGCCATTTGCTCCGGTGCCTCCTTGTTTTGGGGTTAAAGGGAGTTTCTAGCTTTCCGGCAGGGTTCTGACAAGCCGAATTCCGGCCTCCGTGTTGGCGCCGATCGCCACCGCCCCCCCTTTGTACTCGGCCCGTTGGGGCGGGACGGCGTATTCGATCAGCGAGAACATCCCGGCGCCGAGGAGGGCGATCTCCCACCCCTCCCCGGCAGGCGAGCAACACAGCGCCCGGGCATTGCCGACCATGCCGACGAGGCCGAGATCGCTGGGCGCACGGGAGGCGACCGGCTGGGTCTTGCGCGGTTTGTCCGGCGAGCTGAAGTGGCTGTAGCGGCGACCGATCGGCGGTTGGTCGCCCCACGAGACCTCGGTGATCGAGTTGGCCGCGCAGCCGAACCGCCACTCGGCTTCGGTCGGCAGCCGGTAGCCGGCCCGCCGCAAGGCATCCGGCGCCGGAGCGAGTTGGCCACCGCCAGCGACATAGCACCATTCACGCCTGGGGATGTCGTTCTGTTCGGACACCCAGTTGCAGTAGCGCATCGCCCCCTGCACATCGATCCCGATCACCGCGCTGGCATCGTCGGCGATGAAATTCGCCTCCGCGAGCGGGCTGATCTCAGCGCCCGGCATCCGCTTGAACTCACCGGCGGTCACCCAGTTCCTGCCGATGGCAAATCGGCGCCCCCCGGGCAGGT
>JAUIGD010000037.1 GCA_030430255.1 Verrucomicrobiia bacterium
GTCGACGATCCGGTGTTCGCCCAGCGGGCCCTGAGCAGCCAGGGGTTCAAACTGCTGTTCCAGGGTGACCTCAGTCGTTGAGGTCGATCCCGGACGCGAGGAGCCAGCGGCAGAATCCCGCGTGCGCGTCGTGCGCGTAGAGATGGCTGCGGAGTCCATGTCGGCGACCGGACTCGATGTTGGCAGGCAAGTCGTCGATGTACAACGTTTGGTTCGGGTCGAGGTCGAAGGTGGTGGTGGCGTGTTCGTAGATCGCGGCGCCGGGTTTGGCAGTCCCGACCTCGTGCGAGTACGAGCCCCCGGCGAAATGCGCCATCGCGGGATGGGCGTCCCGCAGGTAGCTGAGGTGGAGCCCGTTGGTGTTTGAGAGGAGGTAGAGCGGATGCCCCCGCGCGGCCAGGCGCTCGACAGCGCTGAGCATCGGCTCGTTGGCGGTGAAGATCCCCGTCCAGATCTCGATGAACTCGGCGGCGCTGCCGTCGAAGCGGACGGCCGACCGGACGGCGTCGACGAACTCGGCATCGGACAAGGCACCTGTCTCGTAGCGATCGCGGAGGGCGTCGAACGCTTCGAACGGGAGCGGCTCCCCGCCGGCTCGCCCCGCCAGCTGGTGGAGCATGGCGGGGTAGTCGAAGGTGAACAGCACGTTGCCGATGTCGAAGAGGAAGGCCTGTGGGGTGGGCATGGCTAAGGGCTTGCCGGGGAGAGTCGCAACACCAGATCGACAAGGTCGCCGGCGGCTCCGGGGCGCCCCGAGCGGATCGCGGCGGCGCGCATCGAGAGCCAGCCGCCGCCCCCACCGTCGAACAGCGCGGAGAGTGCGGTTTCGAGCTCGCCAGGGCGCACGGCGATGCGGCCGGCGCCGGCCGATTCGAGCAGTTCGGCATTGCCCTCCTCCTGACCAGGTACGACGGCGTCGATGAGCATCGGACAGGCGCTGGCGAGGGCTTCTTGGGTCGAGGCCCCTCCCGCTTTCCCGATCACGAGATGCGAGCGGGCGAGCAGGGCGGCCATCTGGTCGGTCCAACCGAGGATCGTCGCATCCGGCGGGGCCACCGCCTCGACGGTGCGGCGCAGGCGGCGTTCGTGCCGACCGAGCACGACGGTGAGCTCGGCCCCATCCAGCGCCCGGATCGCGCCGAGCGCGCGGCGGACCGACGCTTTGGAGGTCGTCGGCGTGTAGAGGATCCGCAACGGTCGGGGCAGCTCGGTCTCGACGTCGCGGGGGCGCTGAGCCCCGAAGGCGGGGCGCACTGGGAAGCCCGTCACATGGATCCGCCCGCGCTCGATCCCGGCGTTCTCGAAGTAGGCGGCTGAGCCCTCGTCGGCGACCGCATAGTGTCCATCGGCGGCGTTGAGCCACGAAGCGTTGATCGAGCTCGAATCGGTGACCACGGTCACCAAGGCGAACGGCAGCGGGGCGGTCCCAAAGAGCCGGTCGATGAGGTGGCCGTAGAGCGGGTAGGTGCTGACGACGGCGCGGGGCCGGGCCGCGGAGAGATCCGCCGCCAACCGCCGGGTCAACACGGGCCAGAGGTCCGGTGTGTCCGCCCCCATCGGCAGGCGGTCCGCAAGCTGGTAGAGCGATCTCCACATCCGCGGCGTGTGGGTGATTGCGAAGCGATAGCCAGCGGCGAGCCCCTGCATCCATCCGGGGTGCACTCGCGACAGGAAATCGACCGCCCCTGAGTGAGGCACGCCACGTCGGTCCAGCGCTTCAGCGACGGCCTTCGCCGCCGTGTTGTGCCCCTCACCAAAGGAGGCGGTGAACACGAGAACCGGGCCGGCATGGCAGGTCGGGGTGGTCAAAATTTAAAATAATTGTTTGAAATACTAAGAAACCTTAAATACTTTGGTTTTTAAAATTTCTAGTGATTGGAAAATTTTCTCCCTCCTTAGGGAAGAACCCAGCGCATCAAACACCAAATCCGCAGACATGAAAAGGGGGACGACACACATTGAGAAGTGGCTGGGGACGGCCTTGCCGCTGGTCTTGTTTGCCGGGCTATTGGGCTTCGGAGCCACCATGGGGGGGCGGGACGCTCGTGCGGGGCAGGGGGAGGTGATCGAGGCGGGCCTGAGCGTCTCCAAGAGGGGCTTCGGCAACCGATCGCGCTACCTCGATCGCCGCTCGCGGGGGGCGTCGCGTGTGGTCACCGCCTCCGCGGCGGCCGACTCGGGGCGTCGTCCGTTGTTCTCGCGTGCGGCATCGAGGCCGACGAGGCCGGCCGGTGAGAAGGAGCTGACCGTTTCGAAGGGGTCGGTCGCTTACACCCGGGTGAAACTCGGGCAGCAGCTGCCGCGCTGGAAATACCTCACCCCCGGCCTGCGCCGGCAGATCGACGCCGCCGGGGCCCGGCACGGCCGCTGGCGCCACATCGTGATTCACAACAGCGCGACCACCCGTGGCAACGCCAAGGCCTTCGATCGCTACCACCGCAACGTCAAGAAGATGCGCAACGGCTTGGCCTACCATTTCGTGATCGGCAACGGCAGCTACTCCGGTGACGGCGAGATCGAGATCGGCCACCGCTGGGCCCGGCAGCTGGCGGGCGGGCACATGAAGAGCAGCGCCCAGAACGAAGTGGCGATCGGCGTCTGCCTGGTCGGGAACTTCGATAGTGACAAAGTCCGCGATGCTCAGCTCGAGGCGCTCAATGAGTTGGTCACCTACCTCCAGGCCAAGTGTGGCAAGGTCGAGGTCACCACGCACCGGCAGATGAACGTGGTGCCGACCTCCTGCCCCGGGCGCTACTTTCCCGACCGCCAGGTGATGGCTGCGTACAACCGTTAGGGGCCTGTCGGGATTCTCCGTTCCGGCGCGGACCATGTTTGGATCTGCCCCGATCGCCCCGATCGCCCCGCTGTCCCGTCGCTGATCTCGCGATCCTATGGAAAGCGACCCCCCACCTCCCGGCTTAGAATGAGCGAACCGCAGAACATCATCGGCATCGTCTACGACTACGATCAGACGCTCAGCCCCGAGTACATGCAGGACCAGGTCCTGTTCCCGGCCTTCGGGATCGACCCGGCGGCCTTCTGGAAGAAGTGTCAGGCGCTGGTGGCCGAACAGGGCTACGACAACGAGCTCGCCTACATGAAGACCCTGCTCGACTACCTGGCGATGGACGGGCCGACCAACGAGGACCTGCGCAAGCTCGGCGCGGATCTCAGCTTCTACCCGGGGCTGCCGGGGATGTTCGACGAACTCGGCGACGGGTTCCTCAGCGATGCGCACCGGGCGATCGGGGTGAGGATCGAGCACTACATCATCTCCTCGGGGCTCAAAGCCCTGCTCGATGGCAGCGCGCTCGTCGGGCATGTGAAGGCGATCTTCGGCTGCGAGTTCGCGGAGGACGAGCGCGGGGGGATCACTTTCCCGAAGAAAGTGATCAGCCACACCCAGAAGACCCAATACCTGTTCCGGATCAACAAGGGGCTGTTGGGGCCGAACGACGACGTCAACGACCACATGCCCGACGACATGCGGCCGATCCCGTTTCAGAACATGGTCTATATCGGCGACGGGCCGACCGATGTGCCCTGCTTCACGGTGATGAAGAAGTCGGGCGGCCATGCGCTGGCGGTCTACAACCCGGATGACCCCAGCCGCCGGAGTTTCCGCAAGTGCTACCAGCTCACCGCCACAGCCAACCGGGTGAAATACATCGCCCCCTCCGATTTTCGGCCGGGCAGCCATCTTCGCCTCGTTCTCGAAGAGATCGTCACAGAGATCGCCGACCGCATCCTCGCCCGGCGAAAGGCCGAACTCTCCGAGGCGACGGTGTCGGCGCCGGGGTACGATTAACCTGGCGCTAGCCCGGATCGATCACCACATCCGCAGGCGAGGCGCCGCCAGTCGTTGATGCTGAGTAGGCGGCGGCAGGGATCGGTGAAGCGGCTGGGTGAACACCCTGCCCGAGCCGGTCACCACGCCAACACCCTCAGCATCAACGAGGGCAAGCCGTAGCCCGGAGCTTGGTGATCGATTCGGGCTAGGAGCCCCCTGGCTGCTACCCTTGCATGAGCGCACCGGAGTGCCCCGCCACCGAGTCGAGTTCGCAAGCGAGCCGGGAGGCGCTGGGGGTCATCGAACAACGGAGGGCTCTGGAGACGCGGAGCGCGGTGAGAGGCCCTTCGCGTTGCTCAGGGTGACAGTCCCGTGGAGTTGTGGGAAGTGGGGATGGCCAACAGCCCTGCCAAGGGAGTGCGGTGTCATCCTGACCAGCGAAATGACGGAAAGATCTCGCCATGAAACCAACGCGCCGGCTCGCCGGCCCACCGGGACGTCCGGATCGCCTGCCGGGTGCGGAGCGGGCGGGCGAGGAGACGCCTCCCATCGACGCCCCACCTTAACTTGGTGCCATTCGCTCTCGTCCGGATCCCCGCGGCCTCGGTGGAGCCGTCACCCGTTCATCACCCAGCCATCGCGGTAGGGTTTGGTGAGGTAGGCGTTGGCTTGCGAATGGTTGCTGACCCTTCCGGCTTCGCCGTCGTAGGCGAGTTTCTCGCCGGCGCGGTAGGCGACGAGGCCGAGCGCCATGGTCTCGATCATGTCGGCGCTGTACTCGAAATTGCAGGCGGTGTCCGCCGGGTTGCCGTTCTTGCAAGCGTCCGTCCAATCCTCGTAGAAGCCGCCGAGGTCGGGGGTCACGTCCTCTTTCGCGCGCGCCTGGTAGTAGCTCAGGTCAGCGCCCTTGCCGTAGGGCATGAGGATCCGGCGCGAGAAGTCGGCGATGAGGAAGCCCTTGGTCCCCTTGAACATGGCGCCGTGGCCGATCCTGTTGAGGTCGATGAACGGCTGCGGCGACTTCGGCATGTCGCCGCCCTGGTGCCAGAAGACGCGGATCGGCCCGCGCCAGTCGTTGGCCGGAAACTCCCAGGTGGAGGTGAGCCGCACCGGGGTGACCTCCGGGTTGAACTCCTCGCCCTGCGCGCTCACCGAGGTCGGCAGCCCGGCGTCGATGGCGTTCCAAGCGAGGTCCATGGTGTGGCTGCCCATGTCGCCCATCTGGCCGATGCCGAAGTCCCAATACATGTTCCAGTTGAGGCAGTTCGCACCGGGGGCGTCGTAGTCGAAGTAGCCCTCGTTGTAGGGGTGGTAGGGCGAGGGCCCGAGCCAGAGATCGTAGTTGAGCTTGGCGGGCGGATCGCCGCCGGCGGGGAGGTAGCCGGGCCGCGGGATCTGCCGGTTGCCCCAGACGAAGACGTCTTTCAGGTCGCCGACCGCCCCGTCGCGCACCAGCTCGCGCACGCGGTCGAAGTTCGGGTCGGCGTGGCGTTGCATGCCGACCTGGGTGGCGAGCTTGTCCTTCTTCGGCAGGTAGGCCGCGCGCAGGGTGCGGGCCTCGTCCACGGTGATCGCGACCGGCTTCTCGATGTAGGCGTGCAGGTCGCGGTTGAGCGCCCAATGGGCGATGAAGGCGTGGGTGTGGTCGGGCGTGCAGCAGACGATAGCGTCGAGGTCCTTCTGCTCGATGCACTGCCGCCAGTCCTCGTAGGTCCGCGCCTTCGGGAAACGCTTCTTGGCGAAGCCGAGGAATTCCGAATCGACGTCGCAGAGCGCGACGACGTTCTCCTTATCGAGGCTGTCCCAGTGGCGCTGCCCGCGCCCCCAGGCGCCGATGAGGGCGATGTTGAGTTTGTTGTTCGGCGAGTTGGCGAGGGTGCCGCTCGGCAGGATCGTCAGCCCCGCGCCGGTCGCGAGGCTGGATTTGAGGAACTGGCGGCGCGAAGGGGCGGGTGAATGCGAGGGCTTCATGACGGCGGGGAATGTGAGGGTTCGGCAGGTTCGAATCAAGACGCGAGGTAAGGCGGGTAGGGCGGGGCGTCCCGACCCGCCGACCGAACGCACGGTTTGTCCGAGGCTCGGGGACGCGGGTCTAAAAAAGGGGGCGTGTACCCCGGAAGGCTCCGTAGCCTCGCGCTGCGAGGTCGGATCGTACTTGGGATCGCGCCAGCGCGTACAGGCGAGCGTCGGGCTTTAAATAGTGCCGGGCTTTAAATAGTGCCAGGCACTTTACACTGGCACTTCACACGAACATCGGCTTCGGCTTGCCCGCGTTGGCGCTGAGGGCGTTGGCGTTGTGACCAGCTCGGGCAGGGTTATTCACCCAGCCGCTTCGCCGCTCCCTGCCGCCGCCTGCTCGGCACCAACGATTGGCGGCGCCTCGCCTGCGGATGCGGCGATCGATCCGGGCTCGTAGGTGTGAGCACGGCCTGCAATCAGAATCGTTGAGAAATCAGATTATCGGATTACCGTCCCTCGCGATGTCTGAAACGCTCACTGTCACCGAAGCCGCGCGGAATTTTTCCGATGTGGTGAACCGGGTATTCTATCGTGGCGACTCGATGGAGTTGACCCGTGGGGGCAAGGTGGTGGCGCGCTTGGTTCCGGCTGGTGATGCTGCGGCGCCTACCGGGCGTGAGGTTCTCGCCGCTTGGAGGACCCTTCCTCACCTCCCGGTGAATGAGGCGGACGAGTTCGCCGCCGATCTCGAGCGGGGGCGCGAGGCATTGAACCAGGCTCCAGCAAGCAAGTGGGACTGATCCTCGACACCTCGGTGATCATCGCTGCAGTGCGGGAGAAATTCGATCTCGAAGGCTTACTCGAAGCTCACGCCGAAGCGCCGGTGCGCATCGCGGCACTGACCGCATCCGAACTCCTCCACGGTTGGGAACGGGCTCCCGCTGGCGTGCGGCGTGATCGGCGGCGGCAGTTTGTGGAGGGCGTGTTGAAGATCCTTCCAATTGTTCCTTTCGACCTGGAGAGCGCCCGGGTTCACTCGCGAATTGGAGCTCAGCTGGAGGAACGCGGGCAACTCATCGGCGCCCACGATCTGCTCATCGCGGCGATCTGCGTTTGCCAAGGCGACTCCATCGCGACGCTCAACGGGAGGGAATTCTCGCGCATTGTCGAGTTGGACGTCGTCGATGCCAGCCCTTGGGTGCGTTCGTAGATCGCTGCGAGGCAGCCAAGATCCTTACGGCTCGTTCCGATCCGTCCGAAACGGGTAGGCCGGTAGACTCGCGCCGTTCTGCAGGTTCACATCGGGCTTGCCGGTGAAGGCGTAGCGAACGTGGGCGGGTTTGGGAACTTGGGGCGAATGCAGCTCGACCGTTTCGCCGACGATCTCAGCGGTTGCCGGGTGCCACGCTTCGCCGGCCTCGCCCGATACCCAGAACTCGCGGGGAGCTTGGCCGTCTTCCGTTTTGAGACCCCGGGCGTGTCCGAAGTGGACCACCAGGCGGTCGCCCTTCGGCTCGACGTGTTCGAGAACGGGCCCGCTGGCAGCGACCGTTTTGCCCAGCGTGTCGCGGGCGGCCAACAGGGCGAGGCGGTGCCCGATCGGGGCCTTGTCCTTGGGGTGGATGTCTTTGAGGTCGCCGAGGTCGATGGTGTTGGCGACCCCGGAGTGCGGCAGCTCCAGCGCCGCCAACTGCGATTCGCGGAACCAGGCCCACGAATGCGAGGCGGGATGGGTCGGCTCCATGGTGGGACCGGATTTGAGGATGCTGCCGAAACCCGGCAACATGACCATGAGGAAGTGGAAGTCGTCGCGCCCCCATTCCTGGCGGTAGCGCTGCATCCAGCCCTTGAGGACATCGTCGTACTCGCGGATGCCGGCGACGCGGTGGAACCACGGTTCGTCCGGCATCCCGGTCATGTAGCGCGTGTTCCGCTCGCCCTGATACCAGACCAGCCCGCGGCAGGCGTACGGCGCGAGCGGTTTGATCATGGCGTTGTGGACGATGCACGACTGGCGCCGCATGAACACGTCTTCCGGGCCGCTCCATCTCCCCTTGGCCAGCGCCGCCTTGATCTTCGCCTGCGCCTCGGTGTTGGCGTCCCATTCTTCCATGATGGTCTTGAAGTGGGGGAACTGCGCCGTCATGTCGCGCGGCATCCAGGCCTCGATCGAGGAACTCCCCCAACAGGCCAAGAGGATCCCGACCGGCACCCCGGCGTGCTCGGCTAGGTCGTGGGCGAAGCCGAAAGCCACCGCGCTGTCCGGGCCGGCGAGCTGCCATTTGCCCTCGCAGGTCTCCTGCTCGGCGAACGCCACGGTGCGCTTCACTTCGAAGGTGCGCAGGTTCGTTTCCGGGAGCCCCCTCAGCTCGGGCACCGCACTGCGCCCCATCTGCATGTTCGACTGCCCCGAACAAATCCAGACCTCACCGACGACGACATCGTTCAGCGTGATCTCGCTGTCACCCTCGCCCCCGGCCCGCACCGAAAAGGGCGCGCCCTCGGCGGATCCGGCCAATGGATCGAGCGACAGCTGCCATCTCCCGGACTCGTTCGCGGTCGCTTCCTTCTCCTGTCCGGCGAAGCTCACCGTGACGGACGCTCCCGGTTTCGCCCAACCCCAGACGGGTACGGGCTGGTCGCGCTGGAGGACCATGTGATCGGTGAAGGGCGAGGCGAGGGTCAAGTCCTGCGCCGACGCCGGAGAGAGTCCGATCAGCGTCAGGCAGCAGGCGAGGAGAGGGGCGAGGAGAGGGGCGGAAGCTAGGGGGAACGGGCTCATGGGATAGACGGGATGCACTGCCGCGAGTCCTCGCCGGACCAGGCCTTCGGGAAACGCTTCTTGGCGAAGCCGAGACACTCCGAATCGACGCCGCAGAGCGCGGCGACGTTCTCCTTGTCGAGGCTGTCCCAGCGGCGCTGCCCGCGTCCCCTAGCCCGAATCGATCGCCAAGCTCCGGGCTGCGGCTCGCCCTCGTTGACGCTGAGGGTGTTGGCGTGGTGACCGGCTCGGGCAGGGTGTTCACCCAGCCGCTTCGCCTGTCCCTGCCGCCGCCTACTCAGCGTCAACGAATGGCAGCGCCTCGCCTGCGCATGTGGTGATCGATCCGGGCTAGCGCCGATGAGGGCGGTGCTGAGCTCGTGCTTCGGCGAGCTGGCGAGGGTGCCGCCGGGCATGATCGTCAGCCCGGCACCGGTCGCGAGGCTGGACTCGGGGAACTGGCGGCGCGACGGGGAAGTCGGCTCGGGGGTCTTCATGGCGGAGGCCAGTCTGCGCCGGGTCGGCGGAGCGATCAAGGGTGCGGCACCCTCCCCGCCGTGGCGTCGCCGATCCCGGTCGGCAGGGTAGATCGACCCGGCGGCGTACGGTAGGATGGGCACCATGCAGACGCCGAACCGCTACACGCCGGCCCGCCCGCGGCCAAGCAGACCAAGCGGGGAGCCCAAACTGGCGCGCCGCCGCTTTCTCGCCGGTGCGGGTTTGCTCGCCGCCACCGGCGCCCGTAGTGGAGCGGGACCGTCCCGCGAGCTCTCCGTGCTCAGCTTCAACATCCTCGCCGGTGGCGCCCGGCGCGGACCGCGGCAACGCTGTGCCGACCTGATCACCCGCAGCGGCGCCGACCTGGTCGGCCTGCAGGAAGCGACCGGCGAGAGCGGCGCGGTGCTGGCTTCGCTGGTCGGGTTCCATCGCTTCGCCCGCGGCGCGACCCAGATCTTGAGCCGGTTCCCGCTCGGCGAGGCGAGCCCCGCCCGGCTGGGGGTGAAGATCGATGTCCCGGGCACGCGGGGCGTCTGGCTGTTCAACATCCACTTCCGCCCGGCCCCCTACCAGCCCTATCAGCTCGCGGGCATCCCCTATCACGACGCGCCCTTCATCGACAACGCCGCGCAGGCCGATGCCGAAGCGCGCCGCGCCCGCGGCGACCAAGTCGATGCGCTGCTCGCCGACATGGCACCGGCGCTGGCCTCGGGTTGCCCGGTTTTCCTCACCGGCGACTTCAACGAGCCGAGCCACCTCGACTGGACGGCGCGCGCGGCGGCGGCGGGCTGCTGCCAACTGGAGGTGCGCTGGCCGGCCTCCGAGCGGGTCACCGATGCCGGCCTGACCGACCTCTACCGCGCGGCCTTCCCCGACGAGGTCGCCCACCGAGGCCACACCTGGACACCGACCCCCGCCGAGCGCGACGTCCACGACCGCATCGACTTCGTCTACGCGAACGGCGCCGCCGAGCCCGCCTCCGCCGCCGTGGTGGGCGAGTCCGCCGAGCACGCGGACATCGTCATCGACCCCTACCCGTCCGACCACCGCGCCGTCCTGGCGAGGGTCAGGCTGGGGTAGCTCCGTGGGGGCAATCCCGATTGAGACGCTTCCAATCGCCGACAGATGTCGCGCCGCAATCGCAGGGCGGCTGTCGCGACATACCGGCTGGGGTATTTCGTAGAACCTCGCACCACCGCCCTCCCGCTTCGATCGCACTCAAACTGTCTGTCAATCGCAGCCAGGATCGCTCGCAGCAGGCTCGCGCCCTCGAGTCCGGCAAACGCGTTCAGCGGAACCTCGTGACTGAAATCAGCATAGAGTCCAGTCGGGGAAGGGATCGCTGACGGGCCGCTCAATCTCAGATCACCACAGCCGTAAACATCCTGTCGTTCACCGCCGAGGGAAGCGACGCGCAGCATCACACTGCCACCGTCGAGGAACCATTGACCACCAACAATCAACAGGTGGGGTCCATGCTCGGCGCCCTCGAGATCGGTGTCGCCCTCGATCCCCGGCCGACATCCGATGAGCATGGACGCGAGCAGCGCAACCAACGACGCCCCGATGAGGCGGGCTGTCTGACTTCGAGCCCAAATTCGCACATCGTCGTATCTACGACACAGCTGCAGCGCCAAACCGTCCTGCGCCATGGATCTGGGTGGCCCGCATGCCCGAGTTCCGAACCTCATGAACCATTCAGGCTAGACATCCGGCCGCCGCGGCCCCGGATCGAAGAAGCGGGCGTTCTCGCCGGTGCGGTCGTGGTCGCCGATGTCCCTCCGGGCGTGTTCGATGTGCTCCATCAGCTCGGCGACGACCTCGGGGTGGTCGGCGGCGAGATCGCTCGACTCGGCGATGTCGGCGTCGAGGTCGAACAACAGGGGTCCATCGATGGCCCCGGCGTCGGCGGCCTCGCTGTAGTGTTCCCACATCCTGTCCACCGGGCGCGGCAGGTGGAGCTTCCAACGCCCGGCGCGCACCGCCTCGAGCCGGGTGCGGCGGTAGTAGTAGAAGGCCTCCGTCGGGCTCGCGGCGCCGGGGGCGCCGTGGAGCAGCGCGCTGATGTCGTGGCCGTCGATCACCCGGTCGCCCGGGACTTCGGCGCCGGCGAGCGTCGCCAGCGTCGGCAGCAGATCCATCGTCGACGCCACCGCGTCGCATTCGGCGCCGGCGGGCACCCTGCCCGGTGCGCGGACGATGCAGGGCACGCGCAGGCCGCCCTCCCACGTGGACGTCTTCGCCCCGCGCAGCGGCCCGGCGCTGCCACCGTGGGCGGCGGCGTCGGGACCGAGGCGCCGTTTGTGCCCCCCGCTGCGGCCGAGGAACCACGGGCCGTTGTCGCTGGTGAAGATGAGGTAGGTCGAGCCGTCGAGCCCGAGTTCGTCGAGGGCCGCGAGGACCCGACCAACGTTGTGGTCGATCTCCTCGACGACATCGCCGTAGAGGCCTGCGGCCGACCGGCCTTTGAAAGCTGGGGTCGCATCGAGCAGCACGTGCGGCATGGTGTGCGCGAGGTAGACGAAGAACGGCCGGTCCTTGCTGCGCTCGATGAAGCCGATCGCCTCGTCGGTGTAGCGTCCGGTGAGGCCCGCCATGGCGGCCTTCCTCTCGATCACCTCCCCGTCGCGCAGCAGGTGCACGACCGCATCGTTGCTCGACGGCGTGCCGAAGAAGGAGTCGAACCCCTGGTGGGTCGGCAGCAGGTCGGGGTCGTAGCCGGTCTGCGAGTGGCCGGCGAGGTCCCATTTGCCGAAGGCGGCGGTGGCGTAGCCGGCTGCCTGCAGCAGTTCGGCGACCGTGATCTCCGCGGCGTGCAGCTGCGGGTGGGTCTGGACTTTGTTGCCTTTGGTCGCCACGCGCAGCGGGTAGCAGCCGGTCATCAAGGCCGCCCGCGAGGGGCCGCAGACGGTCTGCCCATAAAAGCTCGTCAGGCGCATCCCCTCCTCCGCCATGCGGTCGAGGTGCGGCGTCTCGATCGTCGCGGAGCCGAAGCAGCCGAGGTCGCCGTAGCCGAGGTCGTCGGCGAAGATGACGACGAAGTTCGGCTTGTCAGCGGCTACCGCGGTCACGGCGGGCAAAACCATCGCACCGAGGAGCGCGGCCACCGTCGCGGTGAACGTCCTCATGGCCCCATGTTGGGGGGTTCGCTCGGGGGGATGCGTCATCGCGTGGGACACCGGCCGGGATCGTTCAAAGCCGCACCCCGCGACCGCGGCGGCGCAAGATGAGCCAGAACCCGATCACCGGAAGCGCGTAGAAGAGCGCGAAGCGGTCGCCATCGCCGGTCTCATCCAGCTTGCGCGGGGTCGGCATGAATCGGCCCCCGACGGGCTCGATGACCTTGGCAGGCGGCGGGGCGGCAGCGGGCTCCGCCGCCTCGATGCGACCGGGCTCATCGGCGAGGCAGCAAGCGACAGCGGCACAGGCCAGCGCCAGTTGCTTGGAAAAAGGGATCAACAGGTCAGAGACAGGTTCCGAATGGAGGGGTGGAAACAGTGCCACGCAGCCCCCGCCTTGCAAAGCGGGTTTGTGCTTCGGAAGCCCTGATAGTAAGGGTGCTGTGGGTGAACGAGCTGATCCTCAACCGCGACCACTACACCCGGGTGCTGTCCGAGCTGGTGCCCGGCGCGCGCCGCTTCCTTTGGATCGCCACCGCCGACCTGAAAGACCTGCACGTCGCCGGCGCGGGCAAGAAGTTCATCCCCTTCGTCGATGTCCTCGCCGCCCGCGTCGCGGAGGGCGTCGAGGTCCGCCTCGTGCACGCCAAGGAGCCCGGGCCCCGCTTCCGCGCCGACTTCGACCGCCACCCCGAACTCTTGGCCGGGGAGCTTTTCGAGCGCTTCCTGTGCCCACGCATGCACATGAAGGTGATCGTCGCCGACGGCGCGATGGCCTACATCGGCTCGGCGAACCTCACCGGCGCGGGCATCGGTTCGAAGGCCGAATCGCGGCGCAATTTCGAGGCCGGTTGGCTCACCGACGACCGGGGGAAGATCGCTGAGTTGATGGACTTTTTCGACACCTTCTACCTCGGCGACCACTGCATCGGCTGCGGGCGCCGCGAGCTCTGCCCGGACCCGATCGCTTGAACATTTCGCGGCCTTGGGTTTCCAAGTGCATCGCCCACCGCCATGCCGAGACCGAAAGACATCGCCGAGCCCCACAAGGAGATACGCTTCACCCGCGGCCGCCAAGCGCTGGTGTTCACCGCCCTCGGCGTCGCCCTGCTCTGCGCCGCGCTCGGGCTCTGGATCAAAGCGGCACCGATCCTGGGCAACGCGGCCGGGGAAGCGCCGGCCGTGCCCTCGTACGGGTGGGGCTTCGTGCCTCTGCTGCCCTCGATCTGGGCCTTCTGGGCCGCCGCCCACTGCGCGCGCCACGCCTACCTCATCCTCACGCCGCTGGGGGTCGAGGTGTTCCCCTTCTGGTTCCCCAGCAAAAACATGGACATCCTGTATTGGTCGGAGCTCTCGGGGGCGGAGCTCGACGAGATGCAGACCCGCCTCACCCTGCACCGCAGCGGCGGCGGCGGTGCGGTCATCTCGCTGGCGCCGATCCCGCGCGCCCAGCGCCCGCTGCTCGCCAAGGCCGTCGAGGGCCGCGCCGGAGAGCTGGGATAGCCGGTGCGCGCCCCGGACTTCAAATGTGGATCGCCTCGCCGTGGGCGGCGCCGGCGGCCTCGTGCACCATCTCGCTGAGGGTCGGGTGGGCGTGGATCGTGTTCTCGATGTCCTCGTAGGTGAGTTCCGCCTCGATGGCGAGGCCGAGCTCGGCGATGAGTTCGGTCGCCTCCGCACCGATGATGTGGGCGCCGAGGATCTCGCCGTGCTCCTCGCCGAGGATCAGCTTGATGAATCCCTCCGTCTCGCCGACGGCCTGCGCTTTGCCGCTGGCTTGGTAGGGGAACTGGCCGACCTGGAACTTCAAACCCTTCTCGACCGCCGCCTGCTCGGTGAGGCCGACGCTGGCGACCTGCGGCTGACAGTACGTGCAGCCTGGGAAGGTGCCGACTTTGCGGGGTTGGTAACCTTCGACGAACAGCCCCTCGATGCACTGGATCGCCTCGAAGCTCGCCACGTGGGCCAACCACGGCGGGCCGATGATATCGCCGGCGGCATAGACGCCCGGCACGCTGGTCGCGTAGCGGTCATCGGTGACGATGTAGCCGCGGTCGAGCTCCGGGGAGAAGCCCTCCGGCAACACCGGCTGGACGCCGATGGCCACCAGCGAGGTCTCGGCGGTGAGGGTCTCGGTCGCGCCGCCGCTCTTCTCGACCGTGATCTCGACGTGGTCGCCGCCGTTCTCGGTGCCGGTGACCTTGGTCTCGGTGAGGAGCTTGATCCCCTGTTTCTTCAGGGCGCGCTCCAGCGCCTTGCTGACGTCGGCGTCCTCGACGGGGAGGACGCGGGGCTGCATCTCGACGACCGTCACCGAGGTGCCGAAGGCGTTGAAGAAGTAGGCGAACTCGATGCCGATGGCGCCGGCGCCGATGATCACGATGTCCTTCGGCTGCTTGTCCAGCACCATCGCCGCGGTGCTGCCGAGGACCGTTTTCTCGTCGATCGGGAAATCGGGCAGCTCGCGGGTCTTGCAGCCGGTGGCGACGAGGATGTGGTCGGCCTCCAGAAGCTGGCTGCCGCCGTTGGAATCGTTGACGGAGACCTTGCCTGGCTCGGGGATGCTGCCGCTGCCGAGGATGTAGTCGACCTTGTTCTTCTTGAACAGGAACTCGATGCCGCCGGCGAGCCGGTCGGCGACCTTGCGGCTGCGGCCGATCACTTTGCCCCAGTCGAAGCTGAGGTTGTCGAAGCTGAGCCCGAAGTCGTCCGCGTGGTGCGTCATCAGCCGGTAGAGCTCGGCGTTGCGCAGCAGCGACTTGGTCGGGATGCAGCCCCAGTTGAGACAGGTGCCGCCAGCGCGGTCGCGCTCGACACAGGCGACTTTTTTCCCGAGCTGGGCGGCGCGGATGGCCCCGACGTAGCCGGCCGGGCCGCCGCCGATGACGATGAGATCGTACTTCGACATAAGAAATTGGAGGTGTGGTGAAAGGGCAACCCCTCCGTAGCGGACAGGTTGGGCATTTCAACCACTTCTCGCAGGCGGCCCCGCCCTGCTGGTCTCGGAGCCCGCAACGGAACCGGGGGCAGCGGCGAGACAGCGGGGCGGTTTGGACAGATGCGAGCACGGGGCGCGCCGGGACGGGCACGTCCGACAGGCTCCTGGGAGGCTGTCGGACTTGGAGCTTTCGAGCCCGAACGTTTTCGAATTTCGATCCAGATGGTCACGATGGTGAGGAGTTGATCGAGATCAGCGACGAGACAGCGGGGCGATTTGGGCAAATTCTAAGACGTCTCGCGCCGGAACGGGCACGTCCGACAGGCTCCTAGCAAAGCGGCGCCCGCGCCGTTACCATGACGATGATGATGATGCGCCTCGCCGCCACACCGGCCCTCGCCGGCATCGCCTCCGCCTGCCTCCTCGGGGGATGTGGGAATCCCGACCGCGGTGACGGCGCCGGCGCAGCCGCTGAGAGCGCCGCCACCGAGGCGGCGCGACCGGAGCCCGCCGATGGCGCGCCGGACCCGCTGGCGGAGAGCGAGCGCCTCTCCGCAGCGGCGGAGAAGAAGCTCAAGGCGCTCGCCGCGGCGCTGGCGGCTGGCGGTTGGCAGGGCGACGCCGAGCCCCCGCCCTCGCTGCAGAAGCTGGCGGCGCGCTTCGCCGGCAGCGATCCCTCGACCCGCCACAGCGAGATCCACACCTTCGGCATCGCGCACGACGCCGCGGCGGGGACCTTCCACACCGAATCGAGCCTCGAGCTGAAAGCCGAACTCGAGGGCGGCGGCTGGTTCGCGGCCGCCGGCGAGATCGCGGCCGACTGGCGGGCCGGGGAGGACGGCGTGACGCTGTTGGCGGTCCGGTGTGATGAGGCGACGTTCGACCTCGCCGAATCGCCGTCGCCCTGGTTCCGCGACCGGACGGAGGAGGTGATCGGCGCGCAGCCCGCCTTCCGGCACCAGCTCGCGCACGGGTTGGACCACTGGCTGCAGCGGGTGGAGGCGGACTACGGCTTCGACGCTTTCATCCGCAACGGCATGGCGGTCGGCGACGCGGACGGCGACGGCCGCGACGACCTGTACATCTGCCAGCCGGGCGGCCTGCCGAACCGGCTGTTCCTCCAGCGCGGGGACGGCGCGGTCGCAGCGGCCCCTGCCGCGTCGGCCGCAGCCGAGATCCTCGACCACACCGCCTCGGCGCTGTTCGCCGACCTCGACAACGACGGCGACCAGGACCTGACGCTCGCGACCCCGGCCGGCCTGGTCTTGTTCCGCAACGACGGCGCCGCCGCCTTCGCCGAAGTGGGCACCCTGCGCACGGACGGCGCCGACCTACACGCCCTGAGCGCCGCCGACTTCGACCTCGACGGCGACCTCGACCTCTTCGTCACCTGTGCGCTCGGCATCGTGTTCGAGGGTGAAACCGGCGGCGCCTTCCGCTTCCACGACGCCCGCGACGGCGGCTACAACCAACTGTTCCGCAACGATGGTGGCTGGTCGTTCAGCGAGCGCACGCGCGCGAGCGGGTTGGCCGAAGGCAACGACCGGCACTCGCTGGCGGCGGGCTGGTGCGACTACGACCTCGACGGCGACCCCGACCTCTACGTCGCCAACGACTACGGCCCGAACCAGCTGTTCCGCAACGACCCCGACCCCGGCGGCGGCGGCCGCTCCTTCACCGAGGTCGCGGCGGGGCGAGGCGTCGAGGACCGCGGGGCGGGGATGTCGGTCGCCTGGGGCGATTTCGACCGCGACGGCACGCCCGACCTCTACGTCGGCAACATGTTCTCCAACGCCGGCTCGCGCCTCACCGGGTTGCCCGCCTACCGGGTCGGAGGCGGCGGTGAGTTGCTGGCGATCTACCGCCGCTTCGCCGCCGGCAACACCCTGTTCCGCGGCGGCGGGGGAGGGTCGGGCTTCGCCGAGACCCCGTTCGCCAAGCGCGCGCGCTGGGCGTGGAGCAGCGTGTTCGCCGACCTCGACAACGACGGTTGGGAGGACCTCTTCGTCGCCAACGGCTACCTCACCGGGCCGCTGGTCGACGACTTGTGAAGCTTCTTCTGGCGGCAGGTCGTGCCGCCCGGTAACTCCGGCATCAACCCGGGCCTGGAGGCCTCCGACCCCGCGCGCGCCCTGCAGGACGCGGTGCGGCGCGGCGAGTCCTTCTCCGGCCGCGAACGCCACACCGTCTTCCAGAACCGCGCCGGTGCGGACTTCGCCGACGTCTCCGGCATCTCCGGCCTCGACCTGCCCGACGACGGCCGGGCCGCCTGCTTCACCGACTGGGACGGCGACGGCGACCTCGACCTCTGGATCGCCAACCGGTCCGGTCCACAGGTGCGGTTCTTCGAGAACCGCCACCCGTCCGGCGGGGCGGGCATCACGGTCCGGTTGGTGGGGACGAAGTCGAACCGCGACGCGGTCGGCGCACGCGCGGTGCTGAGCAACGGCGGCGAGCGGCAGACCCGTTTCGTGTCGGCGGGGGGTGGATTCCTCGCCCAGGGATCCAAGACGCTGCACTTCGGTGTGGGGGCCGCGCCGGGAGAGGCGCGTTTTGAACTCACCGTCCACTGGCCGGGCGGCGCCGCCGAGACGTTCGGCGACCTCGCCCCGGGTGGCTGCTACCGGATCACGGAAGGCGAAGCGGCGGCGGCGCCTTGCGAACCGGCTGGGCCGGGTGCGGCCGGCGCCGCAGGGCCGGCCATCGCCAAGCCGCCCGACCGCACGCTGTTCGCCGCACGGTTGCCGGTCGCGCCCATCTTCCCCCGCCCCGCCGGGAGCGAGGGTGGCCCCTACCTGCTCGCGCTCACCGCGGAGGGCTGCGGGGTCTGTGAGGCGCAGCTCGCCGAGTGGGCCGAGGAGCCGCCGCCCGTCCCGGTCAGCGCCCACCGGCTCGATTTCCTCGGCGCCACCGACCCCGGTCGCCTGCGCGCCATGCAGCTGGCCGCCGAGCGGCACTTCGACGTCCGCGACCGCCCGCAGCCGACGCCCTTGACCTTCCTGGTCGACGGCGGGGATCACCTCCGCGCTCTCTACCGCGGGCGCATCGACCCGGCCGTCCTCGCCGCCGACATCGCCGCGCTGAAGAACCCCGACCACCCCGGTGAATTGCCCTTCGCCGGGGTCTGGTCGAGGCCTGTGCGCCCTGGCGCCCGCCCCCTCAGCTACGCCGAAGACCTCCTCGACGCCGGGCTCCTCGAACTCGCCGGGCGCTACATCGAAGCCAACCGTCCGGAACTCGAGGGCGATGCCCTGTTCGCCCAGTTGCTCGGGCGGCTGGATCTGTTGCGCCGCGGCACCGAGATCCCCCGCTAACGACAGGCCCGGAGCTGTCACCCTGAGCAACGCGAAGGCCCTCTCACCGCGGTCGGCGTCTCCGGAGCCCTCCGCTGACCAATCACCCCAACGCCCCCTGAGCTGCTTGCGAACTCGGCTCGGCGGGGCCCTTCTTCGGCGCGCTTGCAACGGGAAGCAGCGAGGGTCGACCAAGCGAGCCGGGCACCGCAGGAGTGCAGTGCCCGGCGTCATTCATCGCACCCGACCCTCGGAACGATCGCCCTCGGAACGATCATCTAGCCCGGATCGATCACCACATTCGCAGGCGAGGCGCTGCCATTCGTTGACGCTGAGTAGGCGGCGGCAGGGATCGGCGATGCGGCTGGGTAGGCACCCTGCCCGAGCCGTTCCCAACGGCAACACCCTCAGCATCAACGAGGGCAAGCCGTAGCTCGGAGCTTGGTGAGCGATTCGGGCTAGCCCGGGCTAGCCCGGGCTAGCCCGGGCTAGGGGGGGCTAGGGGCACTTCGGCGCACGGCCAAAACGGCGGCACCTGCGAGGATCTCCCAGAGCGAGCATCGGTTCCGTTCTCGACCCAACCGCCGAGAACCCACCTCAACCAACCGCCATTCCCGCTTGCCCGGATGGCGCGAGTCGCTCAAGAGCCTGCTCCCACCCGCTCGATGCCCGCCAACACCGCGCCCAACTCGAGTTCGGCCATCGGTGCGGCGCGGTGCTTGGGAGCGAACTCGACCAGCGGTGCGGCTTCGCCCGCGAGGCAGATGGCGGCCCGCCCGTGGCGCGGACGCCAGTGGTAGGGATTGGTCGGGCCGAACAGAACGACTTGCGGCTTGGCGAGGCAGGCGGCGAGGTGCATGGCGGCGGTATCCACCCCGAGCGCCACTTCACAACGCGCCAGCACGGCGGCGGTCTCGACCAAACTCAAGCGGCCGGCGAGGTCGACGATCTCCGCCCCCGCGCCCGCCGCAGCTTTGATCGCCTCGAGGTGTGATCGTTCGAACGGGTCGGCGGCGCCGGTCAACACCACCGGGATCCCCAACGCAGAGATGACCGCCGCCCAGCGCTCGGGCAGCCAGTACTTCTCTTCGCGCGCCGTGCCCGGGTGCACGACGGCGAAACGCCCCGCCGGGCAGAGCGCCGCCGCCCGCGCCGCCGCCGCGGCGGGGATCGCGATCGCCGACCCCTCCCCCGCCCCGGCCCCTGCCCCGGCTTCGACCCCGGCCTCGGCGAGCAGCGCGGCGTGGTAGTCGAGGGTGTGCAGTTCGCGGACGGATGCGCCACAGAGCGCGGTGTAGAGCCGCGCCCGCCGGGGCCGCTTGTCGGCCACCTTGCGGTAGGCGGCCCGCTCCCGGGCGCGCGAGAGCCGGACCATCAGCGCCGAGCGGTCGTTGCCGGTGAAATCGAGGCAGAGGTCGAAGCCGCCAGCCGCCAACTTCGCCCACAGGCCGAGGTTGGGCCGCCCCCGGCGGTAGTTCAGGTGCCGCACCCCGCCCGGTGCCAATACCGCCAGGCCGCCGGCGGCGCCGAGCGTCACCAGCGTGATCTCGGCGTCCGGCCGTGCCCGGCGCAGCGCCGCCAGCGCCGGGAAGGTCAACACCAGATCACCGATGCGTTTGAGCTGGAGGACGAGGATTCTCACGGGCCGTCGCCGCCGCTCACATCTTGCCGGTCATCAGCGCCCAGTGCGTGCCGTCCGCGGGATCGAGGCCGACCGTGTCCGGGGTGCTGGCGAACAACACGCGGCGGTGGCCGTCGCTGACCCACCAGGAGCGCAGCACGCTGGCGGGCGGCTGCGGGCGGTCGCTGCGGAACAGGTTCTCCCCCACGAACTGGCCGCTGAACTGCGCCAGGGCGGCTCGGAGCTCGGGGGTGCGCCGCTCGACGGTCGGCGAATGGTGGTCGAAGTAGCGCAGCTGTCGCATCTCCGCGACGTGGTCGGCGCAGGCGCGCCAGAGCTGGCGTTCGAGGTGCAGGGGATCCAGCCCGAGCGCGGCCCGGCGGCCGTTCAACAGCGCCGCGAACTGTCGGGCCCCCGGCGGCGCCCAGGCCTGCCCGGCGTTGTGCTGCGCCGCGGCGAAGTGCAGGTCGCGCAGGCGGCGCGCCTCGAGCAGGTCCGGCTCGGCGGCGAGCAGGCCGCGGCCGTCCGCCTCGGCAGCCAGCAGGCCCCGCAGGCTGCGCGCCGGCGCGGGCCCGCCCTCCAGCCGCGCGATCTGCGCCCGGAGATCGAGCAAGATGTTGCCGCTCGCCGTGGCGCGCTCGACGGCGCGCAAGGCGGCCTCGAGCCGGGGGGCGAGGTCGGCGTAGGCACGCGTGGCGCCGTCGAGATGCCCGTCCAGCACCGCGACCGGACCGGCGGCGGAATGGGTCTCGGCCTGCACCGCATCGGCGGCGCTGGAGCTGAGCACCTTCCAATGTCCGAAGGTCGACCGGAACAGACCTGCGGCGGTGGCCGCGGCGCGCCGCTCCCGGTCGAAGCCGGCGTCGGCGCGCTGCCAAGCGGTGAACAGCAACCGCCGGTAGCGTTCGCGGCCGGCCACGCCGTCGGTCGCCATCCACGACTGGCCGACGGTGAAGGCGATGGCGCGCGACTTCGGATCGGCCGACAGCATGAGGGCGATGCGGCGTTCGTCATCCTCCGCGTCCACCGGCGTAGCGGCGGCGGGTGGCGGGGCGGCGACCGCCAGCCACACGGCAGCAACGAAGATCGCCACGAAGGCGCACCTCGGGCGGGAGGGTCGGTTTTGGGGTGGGTGCATCCGGCGCCGCGCGAAATCGACGGGAAAGGCAGGCTAAAGAGTTCCGCAGGGCGGATGCAAGCGAGAAATCGCGCCGTTCTCCGACCCACAATCGCTGCGCCCACCGCCTCTTCGGTCAGCATCGGAAAACTGGAAGCGATCAAGTTCCGACTGAGGAATCGGCATGCGCATGGTGAAAATCCGCTTCAAGTCATTTTCCGTGTCGAGGCACCCCGATCCCTCTGGATAGCTGAACGAGAAACTACCGCAGACCCAACAAAATGTGCCCTCGTGAAGAAGCCGGTCACCAGCATATACTCTGATGCCATGGATCGGGAAATGGCAGAGCGCGCGCCCTGTGTGTTCAGGTGCGGCAGAGTAAGGAGCACGAGACCAGCCACGACGATCAGCACTCCAAGAGGCACAGCGAACTTGCGGAACTTCGATCTCGTCCGCATCCAGTCAGAATAATACTGCGCGTAGTATTCCTCATTCAAGCTCAGCTCTGATCGCGCGATCATTCTTCTCGACTTCCTTCCGATAGCGCTCAACAATCTTAGTCAGCGCCTCCTCTGCATTAGCGACCGGATGGAGAAACTGAAGTGAATCGTCGGTGAAGAGCCCAAAGGTATAGAGGTGCTGGTCGGGACTTGTCTCAATGAGATGCGCCAACGCGGCATTCGGTGCCAAGTAGACTTGATTCTCGAACTCCTCGGGTCGGATCGGCTCCATTTCTTCGGCTAATGTCAAAGTCCGGCCACTTGCTGGGGGCGGCGAACGTCAGACACCGGTTAGTGTTTCGAGTTTTCATTCAGATTTCAAGTCCACAGCGGCAGCGGGTTAGTAGCGACGTCTTGTTAGCCGTTGCCGCGGCGTTCGGCGATCGCAAGGCGCTTTTGCTGTGCGGGAGGCAGGTGCTCCCTGAATGGCCTCAGAAGCCTAGCGGCTTCAGAATAACGACAGTCGAGAAAGAGCTCCTTAGCTTGGTCGATAGCGCGATTCATTCTGCGCTCCAGCTCGTTTCTTTTTTGGGCGCGTTCGTTCTCGAACTGCCACTGAGCATGACGACTCACGATAGCATCGAACTCTCCCCAGTCGCCGGCGATCATCCGACCTCCAAAGGTCTTAAGACAAAGCCTCTGATACTTGAGAGCGCCAATCTGCCCGCGACCCAATCCCTCTCGATTCGATTCCCAGAAACCATTGTCGACCAAATAGTGAAAGTAGCCCGTTCGACCGTCCGGTGCCCCAATCGACAGGCTTGCTCCGAAGCCATAAGAGTGACCTTCAACGATTATCCTCCAGCCGTTCTTGAGGAAATGAACTTCGAATGGGTTAGAGTACTCCTTCCTCGGCGGGGGAACTTCTTCAAAGCCGTGCCCCAGCAGGAACGCGAACTCTCGCCGACTGGCTTCCTTGAACTCGGCTAAAGTTGGGGCTGTCGGCCCCTCAATTTTCATCGGCGAACACGTGATTATAGAGTGGTGGGCACCCCACGATTCGTAAGGCTATTGTCATCTAGCGGGCTTGTCTAGGCGAGCCGATTTTGATTTCAACCTCCACACCATCAACGGCTAATCTTGGCCGCAATCGGCGCAGGAGCCTCAGGTAGGCAGGAGCGCCGCCAGGCTCCTTTTCGGCGCAACTAGTGCAGCGCTCGCCGTATTGCAGATTGGCTTGATCCCGGCGATTTGCTTGTGGTTTTCAGGATAGGGACGGCGGGCCTGCGGCGGGCCACTTCACCCGGCTTTGCCCTCGGGCATCGCCCAAGCCTCCTCGGTGGGGCGTCGCTGCGGGAAGCGTTGACGGGGCGTCCCCGAACTTGCGGGCGATCGCCTTGCCCTTCGGTTGTCAGTCGGCGGACCGGGATGCCCCCGCCACCTCGGATTCGCGGTTGGAACCTGAACGGGGCTCCGGTATGGTGAAATTTGCCACGAAGCTGATCGACCATGAACGCCCCGCTCCCCGATTTCCCCCGCCTCCGCGCCGCCGCCGTGGTGGCCGCCCTCTGCCTCTTCTCCGCGCCGTTCGCCGCGGCGCAGGACGACGACCTGCCGCGCCTGCCCCGCCGGGTGGTGGTCGCCGAGCAGCTCGCGGGACACCTGGTCCGCGTCGATGCCGAGGGCGCGCTGGCCCCGTGCGAACTCGATTCGGAGACCGCGATCGGGCATTTCTTGTTCTACTATTCCGCCGGTTGGAATCCGACCTGCCGCAAGTTCACGCCCGCGCTCATCCAGTTCTACGAGGAGCGGCGCGCGGCGGGCGACGCCTTCGAGATCGTGTTCGTCAGCCTCGACGACAGCGAGGAGGAGATGCGCGCCTACATGGCCGAGACGAAGATGCCCTGGCCGGCCGTGAAGTTCGGCACGGTGCAGATCGGCCCCCTGCCCGGGGTCGAGGCCGCCGACGACACGCCGGACCCCGAACTCGCCGACGGGCCGCTGAAGTTTCTCGCCCAAGCCGCCGGGCGCGGCGTCCCGAGCGTGGTGGCGATGGACGACCGCGGGCTGATCGTCGCCCACAGCTACAAGCGTCGGCGCGACTACGTCGGGCCCGAGGAGCCCTTGGAGGAGTTCGCGGAGATCCTGGCCGACGCCGCCGCGGAGCGCGCCGAAGCCGAGCCGCAACCCGATCCGGCTCCGGGCGGGGGGGCTGAGAACGGCGATGAGGTCGATGCGGGGGAAGCGGAAGGGGCGGACGAGTGAGCCGGCGGAAGCCGCCAAGACCTGCCCACAGCGCCACGCGCTGGGTTCTGAAAAATGCCGCTGCCGCCCACGGCGCGGCGCCCGCGCAGGGCCCCGGCGCCCTGCCCCCGGTCCTCGAGGCGGTGCTAGCGACCCGCGGCATCGGCGCCACTGCCGAGGAGCGCGAGGCCTTCCTCAACCCGAAGCTCTCCGGCCTCGGCGACCCCTTCGCCATGCCCGAGATGCGGCCCGCCGTTGAACGGCTGCTGGAGGCCGTGGACCGCGGCGAGCGGGTGGCGCTCTACGGCGACTACGACGTCGATGGCGTCACCTCCCTCACCTTGCTCAAAACCGCGCTGGCGGCCTACGGGCTCGACCCCGGGACCTTCCTGCCGCACCGGATCGACGAGGGCTACGGCTTGTCGCGCGACGGCCTGGAGCGCTGCTTGTCCGAGCATTCGCCGACCTTGCTGGTTGCGGTCGATTGCGGGACGACCTCGATCGACGAGGCGGCCTGGCTGGCCGGGCAGGGCGTCGATTTGATCATCCTCGACCACCACGAGGCATCGCCCGCCGGGCGCCCGCAGTGCGCCGCCCTGGTCAACGCCAAGGCTGCTCCCGACGGCCACCCCGGCGCCGAATACGCCTACCTCTGCAGCGCCGGTGTCGTGTTCAAAGTGGCGCACGCGCTGCTCAAGGCGCGCCCGGTCGAGGGCTTCGACCTGCGCGAATACCTCGACCTCGTCGCGGTCGGGACGGTAGCGGACATCGTGCCGCTGGTCGGCGTGAACCGCGCGCTGGTGCGGCGGGGGTTGGGGGAGCTGGCGCGCACGCGTAACTGCGGGTTGGCGGCGCTGGCGGAGGTGGCCGGCGTCAACCCACCCTACGGCGCCATGGACATCGGCTTCCGCATCGGCCCCCGCCTCAACGCCGCCGGCCGGCTCGACACGGCGGCGGCGGCGCTGGAGGTGCTGCTCTGCGAAGACCCCTGCGAGGCGCGGGCGCTGGCTGAGGACCTCGACGCGCGCAACCGCGAACGGCAGGAACTGGAACGGCGCACGGCGGAGGAGGCGATGGAGATGCTCGCCTCCGGCGCCGCGGGCGAGAGCTCGCACGGCATCGTGTTGGGCAAACGCGGTTGGCACCCCGGCGTGGTCGGCATCGTCGCCGCGCGCGTGGCGCGCGCGTTCTACCGACCGACCTTCATCGTCGCCATCGACGAGGAGACCGGGCTCGGCAAGGGCAGCGGGCGGAGCATCGCCGGCGTCTCCTTGGTCGAGGCGATCAACAGCGGCCGCGAGCACCTGGTCGCCGGCGGCGGCCACGACATGGCGGCCGGGATCAGCATCGCCGAGGATCAGATCGCCGCCTTCCGCAAACACCTGAACGGCCACGTGCGGGCGAACGCCTCGCCCGACGACCTGATGCCGCTGCTGGAGCTCGATGCCGAGTGCCGCCTCGCGGAACTGCGATTGCCGCTGCTCGATACCTACCGCCGCCTGGAACCCTTCGGGTCCTCCAACCCCGAACCGGTGTTGCTGGCGCGCCGCGTCTCGCCGACCTTCGAGCCGCGCGTGTTGAAGGACAAACACTACCGCATGACGCTCCGCCAGGGCAGCGCCGTGTGCGATGCCATGTATTTCGGCGGCGTCGAACACGGCCTCCCCGACCCGCCCTGGGACGCCGCCTTCACGATTTTGCGCAACGACTTCCGCGGCCGCGTCAGCCTGCAGATGAACATCAAAGCGCTGCGGCCGGCTGAGGGGGGCGTTCGGGGCTGAGCCAAAAGCGATGGATGCACCGCCTAACCCGGATCGATCACCACCTCCGCAGGCGAGGCGCTGCCATTCGTTGACGCTGAGTAGGCGGCGGCAGGGACAGGTGAAGCGGCTGGGTGAACACCCTGCCCGAGCCGGTCACCACGCCAACACCCTCAGCCTCAACGAGGGCAAGCCGCAGCCCGGAGCTTGGTGATCGATTCGGGCTAGGTTCAGGTGGGGCATCGACGGGGAGGCGCCTCCTTGCCCGCCCGCTTCGCACCCGGCAGGCCATCCGGGACGTCCCGGTGGCTCGGCGCGCCGGTTTCAGCGCGGGATCCTTCCGTCGCTACGCTCGTCAGGATGACACCGCGTTTCCTTAGAAGGGCTGGTGGCCATCCCCTCACACCCGCCCTCAACTCCCCGGTGCTGTCACCCTGAGCAACGCGAAGAGCCTCCCACCGCGGTCCGCGTCTCCGGAACCCTCCGCTGTTCAATGACCCCAGCGCCCCCTTGGCTCGCTTGCGGACTCGATTCGGCGGCGCACTTCGGTGCGCGGCCGCAACAGTGGCAGTTAGGATCTCCCGGAGCGAGCATCGGTTCCGTGCTCAACCCAAACCGCCGAGAACCGGGCTGATCCAAGCGCCATTCCTCCGAGCCCGAAGGGAGAGGGCGCGGAGGCGGGACGCCTCCGGCACGGACATCGGCGGGACGCCGATGCCACATCGATGCCACGCCATGCGACGTCAGGGGGACACGCTGTTCAAGCCGGACGCCATGCCCACGCCGACACCTACGGCGAGGTGGGCGAGACGCTGCCGCCGCGCTGCGGCTACTCGCCTGTGCGCCACCGCACAGTGCTGCGCAGACCGTCCTGCTCGAAACGCATCGACAGCTCCACATCGCCCACGCCCTGCAGCAGACCGACGGCGTCGTTGTCGGGATCGAAGCCGGGCTGTCGGTAGCGGTCGGCGGTCCCGTAGAGGCTGCTGACGAGGCGGCCCTCCGGGTCGAGGGACCAATGCCCGCCGCCGGGGTGGACCGGGGCGAAGCCGAACAGCTCGCGGTGCAACGCTGCGGCATCCTCGAGTCCCCACCGCCCGTCGGCCGCGAGCGGCGCGAGGCAGGCCGCGCCAGAAAGGGCGTTGCCGCGCAGTTTCTCCGCCGCCGAGGAGAACAGCGCCGGCAGCTGCTGGTCACAGGCGCCGGGGTTGAGCTGCAGCGCGGCCGAACGGCCGGCGACGACGCGATGCCCGGTGACCGACACCCCGTTGCTGAAAGGTAGGTTGTTGATGACCAGGTAGCGGTCCTGCACCTCGATCCCGAACCGCAGCGTGATCACGTCCTCGATGACGTACTTGTAGATCCAACGCTCCTCGCCGGTGACCTGGTAGAGCGAGCCGGCACCGATGCCGTGCCGGTCGGCACCCCCCAACCGCGCCCAGGCCATCGTCGCCAACAGCTCGCGCACGCGTCCGGGATCCTCGAGGCCGACGTGCACGGTGCAGGGCCGGGTGAGGACCGAGACCAGGCCGCTGACCCACAGCATCTCGTTGCGGCCGCCGAACTGGCCGAACATCGCCAGCAGTTCGCCGTTGCCGAGCGTGATGATGGGGTCGCCGTCCTGCAGCGCGAGGTGGACGTCGGGACCGATCAGGTCGAGGAGCGCCGGGTCGAGGCCGAGCGCCGCCTGGAAGGTTTGGCCGAAGCCTTCGAGCGCCTCCAGCCAAGTCTCCTCCCGCAGCTTGCAGGACAGCACGGCGATGGGTTGCGGCTCGATGACCGGCACGCGCAGGGGCGTGCGGTCGCCCTCGCCGGGCAAGACCGTGCGCAGGCCCTCGTAGAGGGAGTTGTCGATCAGCGGGAGGATGAAGGTCTCCAGCTCGTGGCGACGGTCGCCCTTGCGGTCATAGCGCACCGCGATGGGGTCGAAGAAGCGCCGCCAGTACCGCGTGTAGGCGTCGCGGTAGTCGCCGTAGGCTCTGCGCTCGTCGGGGGTCGCGCGTTCGAGCGACAGGTCCTCCAGCGTGCGCAGCCGCGGCGCGGAGCCGAACTGCGGCGAGCGGGCGCGCCCGTCCGCATCGAGCGACAAGCCGCGCGCATAGACGGGCTCGGGCATGTACCCGCGGGCGGCGAGGAACCCGGGGTCGGCCGCCGCGGCGCCGTGGCCATCGTGTCTGGCGAGCAGCGAGCCGGCGCTCGCCGCCTCGAGTTCGGCGCGCGCCTTGAGCCGCCGCAACTGCCCGATCTTGGTCGCCGGCCCGACGAGGCGGCGGATGAACGGGTCGGACAGGTAGGCGAGGGCGACCGTGTCGCTGGTGACCGGCACCTGGGTGAGCATGTAGCGGAACTCGGCGCTGCGCCCCAGACCGTCGCCAGCCTCCTCGGCGGCCACCATGGCGCCGAGCTCATGCTCGCTGGTG
>JAUIGD010000447.1 GCA_030430255.1 Verrucomicrobiia bacterium
GAGGACACCGCCTTCTTCGCCTACGTCCCGCAGCTCGACCTCCTGGCGCCCATCGCCTTCGAGGGCGACATCGCGCCGGGCACCTCGGGCGTCTTCCGCTCGCTGACCGCCCTCAACGTGCACGATGGCGGCGACCTCGCCTTCAACGGCATCCTCGTCAGGGGCGTCGGCGGCGTCACCCGCGCCGACGACCACGGCGTCTGGTGCGCCTCCCCAGACTCGGAGGTCGCCCTGCTCATCCGCAGCGGCGAGACCTTCGTCGACGCCACGGAGACCGAGCAGACCATCCGCCGCGTGTTCATCTCCGACACGCACGACAACGGCACCGCCGGCCGCTCGGGACCCGTCTCCTGCGGCAACGTCGCCGTCATCGCCACCTACCTGAACAACAGGGCCTCCTCGGTCCTCGTCCTCGGCAAGCCCGGCGCACCGCAGGAAGGTGGCGGCGAGATCGTCGTCACCCAGGACGGCGGCTCGTAGTCCATCTCGGACGGCTACACACATCCCATCCCTTCACGGGCCGGGGGCGCTTCGCCCCCGGCCTTTTTTTGTCATGAAACACGCCATTTCGATGCGGATCAGCGGCAGCTTGAGACACGATTGGGCGAGTTTTCAAAAATTAGAGATTGCCAAAACCGCCACAATTTGGGTACTTTCTCCAAACGCTCCGCTTTGGGCAGCGGGCTGGGTAGGCTCGCGTTTTCTCCCGGAGGGCGTCTGTACCACAACCAAACTCCCATGAATAAAACCATCCTGACTGCGATGGCGCTCTCCGTCGTCGCTTCATTCCCCCTCAAGGCGGAGGTGCTCGACTCCTTACAAGAGTATGGCAACGCCGCCACGGAAGCGGCGGCCACCAGCGGCGCCGGCATCGACCGAGGGTTCACGAATCCCGCCGCCGACACCTACACCATCACCGCCGGCGGCGCCGATTTCTGGGGGAACTCGGACTCCGGCAGCTTCCTCCACGACTCCTCCGCACCGCCGCGCAGCGGCGACTTCAGCGCGGTCGTGCGCATGCGGATCGGTGAGGCGGGCGAAAGCCTCGCCAGCGGCGGCTGGGGCCGCACCGGGATCATGGCACGCGTCGACCCCAACGCTGCGAATTCGGCAAACTTCGCCCACTACCGCCGCTCCGACGGCGCGCAGCCCTCCATGCTGGGCGCGCGCAACGACACCGGCGGCGGCACCGGCGAAACCGTCCCCGGCCGGGTGGGGCACAGCAACGGCGCCTTCATGACCCCTCACCAGTCGACCTGGGTGTGGCTCGGCCTCCACCGCCAAGGCACGACCCTCATGTCCAGCTGGGCGCCCGACAACAGCGGCGCCCCCGGGGCTTGGAGCGCACCGATCACCCGCGAGGCCAGCGCCGAAACGGGCGGCCCCGTCCACATCGGTCTCGCCCACCAAAACCACAACACCGCGGGCGGCGACGCTCCGAACCGCAACATCAGCACCGCCGTGTTCGAAGCCTTCAATGTCGGCCCGTTCGACGCGTCGCTGATGCGCAACACCATCCTCCCACCGCCGGGCTCGCTGCCCGGCCCGAAGGGCGAGACGGGCACCTTCGGCCTCTTGGAGGTTCGCGATCTGCCCCAGACCGGAACCATCCAGACCACCGTCGATGCCCTCACGGGCGGGGCGGGGCGCTTCACCCCCAACGAAGGCCAAGTGCCCATCCTCGACATCACCGACCCCGACTCCAACGCGACCGGCGGCCCGGTTCTCGGCGGCACCCCGATGCCCTTCTTGACCGACACCGTCGGCTCCGGGGATGACAACGTCAAGATCGTCGCCAAAGCACGCCTCAACGTGACCGTCGCCGGCGACTACACGCTCAGCTTCCGCGGCGACGATGGCTTCGCCGCCCGCATCGTCGGGCAGTCTTGGACGGCGGTCGAAGGGGCAGGTTCGATCGATCCCAACGACCCGACCACGGTCTTCTTCCCGAACGGCACCGGCGACCACAACACCCGCGCGGTGGTGAATCTGCCGGTCGGCGAGTACGATTTCGAATACGTCTGGTGGGAAGGCGGAGGCGGGGCATACCTCGAGGTCGCATCGCAGTCCGGCGACGTGCTCGGTGGCGCGCCGGCACAGTGGTTGCCGCTCGGTGACCCCTCGGTGCTCGATCCGCTCACGCTCCCCGTCGTGCAGCTCGCCGCGCCCGCGGACATCTTCACGCTGACCGAAGGTGACGCCGGCCCGCTGAATAGCATCCCGGAGGTGCGCGCCGCCTTCGCGGCCGACCCGGATGGGACGGCCCAGAACACGGCCAACCTCCTCAGCATCACGGGAGCGGGCTTCCCCAACGGCGGCGGCGATGAGTTCGCCTCCCGCGCCACCGGGCAGATCGTCGTCGATGACGGCGACGCCAACCCCGGCGAGATGCTCGACATCACCCTCATCATCCGCAACGACGACGGCGGCCAGCTGCGCATCATCGGCCAAGACTTCATCGGCGTCGCCGGCAACGCCGCCGCCGTCCTCGAGGAGGTCGACGGCGACATGGTCCTCGTCGCGGACTACTTCACCGGCGACACCAACGCCCTCGGGCACCTCACGCTGGCGGAAGGCACCTACGATTTCGAAGCGTTGATGTTCGAAGGTGGCGGCGGCGAGCGCCTGGAGATCCGGGGGGCACTCGGACACCAGACAGCGCACAACGGCGAATTCGCCACACTCGAAGCCTCGCCCGCGACCACCACCCTGCCCGCGAACGTCGGGATCGGCCTGGTCGCACCGGAAGCCGAACTCTACGACGGGCCCACCGTGTCCGATCCGCTGATCGCCGACGGCGAAGTCAACCCGATCGACTTCGGGATCACCCGCCCCGGGGTCGCGCTCATCCGCAGCTTCTCGATGGAGAATACCGGCTCGGGCAACCTCACGGTTTCGGGGCTGTCATCGACCGACCCGGCATACACCTTGGTCGCGCCGATCTCGTCGCCGATCCCGCCGGGCGGCAGCACGACTTTCGAAGTTGCCTTCGACTCGTCCGTCGCCGACGGCCATCCCGCGACCCTCTCCGTACACAGCGACGACTGTGACGAGATGTCCTACGACTTCGCGGTCACCGGGATCATCGACGACGAGGCGCCGGTCATCACCACGCCGCCGACCATCCGGGTCACCGCCCCGCCAGGCGAGACCAGCGTCGCGGTCTTCTACGACGCCAGCGCCGCGGACAACTACGACCCCGAGCCGACCTTGGTCTGCGTCCCGGAGTCGGGCTCCGTCTTCGACTGGGGCACCACCGTGGTCACCTGCACCGCCACCGACTCCGTCGGCAACGAGTCCGTCGCCACCTTCCTCGTCTGCGTCTCCCTGCCCGGCGACGTCCTCGTCCTCGGCCCGACGATCGGCGAGGCCGCGCCCGGTGAGGCCGGCGGCGAACGCAGCGAAGGCGGCCCGAGCGCGGGCACCTTCACCAGCATCGTCGGCGCCCACCTCGCCGGCGCCGGCAAGCTGCTCGTCGAGGCAGACGCCGACTCCGTCAGAGGTCTCTGGGCCGGCGACGTCGGCGCCCTCGGACAGGTCGCACTCACCGGCTCCACCACCGCCGCCGACGGCGCCGTGCTCTCCGGCATCGACCGCTACTCGATCAACGAGTGGGGCGACGTCACCCTGCGCGGCCGCGACGCGATCGGCGACGCCGGCAACTGGCTCGGTGACGCGGGCAGCGCCGTCGCGGGCATCGGCTTCGTCGGCGAGGCCGCCCCGGACACCGCAGGCTCCTTCTCCGAGGTCTCCCTCGGCGGATGGGCGCTGAACAACACCGGCGAGCAGTTCGCCCTCGCCTTCATCGGCAAGGACCCGGGCCTCGGCATCGACGACTCGAACAACTCGGGCATCTGGTCCTCCGACGACGGCCTCGTCCTCCGCGAGGGCGACCCGGTCGCCGCCGTCCCGGGCGGCACCCACGGCAAGTTCGGCAACCAGATCGCCGCCAACGACGCCGGGTGGCTCGCCTTCGACTCCGCCATCGTCGGCGTCGGCGGCGCCAACCGCGGCGTCTTCAGCGGCCCGGCCGCCAACCCGGGCCTCGTCGCAAGGCGCGACGACCCGGCTCCCGGCATCCCCGGCGCCACGCTCGAGCGCTTCCTCGGCGTCGCCCAGAACGCCGCCGGTGAGGTCGCCTTCCCGGCCCAGGTCATCGGCGCGGTCACCCCGCACGACAACGACGGCCTCTGGACCAACGCCGGTGGCCCGCTCCAGCTCGTCGCCCGCGAAGGCGACGAGGTGCCGGGCTCCGAGGGCACCCTCCTCTTCGACAGCTTCTTCGACATCTACGTCACCGACGCGGTCGACGGGGAGCTCTTCGGCGCCGTCAACGCGGTCATCTTCGCCGCGCAGCTGCGCGGCGCGGACATCGCCCTCAGCGCCAGCGAGGACACCGCCTTCTTCGCCTACGTCCCGCAGCTCGACCTCCTGGCGCCCATCGCCTTCGAGGGCGACATCGCGCCGGGCACCTCGGGCGTCTTCCGCTCGCTGACCGCCCTCAACGTGCACGATGGCGGCGACCTCGCCTTCAACGGCATCCTCGTCAGGGGCGTCGGCGGCGTCACCCGCGCCGACGACCACGGCGTCTGGTGCGCCTCCCCAGACTCGGAGGTCGCCCTGCTCATCCGCAGCGGCGAGACCTTCGTCGACGCCACGGAGACCGAGCAGACCATCCGCCGCGTGTTCATCTCCGACACGCACGACAACGGCACCGCCGGCCGCTCGGGACCCGTCTCCTGCGGCAACGTCGCCGTCATCGCCACCTACCTGAACAACAGGGCCTCCTCGGTCCTCGTCCTCGGCAAGCCCGGCGCACCGCAGGAAGGTGGCGGCGAGATCGTCGTCACCCAGGACGGCGGCTCGTAGTCCATCTCGGACGG
>JAUIGD010000038.1 GCA_030430255.1 Verrucomicrobiia bacterium
GAAGCGGCTGGGTAGACACCCTGCCCGAGCCGTTCCCAACGGCAACACCCTCAGCATCAACGAGCGCAAGCCGTAGCTCGGAGCTTGGTGATCGATCCGGGCTAGGAGCCTGTCGGACTTGCCCGTTCCGGCGCGAACCGTTTGATCGTTCGCCCAAATCGCCCGGCTGTCTCGTCGCTGATCTCGATCGACCCCTCACCATCGTGACGATCTGGATTGAAATTCGAAGACGTTCGGGCTCGGAAGCCCCCAATCCGACCGACGCCTAATAACTCAGGATCGACTCGACTTTGGCGTCGCCGAGGCGATCCCGCCCCTTGAGGAAGGCGAGCTCGATGAGGAAGGCGACGCCGACCGTCACCGCGCCGAGCCGGTCGATCAATTTCAGGGCGGCGCCCGCGGTGCCGCCGGTGGCCAGCAGGTCATCGACGACCAAGATCCGCTCGCCGGGGGCGACCGCGTCCTTGTGGATCTCGATCTCGGCTTCCCCGTACTCGAGGGAGTAGGCCTCGACCTCCGTCGCCCAAGGGAGTTTGCCCGTCTTGCGGATGGGGACGAAGCCGGCCCCGAGGAGGTGGGCGACGGCGGCGCCGAAGATGAACCCGCGCGCGTCGATGCCGACGACCTTGTCGATGTGGATGCCGTGCGCGACCTCGGCCAGCGCCCGGATCGAGATCTCGAACAGCGCGCCGTCGGCGAGGATCGGGGTGATGTCTTTGAACAGGATCCCCGGCTTCGGGAAGTCGGGCACGTCGCGGACGGCGTCTGCCAGTTTGCGGATCTCTTCGGGAAGCATATCGCCGCGACCCAACGCGCGGAGGCGGGGGAGGTCAAACGGCGTCTGGCGCCGCGGCGCGCGCCGCGGCGAATGGGATTTGCCCGATCGCCCCGGTTGGCCGAAGGGACTGGCTCGCCGACTGACCGCCATGCCCGACCATCCCATCTACCGAATGGAGTTCGCCGAACTCTACCCGCACTACGTGGCCAAAGCCGAACGGAAGGGGCGCAGTGGGGAGGAGGTCGACCAGATCATCTGCTGGCTGACCGGCTACGACGCCGACGGCCTGCGGGCCCAGCTCGAGGGGCCCTGCGACGTGCGGGGCTTCTTCGCGGGCGCCCCGGCCTTCAACCCGGACAGCGAGCTCATCAAGGGCGTGGTCTGCGGCGTCCGGGTCGAGGAGGTCGAAGACCCGCTGATGCGGAAGATCCGCTACCTGGACAAGCTGATCGACGAGCTGGCGAAGGGCAAAACCATGGAGAAGATCTTGCGGCGATGAGCGCCGGGTGCGCCCATTTTCTGCTCGCCCCCGCCGGTCGCTGACCCAAGGTTGTCGCCCACGATGGATCGCCTCTACCTCGTCTTCGCGACGCTCTGCTTCGCCGGTAGCTTCGGCTACGCGGTGCGCTGCCTGCGCGCGGGCAGCCACCGCGGGTCGTGGTGGAACTTCGGGGCGATGGCGGCGGGCTTGGTGTTCCAGACGCTCTTCCTCGGCGAGCGGGGGCGCCTGCACGGACGCTGTCCGGTGACCGATATCGGCGAGACCCTGCTCTTTCTGAGCTGGGCGATGGTGATCATCTACCTGCTCGTCGGCCGCAGCTACCGGCTGTCGCTGATGGGGGTGTTCACCGCGCCGCTGGTGTTCGTCTGCTGCCTCGTCGCCCTGCTGTTGCCCTTCGACCGCGGGGCGGCGCTCGCCGCGGCCGCGGTGCGGCCGGAGACCGACTGGTGGACCGAGTTCCACATCGGCGTGTCGCTGATCGCCTACGGCTCGTTCGGGATGGCCTGCGTCGCCGGGGTCATGTTCTTGCTCCAGGAACGCCAGGTGCGCCGGGGGACGCTGCACGCCCTCTTCTACCACCTGCCGCCGATGCAGAACCTCGCCGCAGCGGTGTTCCGGCTGCTCCTGGTGGGGGTGGCGCTGATGGCGGCGGGGATCGTCTCCGCCCACAAGATCGACGGGGCGGCCGCCGGTCACCCGATCTGGCCGCTCTACATGATCTGGATCGCCTACGCGACGCTGGCCGGCGCCGAGGCGACCCGCGGCCTCGCCCCGAGGTCGCTGGCGCTGGGCGCGGTCGCCGCATTCACCCTCCCGGTCCTGAGCCTCTGGCTGATCGCCGCCGCCGCATGAGCCCCGCGATGGAAAGCCAGATCCTCTGCCTCGGGGTCAACCACGAGAGCGCGACGGTGGACGTGCGCGAGCGCCTCGCCGTCAGCGAGGGCGAGCTGCCCGGGTTCTGTGGCGCGGTCGCGGGCCTGCCGGGATTCGGCGGCGCGGTGGTGCTGTCCACCTGCAACCGGACGGAGGTCTACGCCGCGGCACCGGCCGGGGGCAGCGGCGCCGGGCTCCTCGCGGCCCACCTGACCGCCGTGGCGGGACCGGGGTCGGGCGGCGAGGTGCCGTTCTATCAGCATGTCGGCGACGCGGCCGCGCGCCACCTGTTCGCGGTCGCCAGCGGCCTCGACTCGATGGTCCTCGGCGAGACCGAGATCTTCGGCCAGGTGAAGAAGGCCTACGCCGTCGCCCACGCGGCCGGGCACACCGACAAGTCGCTCAACAAGCTCTTCCAACACGCCTTCCAGGTGGCCAAACATGTGCGCACCCACTCCCAGATCACCCGGGGCGCGACTTCGGTCGGCGCCGCCGGCGTCGACCTCGCGGAGAAGATTTTCGGCGACCTCGCGCGCTGCACCGTGATGGTGCTCGGCGCCGGCGAGATGGGGCAGTCGGTCGCCAAGTCGCTCGCCGCGCGCGGCGTGCACGGCGTCATCGTCAGCAACCGCTCCTACGACAGGGCGGTCGAGCTGGCGCGGGAGATGGACGGCGTGGCGATGCACCTCGACGACGGCATCGCCAACCTCGCGCGCGCGGACATCGTCATCAGCGCGACCTCGGCGCCGCATTCGGTGCTGGCCCGGGAGCAGGTCGCCCCGGCCCTGCGCAAGCGGCGCGGTCGGCCCCTGTTCCTCATCGACATCGCCGTGCCGCGCGACATCGAACCGGAGGTGCGCGACCTCTCGGGCGCCTATCTGTACGACATCGACGCCCTGATGAACATCGCCGAGGACGGCAGGGCGCGGCGCCGGCGGCAGATCGAGCACTGCCAGTCGCTGATCGCCGAACAGATGGAGAAGCTCGGGATCGGCGCCCCGCGCGGGCTGGGGGAGGGCCGCGGCGGCGGTGAGTTGAGCGCCTCGATTTAGCAAGATAATGGATACAATCACTCTAGGCACCCGCGGCAGCGACCTGGCCCTCGCCCAGGCGGCGATGGCCGAGGAGGCCTTGCGCGGCTCCGGTTTCGGCGGCGAGATCGTCCGCCGGGTCATCACCACCAGCGGCGACCGCCGCCTGGACATCCGCCTCTCCGACTTCGCGAAGGAGGGGGTGGTGACGCAGGGGGCGTTCACGAAGGAGCTGGAGGACGCCCTGCTGGCGGGCGAGATCGACTGCGCGGTGCACAGCATGAAAGACCTGCCGGCGCGGCTCGGGGAGGGCTTCGAGGTCGCCGCCGTCCTGCCGAGGGCGCCGGTCGAGGACGTGCTGGTGACGCGGGGTGGCGCCGCGGACATCGCGGACCTGCCGGAGGGGGCGGTGCTGGCGACGGGCAGCGTGCGGCGCGCGCGGCTCGCGGCGTGGCTGCGGCCGGACCTGCGGTTGATCGACATCCGCGGCAACGTGCCGACGCGCCTGCGCAAGCTCGCCGGCGGCGAGGCGGGCGACGCCACCCTGCTGGCGCGCGCGGGCTTGGAGCGATTGGGGTTCTATCGGGCCGGAGCGGAGGAGATCGAGATCGACGGTGCGGCGCTGAGCTGCCGCGAGCTGGCGGCCGACGAGTTTCTCCCGGCGGCGGCGCAGGGGGCGGTGGCGATCGAGGCCCTGGCCGGCTGTCCGTTCGCGGAGGTGCTGGCGCGGGTGGGGCACCCCGCCACCGCGGCCTGCGTCGGCGCCGAGCGGGCGTTCCTGGAGGGGCTGGGCGCCGGTTGCGACACGCCGGTGGGCGCCCATGCGCGGTTGGGGGAGACCGGCGAGGAGCTGGAGTTGCGGGCGGTCGTGTTCGACGAGGCCGACCCGGGGGCGCCGCCGCGCGAGGGGGGCGCCACGGGACCCGCCGCCGCCCCCCGCGACCTTGCGGCGTCGCTGCTGCGACAGCTAGGATTTGCCACCGACGATCATGCCTGAACGCGACCACGATCCCATCCCGCCCGGAACCTGTTACCTGGTCGGCGCCGGTCCCGGCGACCCGGGGCTGTTGACGCTGCGCGCCAAGGAGGTGCTCGAGCGCGCCGACGTCGTCCTCTACGACTACCTGTGCAACGCCGAGATCCTGGGGCACGCCCCGGCGTCGGCCGAACGCATCTACGTCGGCAAAAAAGCGGCCGATCACGCGGTGCCGCAGGACGAACTCAACGCGCTGCTGGTCAAGCTCTCGGGCGAGGGGAAGACGGTGGTGCGCTTGAAGGGGGGCGACCCGTTCGTGTTCGGGCGCGGCGGCGAGGAGGCGGGGGAACTGCGCGCGGCCGGGGTCCCGTTCGAGGTCGTGCCGGGCATCAGCTCGACGGTCGCCGGGCCCGCCTACGCCGGGATCCCGGTCACCCACCGCGACCACTGCTCCCAGTTGACCATCTTCACGGGACACGAAGATCCGACCAAGGCCGAAAGCTCGCTCGATTACAAGAAGCTCGCCGCCGCGGACGGCACGAAGGTGATGCTGATGGGCGTCGGCCAACTCGCCCGCGTCACGGCCGAGCTGCTCGCCGAGGGCGCAGACCCCGAGACCCCGGTGGCGCTGGTGCGGTGGGCGACCACCGGCCGCCAGCAGACCTTGGTTTCCGATCTCGCCAACGTCGCCCGGCGCGTCGAGGAGAGCGGCTTCGGGTCCCCGGCGGTCACGGTGATCGGCGGGGTGGTCGGCCTGCGGGAGGAGCTGTCTTGGTTCGAGCGCCGCCCGCTGTTCGGCCGGCGCGTGATCGTCACCCGCACCCGCTCCCAGGCCGGGCAGCTCAGCGTCCGTCTGCGCGAGCTGGGCGCGGAGGTCGACGAGATGCCGACGATCCGCATCGCGCCGCCGGACGACGAGCTGGAGTTCGGCCGCTTCGTCCAGGACGCGCACACCTACGACTGGCTGCTCTTCACCAGCCCCAATGGGGTCGACGCCTTCTTCGAGATGTTCTACAAGATCTACAAGGACGCGCGCAGCATCGGCGGCGTCAAGATCGCCGCCGTCGGGCCGGGCACGGCGAAGAAGATCAAGGGATACCACCTGGCGGTCGACCTCCTTCCCGATGAGTATGTCGCCGAGGGCTTGCTGGAGAAGCTGCTCGAGACCGAGAGCGTCGAGAACGAGACGGTGCTGTGGGTGAGGCCGAAGGAGGCGCGCGATGTGTTGGGCAAGGGGCTGACCGAGGCGGGGGCGATCGTCGACCAGGCGATCGCCTACCAGACGGTGCCGGAGACCGGAGACCCGACCGGGGCGGTCGCCCGCTTCCGCGAGGAGGGCGCGGATGTGATCACCTTCGCCAGCTCCAGCGCGGTCGAGCATTTCCTCGACCGCGGGCTCGAATTGCCGGAGCGGCTGAAGATCGCCAGCATCGGGCCGGTGACTTCCGGCGCGTTGCGCTCCGCCGGCCTCGAGGTCGACATCGAGGCGGAGCGCCACGACATCCCGGGGCTCGCGGCGGCGATCGAGCAGTATTACGCCGAACTGCGAGCGGGGGTGTAGCCGAACGGCGCTTGGTTGAGGATCGGCATCGACGGGCGGCAGCGCCCCGGTGCCCGCCCGCTTGGTGCCCGTCAAGCATCCGGGGCGTCCCGGTGGCTCGGCACGCGGGTTTCCTCGCGGGGGTCGAAACCCGCAACACTCCCCACATTCCACTCCCGGGCTGTCACCCTGAGCAACGCGAAGGACCTCTCACCACGACCCGTGCCTCCGGAGCCATTCGTGTTGCATGATCCCAGCGCCTCCCTAGCCCGAATCGATCACCAAGCTCCGGGCTGCGGCTTGCCCTCGTTGATTCTGAGGGTGTTGCCGTTGGGAACGGCTCGGGCAGGGTGTCTACCCAGCCGCTTCGCCGATCCCTTCCGCCGCCTACTCAGCATCAACGATCGGCGGCGCCTCGCCTGCGGATGTGGTGATCGATCCGGGCTAGTTGGGAACTCGACTCCGCAGGGCACTTCGGCGCACGATTGAAACGGCGGCACCCAAGAGGATCTCCTGGGGCGAGCATCGGCTCCGTTCTCGACTCGAACCGCCGAGAATCCGGCTCAACCGAGCGCCATTCGGATGTGGCCGGGAACGAATGGCCCCGGGGCGTCCCGGCGACGTCACGTCACCCCACCAGCGGCAGCTTGCCGGTGCTGTCGCCGTGGCGCTCCGCCTTGACGCCGACCTTGTCGAGCAGGGTGAGGTAGAGGTTCGAGAGCGGGACCTCGCCGTCGAAGTCGAGGTGGCGACCGGGCTTCAGCGTGCCCCCGCCGCGCCCGGCGAGGACGATGGGCAGGTCGTGGTGGGCGTGGCGGTTGCCGTCGGCGATGCCGCAGCCGTAGAGCACCATCGAGTTGTCCAGCACGCTGCGGCCATCGACGTCCTTCATGGCTTTGAGCTTGTCGAGGAAGTAGGCGTACTGCTCGATGTAGAAGCGGTCGATCTTGGCGATCTTCTCCAGCTTGTCCTCGTTGTTGCCGTGGTGCGAAAGGCTGTGGTGCCCCTCGCGGACGCCGATCTCGGGGAAGCTGCGGTTGCTCCCGTCGTGCGCCATCATGAACGTGCTGATGCGCGTGGTGTCGGTCTGGAAGGCGAGCGCAGTGAGGTCGTAGAGCAGCCGGATGTGATCGCGATAGGAATCGGGGATGCCCTCCGGCTTCTTCATGTCGGGGAGCTTCGCGGCGAACTTTTCGGCGTTCTCGATGCGCCGCTCGGTGTCGCGCACTGCGGTGAGGAACTCGTCGAGCTTCTGCTGGTCGTTGCGGCCGACCTGGCGGTGGAGGCGCCGGGCGTCCTCGAGGACGAAGTCGAGGATGCTCTTTTGCTGGGCGGTGCGGCGTTCGCGCTCCTCTTTGCTGATCCCGCTCTGATCGCCCCCGAACAGGCGCTCGAACACTTGGCGAGGGTTGGCTTCCGGGGACATCGGCACCCGCTCGTTCTTCCACGAGAGGTTGAACTGGTAGGCGCAGGCGTAGCCGGAGTCGCACCCGCCGCTGTTGCGGGCGGCGTCGCAGCTCAGCTCGAGCGATGGGAGGCGGGTCAGCGAACCGAGCTGTTCGGCCGCCACCTGGTCGACGGAGACGCCGATGCGGATATCGGCGCCGGAGGTCTTCTTCGCGCGCAGGCCGGTGAGGAAGGTGGCGTTGGCGCGGGCGTGGTCGCCGCCGCCGTCGCGTCCGGCGGTGGCGTTGCGGTGATCGAGGCCGCTGAGGACTTGGATCTCACCCTTGTTCCCCGCGAGGGGCTGCAGGGTCTGGGAGAGCTTGTAGCCTGCGCCCAACCCATCGGGGCGCCACTTGCCCATGTTCTTGCCGTTCGGCGAGTAGATGAACGCCATGCGCACGGGCGCCTTGGTCGCGGCAGCCGACGCAGCCGAAGCTCCGGCCGGGCGCAGCGATTCGAGGCCCGGGAGGGCCAGGCAAGTTCCGAGTCCGCGCAGGAGGCGGCGGCGGGAAAGATTTTCGCGTTTGGGCATGTCAGAGAGGTGTGGAGTCGCCATCCATACGTCCGCTGCGCGCCGGACCTTACCCGTTGTCGGGGGAAAAGTCGCACCTCGATCGGCTTGCAAAGCGGCGGGGGATGGGGGTCGTTCGGGGGTGACCACCGTGATCGCCATCGCGCTCGACGAGTCCGGAGCTGGGTGGCGCGACTTCGCCGGACAGCTGCCGGAGGCGGAGCGCCGCCGCGCCGAGAGCTTCCGCTTCGACGCCGACCGGCTCCGATTCGCTCGCTGTCGGGCCACCCTGCGGCGCGCGTTGGGGGAGCGCCTGGGGCTCGCCCCGGAGGCGGTGGAGTTCGAATTCGGCCCGCACGGCAAGCCCTCGCTCGCCGGCGCCGTCGCCGGGCGCTGGCAGTTCAACGTCTCACACACGCGGGGCGCCGCGTTGATCGCGCTGGCCGAAGGGGCGGAGATCGGCGTCGATGTGGAGCGCGAGCGGCCGATGGCGGACATGGACGCGGTGGCGCGGCGGGTGTTCACCAAGCGCGAACAGGAAGGGTTGAGGCCGCTGGCGGGGCGCGCGCGTGCGGCGCGGTTCTTCCAGCTCTGGACGGCCAAGGAGGCGTTCCTCAAGGCGCTGGGGACAGGGCTGACACTGGCTCCGGCGCGGGTGGAGTGCCGGTTGCCGGGAGAGGGGGGGGCGCTGGGCGTCTTCGCGTGTGGTGGCGTGGCCGCCGCGGCGGCGCTGCGCTGTGTGCAGGTGACGATCCCGGGCGCGACTTCCGATCTTCACGCGACGCTGTGCGCGCCCGAAGCCCTGTGCGCCCACGAGCTGGAAATCGAGGCGCACGTCGCCTCGACTTGAGGGGGCGGGCGCCGCGCCTCATGCACGGCGCCCATTTCCTAGCACAATCGGCGGAAAGACGTTATGCTCCCCTCCGTATCTTGAAACCCACGGAAACCCACCAACACCTGCTGCCAATGATCGCCCGAACACTCTTTGTCGCCCTGCCGCTCGCCGCCGTCGTCAGCAGTCCCTGTGCCGCGCAAGATGAGGCACCTGCGAATCTGGGCGGCCGCATCCAGAAGGCACTCGGACAACTCGAAGGGGCGGCTCTCGGCGCGGTGGTTGGCGAGGCGGCAGAGGCCGGGGGCGAGCCGCCGGAGGTCGCCGGCGCCGAACCCGCGGAAGCGGATGGGGAGGCCGGTGAGGGATCCGCGTCGAAGATCGTCCTCGAACTCCGCGACGGCACCATCGTGGTGGGGCAGCCCCTGACGGACCGCTTCGTGATCGAGACCGCGTATGGCGCGTTGGACGTGCCGTTCGGGGACCTGCGGCACGCTTATTTCGGGCTGCGGGTGCCGGAGGCGACCCAGCTGGAGGCGGAGGCGGCGATCGCTGAGCTCAAGGACGAGAACTTCAAGAAACGCAACGCCGCGCAGGAACGGCTCTCGAAGATGGGGGCGCCCGCGGCCCCGGCTGTCGCCGCGGCCTTGGCGGATCCCGAGCTCGATCCGGAGACGCGCACGCGGTTGAAGGCGGTGGCGAAGGAGGTCGCGCCGTCCGGGTTCGCCGAGCTGCTGGAGGACCGGTTGCGCGCCAGCGGCGTCACCGCCTCCGGCAAGTTCCAGTTCGATGCCATCGAGGTCGATTGCGCACTGGGGCAGCTGAGCATCAGCTTGGACAAGCTGCGCGAGCTCAGCGCGGTGGGCGAGAAGACCTATGAGGAGGGGTTCGAACGGTTCCGTGAGCGCGGCAGCGGCTGGGATTTTTCGGCCAACAACGACACCGTCTGGCACGTCGCCGAGGGGAAGGGTTCCACCGGGAAAGCCTGCCTGTGGTGTGGCGTGAAGGGGGCGAACCAATACAGCGACAACGCCCAGGCGATCGCCACCAGCCCGGCGATCGACATCAGCGGCCTCGACGCTCCCGAACTGCGTTTCGCCTACATGCTGCAGATGGAGGACGGGGTCGACGAGTGCCACCTCGAGGTCAGCGGCAACGGCGGCGACACCTGGGAGCGCCGCAACCAGTACAGCAGCACCGGCGGTTGGATGCAGCAGAGCGTCGATATCTCGAAACTGCGCAGCACCGAGTTCCGCTTCCGCTTCGTGTTCGCCAGCGACGGATCGAACGTCGGCTCCGGGATGCACGTCGACGACTTCTCGATCGTCGAGAAGGGCGAGTAGCGGCCTGCGGACCCGCGTGGCGGGGGACCCCGCTCAGCGTTCGGCGATCCGGTTCAACAACCAGCTTGCGGCCGGGTTGAGCTTGCGGCCGCGGCGCTTCATCACGTTGATGGCGCGCTTGGCCTCCGGGTTGTAGACCGGCAGGAAGGCGACGCCTGGCGTCCCGGCCTCGCGGGCGAACATCGCGGGCACGAAGGCGACGCCGAGCCCGGCGCGCACGAGGGCGAGGAGGGTGGGGAGCTGCTCGCAGGTGGTCCGCTCGCGCGTGTCCCGCGGCCGGCACTGGGCCGGGGTCTGGTCGCGCAGGCAATGGCCGTCCGCCAGCGAGAGCACCGTGGCAGGTTCGATGGAGGCGACATCGACCGCCCGTGCCAGCCGCGCGCGCGGGTCGGTCTCCGGCACGGCGAGCACCAGCGGCTCCCGTTTGAGCAGGCGCACGTGAAGCGACCACTTCTTGCGCGTGGCGGAGTCGATGTCGCTGACGACGGCGAACTCGATCTCCTCGTCCACGACCATGCGCACGAGGCGTGCGGTCTGCGATTCGCGCACGCTCAGGTGGATCTCGGGCGCCCATTCGCGGAAGGCCGCGAGCAGGTCGGGCAGGAGCCACGGGGCGACGGTCGGGATCACCCCGAAGGAGAGCTCCCCGCGACGGTGCGAACCCCGCTGCTGGAAGGTCCCCAACAAGTCGTCGCGGCCGCCGAGGAGGTAGAGGGCGCGCCCATAGGCGACCTCCCCGGCCTCGGTCAGGGAGACGCCGCGCGCCCCACGCCGGAGGAGGGTCTCCCCGAGCTCCTCCTCGAGGGCGGCGACCTGCTGGCTGAGCGTCGGCTGGGTCACCCCGCAGCGGCGGGCGGCAGCCGAGAAGCTGCCGGCGTCGACCACCGCAGCGAAATACTGGAGTTGGCGGAATTCCACCGGGCAGAATACCTATAGAGAAACCCAATAGCAATGATAGAGCTATTCTGATTGCTTTTAATTCAAAATCGCGGTTAGATGATAAAAGAAAGACGGAAGGGGTTCGTTCCTTTGACGCCGATGGTTGAGAAGAGGAAACGATCAACACCACCGGTCAGAGCGACCGCCGTCCGTCCTCAACACTTTATCCCGACCACCTGATCCACCACCCAGCGCGCCTTCCCAATTTCAACTCGGGTGTCCGATTCCATCCCGCCCACTGCGGCACCCGAGGGGAAGGCGCGCTTTCTTTTTTTAGGTGTCGGCTCGCGCACCGGCTTGAGCTCGGAGGCTGAACCGATGCTGAATCGATGCTGAATCGAGGCTGAAGCGTCCACTCGAGGCTGAAGCGTCCACTCGAGGCTGAAGCGTCCACCCGACCGGCGCGAAACGCGCCCCGCCGCCAGCGTGGCGGCGGCGCCGTCTTGGCGGGCCGACTCGCTGGCGGGCGGCCGATCAGCCGTCCAGTCCCGCGCCGCCGGTGATTTCGTCGGCGTAGGTGTTGATCCGGGCGATGATCGCGTCGCGCTCCGCCTCGGTGAGGTCGAAGCCCTCGAGGGTGGTGAACAGGTGGTGGACGAAGGCGCCGATGTGTGAGGGTTTGATCCCGCGGCCGTGGTGCGCGTGCGCGAGAGGGCGCCCCGTGTAGCTGGAGGGTCCGTCGAGGGCCGCCGCGAAGAACTCGCGCTGCATCGCCTTGAGCTTCGGGACTTCGGCGTCGCGGAAGAACGGGGCGAGCTGTGCGTCGGCGAGCACCTCGGTGTAGAAGGCGTCGATGAGACGCTCGACGCCGTCGGCGCCGCCCACGCGGTCGTAGAGGCTGGGATTGGGATCGTTCATGGGGCAAATTGGCGCCGCTTCGCCCCCGGTGCAAAGCTCAGTCGCGGAAGAGGTCTGGGTTGGCCTCCCCGAGCTGGGCGCGCGCTCTCTCCAGGTCGGCGGGTCGACCCGCCTTCTGCAATTCGAGCGCGCAGTGATGGAGGTAGAGCTCGGCCGGCGAAGGCGCTCCGGGGTAATCCTCGAACGACGACCACGTGTCGCTGCCCACCATGCCGTAGCCGGTGGCGGGCGGATCGTCGCCGAAGCGATAGGTGAACTGCAGCAACCACGCGTCGATCTCCTCCCCGGCTGGGGGCCAGTGGAGTGTGCGATGGTCGTAGACCTCGATGGTGAGCGGCGCGCCGCCGAGCTCGTTCGGGTGTTTGAGCCAGTCCACCATGGCAGCCTTGGCGGCGAAGTCGGGCTGCCGCGCTTCCTGCGGCACCCGGTCACCGAGTTCGAGCTCCTCGAGGTAGCCCCGTGCGGTTTGGGCGTGCGTGAGGTCGAGGCAGGCCGCCCGCAGGAACTCGACCCCGGCCTCTCCACCCCACTTCGCGTCCGCCCAAGCGCCCTCCAGCTGGACGTCGAACTCCGGGTGCGCCATCGCTTTGGCAGGGAGGCCCTCCCGGTTCGCATCGCCGATGAAGCCGATGGCGAACGCGGCGGTCACGGCTCCGGCCGCATCCGCGTCCCCCGCAGGCGGGTCGAGCCAAGCGGAGAGCAAGGCCGTGCCGGCCGGGCTATCGTACGGGTGCGGACCCGCCCAGTCGTCGTCGAAGAAGGCGCGGTTGGCTCGGGACGCGAGGGCGAGCCCGACGCGGCCCGCGGGCGGGTCGGTGCCCAGCGCCACCATCATCGGGTCGAAGCCATCGTCGTCGGTGTAGATGGCCGTGAAGACTGGACCCCAACGGGCGGCCTCCGCCGCGAAGCCGCCGCGGACGGCCTCGACGACCGCCGCGGTGTCCTCCTCGCCCCCTTCCCACGCGATGGCGCGGAGGATGTCGAAAGCCGCGTCCTGCCCCTCCTCGGGGATCGCGGACTCCGCCCGGAGGTGGCGCGCCGCCCAGCGGCGGAGCTCGGGGACGACGTCGGCGTAATACGGCTCCGCCGCACGTTCGTATCCGATCTCGGAGCCGAGTTCGGCGAGGAGCGCGAGGTCGTGGACGGCGGCGGCGGTGGGGCTGCCGCGCGTCAGCTGGCGCACCGCTTCGAGCAGGCTGGCGACATCGCCCTCGTCCGCCGGAACGGAGTCGGCGCCGAGCGACCCGAGGGCGCCCTCGAGGTCGCCGCCTCCGTCGAGCCACGTGCGCAAGGTGCTGCGGAACGTCACGGAGTGGACGTCGCGATAGGCGCGGGCGATCTCGGTGTCGGTGAAGCGGATCGAACAGCGCGTCCCCGTGTCGGCGAGGATCTTCCCGGCGACGAGTGCGGAGATCGGGCGGAGGTTGTCGAAATGGTCGCCCGGCGCCTCGAAGGCCTGGAAGGGGACGCCGAGTTTCTCGGCCATCTTCCCCATCAGGGCGTCGTTGGGCTGGAACGCCTCTTCGCCCTCGAAGTAGAAGGTCGGCGCCTCGATGAAGCGGGTGTAGCGGATCGCGCTGCGCAGGGCATTGGCGCGGTCGTCCTTCCGGTCGTAGGGGGCGATGTCGTAGTTCTCCCATTCGTCGCAGCCCTTGAGGCTGACCTGGCCGCCGAAGGAGAACACGGCACGCACATCGACGCCCGCGGCGGCGGCGAGCAGGGCCATGGTGCCGCCGGTGCTGTGGCCGGCGAGGTAGACGCGGTCGGGATCGACGTAGGGCAGCGCTCTGGCGAACTCGATCGCGGCGAAGAGGTCGTCGAGTTCGCCGTAGAACATCTCGAAGCGCCCCGGGTTGTTGTTCTCCGCGCGCCACGAGGGGCACATGACGACGAGGTTCGAGTCGATGTAGGTGCGTACGGACTGGTCGTTCGATGTCCGGGCGGGTTCCCATAGGTAGCTGCCGATGCCGCCGATGCCGCCGGTGGCCCAGACGATGGCGGGGTGGCGTCGGCCGTCGCCCGGGTCGGGCGTGAGGTAGGCGGCGAGTTCGCCGGCTGGCGAGGGGTAGTGGACGACTTCAAGGGAGCCCGGAGGTGGCGCGGGGAGGGTGCCGTCCGGCTCGTAGCTCGACCCGATCCACCGGTGCTCGTAGCGCCCGCGATCTTCCAGCAGCGGGGTATCGGAAAGCTTCTCCATCGCGAGTTCGACGTCGAGCCCGTCGTCGGTGGCCGCTTCGATGGCGTCGGTGATCTCGCGGAACGCGTTCTTGGCTCGCTGGAAGACGAGATAGCCCCCGGCGAGGATCACGACGGTGATGCCGAGGGCGGCCCACCCCCACGGGGAGCGGTTCGCTGGGGCAGGGTGGTGGGCGAACCCGGGTTGAGGTGGTGGCTGTCCGCCGCTCTGGACGCCCATCTGGGCATGCAGTGCGGCGGCCGGATCCGGGTTCGGGAGCGGCGACGTCGCGCCCGAGGATGGGGGGAGGGTGGTCGGCGCTGTCGGCGCTGTCGGCGCTGTCGGCGCTGTCGGCGCTGTCGGCGGTGCGGGTGAGGGGGGCGCCGCGAGCAGGTCGGCGACGCTGCTCGCCGGCGAGCCATCCTCCGGCGCGGCGATCTCTCGGGCGTCGACGGTGCCCATCGCCGCGTACTGGCGGAGTTCCTCGATGGTGTAGGGGCCGTGCCGGAGTCCAGCGCGGTGGATAAAGTAGCGCATGGTGTCAGGGTAGCGAGGCGGGCGGTGCTTGGCGAGAGTTTGGGTTCCTGGGGGGACGGGGCGGGCGCGGCGTCGGGACCCCTGGGCGGGCGCGGCGTCGGGACGCCTCGGGCCCGGGCATCGACGGTCTGCCGGTGGAGGTCACAGAAAAGGGGCCGCAGGCTCTCGCCTGCGGCCCCTCGGGAAGGGTTCGGGTTCAGCGGTGCGGGTCAGCGCTTGCCGTAAACCTCGACCTCGACGTAGTGGTTCATCTCGTTGGCGGTGTTGCCGTTCGACCAGAGGCGGACGTACTGGGCTTTGCTGCCATCGATGTCGATGATGCGGCCGTGGTTGGTCTCGACCCAGGCGAGGTCGCGGCCGACGCCGAAGCCGGAGGAGTTGTCGTGATCGTTGTTGAAGACGGTGGTGACGCCCTCCTTGAATTCGGGGTCGTTGGAGATCTGCACGACGACATCGTCGTAGGCGGCGGCGCTCTTGTGGAAGTGCCAGACGACCACGCCGTAGAGGGCGGCCTCCTCTTCGAGATCGATCTGGATCCACTGCTTGCCGGGGCCGAGTTCGGTGTAGGAGCCGTCGGCGCCGTCCTTGTCGGTGTCGGTGATCATCTCGAGGTCACCGATGATCGGCGCCGGATCGGAGGAGGTGACGACCATGTCCATGGCGATGTTCTCAGTGCCGGCAGGCGCCTTGAGCTCGAGGCGGGGCTTCTGCGACTTGTCGAGGTTGGGGCGCTCGGCTTTGACCGGGGTGCCGATGAACATCGGTTTCGGGAACTCGAGTTCGACGGGCACCCAGGTGCTCTTGTCGGAATCGTCGGCGACGGCGGCCATCGGGACGGCGGCCAGGGCGGCGATGAGGGAGATGCGCTTCATAGTCTTTCTATCTTGGGTCTGTTGGGTGGATTGGGTTTGTCGGATACGGGTGGGGTTCTCCTTGTCGGACGGTTGGACGTTACAACCGGAACTAAACTTCGAAATCGGCGGGCGTGAATTCGAGTTTGCCGCCGAGTTCGAGCGCCTCGTGGATCTTCATGCAGGTCACGCAGGTGCGGAAGCCCTCTTCGGCGGGGCAGTTGAGGTCGTCCTGGCTGCCCCCGGAGGCGACCGTGTCGAAGAAGTTCTTCAGGTGCCACATGTGCGGGCGGTCCTTGAACTGCACGTGGTCGGGCAATTCGTAGGGGTCGAGCGCCTTGGAGACCCGCGAGTCGGCGAGCGAGCCGTCCAACCACTTGTCGTGCTTGGCTTGGCTGACCGAGCGCCAAGGGGTGGGTTTCTCCCAGAAGCGGTTGTAGACCTTGGTGATGGTTTTGGAGAGGTCGGGCTCGTCGCCAGCCAGCAGCTCGCTCCACGGCTCGCTGGTGTCGCTCTCTGGGTCGATCTTGAAGCGGGTGTCGTGGGCCTCCCGGTAGATCTGGTTGTAGGAGTCGAGTTCGGAGATCGCCATGGTGGCGTCCTCGCCCATGAGCTTCTCGAAGAACTTCTGCGAGCTCGTGGTGGTGAGCACCTGGTAGTAGGCGCGGGTCTTCAGCGTCTCGCCGGCGCCTCCGGTGGTGCCCCACTGGCTGCGCGGCGTCTCGTACTCGAAGAACGACATGACGTTGTCCGCATACTCGTAGCCGTCCTTGATCTGGTCGTAGACGGCGAGCTCTTCCTCGAGCTTCTTCTTGCCCTTCTTCGACTTCGTCTTCTCGATCTCCGCCTTGATCTCGCCGGTGAGGTAGCCGTGGAGGTATTCGCCGGTGTAGTAGTCGGTGCCGCCTTGGGCGAAGACCGAGGTCGGCAGGGCGTCGAGGAACCAGTTGAAGATGTCGATCTGGTGGGCGCCGAGGTCGGAGATCACGCCGCCGCCGAACTTCTTATACATCCGCCAGTTGCGGAACTCGAACATGCCCTTGGCCCCGGTGTTGTAACCGTTCGCCGTCAGGATCTCGTCGGCGATGGGGGTGGTCGGGATGGGGCGCGGGACGGAGCTCGATTTGCCGCGGTTCCACTGGCCGGACATGTGGGTGATCCAGCCGAGCAGCTTGCGCTCGTTGAGCAGTTTGTTCTTGGCGTGCAGGTAGCGGGGGTTCGAGCGGCGCTGGTGGCCGATCTGGAGGAGCTTGCCGGTGCTGCGCTGGGAGAGCACCATCTGGCGCGCCTTCTCGATGTCGTTCGACATCAGCTTCTCGCAGTAGACGTCGAGCCCGGCCTCGAGGCCGAGGATCGAGTGCTTGTCATGCACGAAGTCCGGGGTGGCGACGATGATGCAGTCGAGCTCTTCTTTCTCGAGCATCTCCTCAGCCGTGGCGTAGCCATTGCAGCCCTCGCCCTCCTGGCCACCCCCCTGTTTGTTGCCGGTGATCCGGCCGACGCCGGCGCGGAGGTTTTCCTCCCAGATGTCGGCGACGGCCGTGAAGCGGACCTGGTCGGCGAGCGGCAGGCTCGAGGCGCGGAGCGCTTCGCCCTCCTCGCCGAAGCCGACGATGCCGCAACGGAGGACGCCCTCCTTGGTTCCCTGCTGGCCGAGCGCGGTCTTGCTGGTGACGATCAACCCTACGCCGACCCCTGCGGAGGAGCTGTTGCGGAGGAACGAACGGCGCGAGAGAGGGGAGCTCTCCGCACTGGGGGTGGGGGCGGTCTCGCCCGGTTTCCCGCCGCCCCGGAGGGCGTCGGTGGCGGCTTTACCGATGGTCTTGAACTTCATGGCGGGGTGGTTTCGGTGGCGGAAGCGGTCGCTTCGCGTCTCTCTGAAAAAGCGTCGCTGAGCGGCGACTTAGTCTTTCTGGCGGCGCGGTGCATCGTCGTCCTCTTCGCCGCGGTCGCCGCCGATGGCGAACTCGATGAGGTTGTCGACGGCGAGGATGTTGTGCTTGGCGACGATGAGCGCGAGGGCGATGACGATGATCTCGAGGAACCGGAAGGTGCCCTCGACATCCTCACCGATGAAGAGGAGGCCGAAGGCGAGGGAGAGGATGGTGAGGCCTGCCATGACGAGTCCGGTGCGGGTGAAGAGGCCGACGACGACCCAGGCGCCGACGATGATGAGCGCCCAGGGGAGGTATTGCTCATAGAGTTCCATCATCCGCCCGCTGAGCGGGGAGTTGGCGGAGATCATGGCGGTGATCTGCTCCATCTTGGTGGCCGCGGCCTCGTTGTCCCAAACCCAATTGAACTCCTTGTCCTGCACCATGAACTTGGTGACGCCGGCCAGGATCAGGCGCATGCCGATGGCCATGCGGAGGATAAAGCAGGCCCAGGCTTCGCCGCGGAAGAATCGGGGGGGGGAGTGATGGCAGGACATGGTCTATGGTGGGTTCGCTGGTTGGTGAGTAGCTAGAGATGTGCTGAGGGTCCGTTTTTCTAACAGAAAAGCGCCCGGGGACCCGGGCGGCGGGGGGAAGCGGTAAGGCCGATCCGGCGTGAATGCAACCCGGTGGGGAGCCGCCGACGGCCCTGGCCTAGGTTATTCATGAGCGATCTACTGCGGGCACGCTGGCCGCGCAGCTACTGCGTTCCAGCCCAATTTCGCCCATCGTCGTATGTCTATACGCCTGCAGGGCAAAATCGATCTGCGCCTTGTATCTGAGCGGCCTGCGCATCCTCGCTACGACCTTCATGAATAGTCCACGCTGAATTACGCCCGGCGCCCGGATGGCGGATGCAAAATTCGCCGGCCGGGCGACGCCTTTCCCGCCGCCCGTCCGGCCGGCTGCGTTCCGCCTTGACGGCGGGGCGGGCGCGGCGGAGCCTGCCCGCATGTCCATCATCATCGGCGAAACGCCCACCGGCACTGCGAACTACAAGGATTCGGCCAAGGATCTCTGTCGCGCGATCCTCGACGACCCCGAGCTGAAGGGGGTGTTTTCAGACATCGATGCCTTCATGGACGACGATGATGCGAAGGAGCTTTTCACCGCGATGCAGAGCAAGGCGGAGACCTTGCAGACGAAACAGGGCGCCGGGCTGGAGCTGACGGCGGGAGAGGTGGAGGATTACAACAAAGCGCGCGACGCGATGCTCGCGAACGGCAAGGCCAAGGCTTTCGTCGAGGCGCAGGAGCGGATCGGCAGCGTCCATCAGACCATCGGCAGCTGGGTGTCGATGGTCTTCGAACTCGGGCGCATGCCGACCGACGAGGAATTCGAAGGCCACTGCGGACCGGGCTGCGGCTGCCACTGACCCGGCCGACTCCCCGAATGCGGACAGGGGCGCCGATCGAGCCGCCGCCCCGCCGGCCGGTCGCGCCGCCGGCGATCCCCCCGACTCCGGGTTGATAATTCCGGCCGGTGGGGACGTATTGAGTTCGATGACGAACTCCACCCTCTCGGCTCGGCCCGCCCGGAAGATTGCCTCGATCCGACCGGCCGGTGTCGCCGCGGCCACGGCTCTACTTTGGCTCGGGGGCGCCGCTGCGGCGCGCGCGGAGCTCTCCTACACGGAACAGGTCTTGCCGCTGATGGAGAAATACTGTTTCGACTGCCACGGCGACGGCGCGGACAAGGGCGGGCTGACGCTCGACCACTGGGCCTCGGACGCAGAGCGCGAGAGCGACCGGCACGTGTGGAAGACCGTGTTGAAGAACGTCGATATGGAGGTGATGCCACCGCCGAAGCGGAAGTCCCAACCGAGCGAAGCCGAACGCGCCTTGATCGCCGAGTGGATCGAGTCGGTGGTGTTCCGCTACGACCCTGACAACCCGGACCCGGGCCGGGTGACGATCCGCCGCCTGAACCGGCAAGAGTACAACAATACGGTGCGCGACCTGATGGGCGTGCGTTTCCAGCCGGCCGACGACTTCCCGCCGGACGACACCGGGTACGGATTCGATACGGTGGGGGACGCCTTGTCGCTGTCGCCGCTGCTGTTGGAGAAATACCTCAAGGCGGCGGAGCAGGTGGCCGGCGCCGCCATCCGCACCGAGGACCCGCCGAAGCCGAAGCGGCGCTACGGCGTCGACGAGCTGCGCGGTCCGGGCGTCCGCGACGGCTCGAGGGTGCTGGCGAGCACCGGCGAGGTGGAGGTGACGCACGAATTTGAACGCGAGGCCGAGTATGTCATCCGCGTCCTCGCCGGCGCCGACCAGGCCGGGCCGGAGCCGGCCAAGATGGCGCTCGGCGTGGCGGGCAAGTACATCCACACCTTCGATGTGGAGAACCGCCCGCGCGAGATGCGCGTCTTCGAGCGGCGGGTCAAGATGCAGCCCGGGCGACACGCCATCCGCGCCAAGTTCACCAACGATTTCTTCGATCCGGACGAGCGCGACCCCGAGCGGCGCGACCGCAACCTGCACGTGCGGGCGATCGAGATCGAGGGGCCGATGTCTGGGGTGGTGGTGCCGCTGCCCGATTTCCACCGGCGGGTGTTCGGCGACCTCGAGATCACCGAAGCCAACCGTCTGCCGACGGCGAGGCGCATCCTGCGCGAGTTCGCCAGCCGGGCCTACCGGCGCAAGGTTCCGGAGTCGGAGGTCGACCGGCTGATGCGCTTCGTGCAGCTCGGCTATGCGCAGGGAGGGAAGTACGCCTTCGAGCGCGGCATCCAGTACGCCTGCCAGGCGGTGCTGACCTCACCGTTCTTCCTCTACCGCGGCGAGGTGCAGCCGGACCCGGACAACCCGGAGGCGACCTACCGGATCGACGAGTATTCTTTGGCGTCGCGGCTGTCCTATTTCCTGTGGTCGAGCCTCCCCGACGACGAGCTGTTCCTGCACGCCACGCGCGGCACCCTGCGCGACAACCTCGAGGCTCAGGTGCGGAGGATGCTGGCCGACCCGAAGGCCGATGCGCTCACCGCAAACTTCGCCGGCCAGTGGCTGCAGCTGCGCAACATGGAGCTGGTGCAGCCCGACCGCGCGATCTTTCAAAGCTTCGACAACGACCTGCGGCGATCGATGCGGCGCGAGACGGAGCTGCTGTTCGGGCATGTGATGGCCGAAGACCTCCCGGTCACGGAGCTGCTCGACGCCCGCTACAGTTTCGTCGACGAGCGCCTCGCGCGCCACTACGGGATCGATGGGGTGAAGGGGGGCGAGTTCCGCAAGGTGTCGCTGGAGGGGACGCCGCGGCGCGGGGTGTTGACGCACGGTTCGATCCTCACCCTCACGTCGAACCCGACGCGCACGTCGCCGGTCAAGCGGGGCAAATGGATCCTCGACAACATCCTCGGGACGCCGCCGCCCGAGGCGCCGCCGGGGGTGCCGCAACTGGACGGCAACAAAGAGCTCACCGGCACCCTGCGCCAGCGCCTCGAGCAACACCGCGACGACCCCAACTGCGCCTCCTGCCACGCGCTGATGGACCCGCTGGGCTTGGCCTACGAGCACTTCGACGCGGTCGGTGCCTGGCGCGACAAGGACGGGGACGAGGCGGTCGACCCGCGCGGCGAGCTGGTTTCGGGGGAGAAGGTGAACTCCCACGAGGAGCTGCAGGCCGTGTTGGTCGGGGCGAAGCGCGGCGATTTCCTGCGCTGCTCCGCCGAGATGATGCTCACCTACGCGCTCGGGCGCGGGCTCGAGTTCTACGACAAACCCGCCGTCGAGGGCGTGGTGGAGCGGATGGAGGGCGACGGCCTCAAGTTTTCCGCCCTGGTCCTCGGTGTGGTCGAATCGGTGCCCTTCCAGTACCGGCGCGGCGACGGCCAACGGGTCTACGATTGATCGGCCGCTCCTCCCCCGGCCTCGACAAACGGCCGTGCCGCCGCGAAATTCACCGGATGGAACCCCTCACCCGCCGCCGTTTCGCCCGCTCGGCTGCCGCCTTCACCGCCGCCCCGTTCTTCCTCAAGACCTCGCGCGCGCTGGGTGCGCGCTACGGAGAGTTCGGTGATTTCAAAAAGCGCGTCGCGCTGATCGGCAGCGGTTGGTATGGGAAGGTCGACCTGCTGCGCCTGATCCAGGTCGCGCCGGTCGAGGTCGTCGGGCTCTGCGATGCCGACGCGAACATGCTGGAGGGCGCGGCGGAGATCGTCGCGTCGCGCCAGCTCAACAAGCGGCGGCCTCCGACCTACAAGCACTACGCGGACCTGCTCGCCGAGCAGAGGCCGGACCTCGTCCTCATCGCCACGCCCGACCACTGGCACGCGCTGCCCGCGGTGGCGGCGCTCGACGCGGGGGCGGACCTGTACCTGCAGAAGCCGGTCGGGGTCGACGTCGCCGAGTGCCAGGTCATCCTCGACCGCGCGCGCAAGCTGGAGCGGGTGGTGCAGATCGGCACCCAGCGGCGTTCCACCCACCATCTCCGCGAGGCGAAGGAGCGGGTGGTCGATGCCGGCTTGTTGGGCGAGGTCGCGCACGCGGAGGTCTGCTGCTACTACCACATGCGTTCGCGCCAGACCCCGGAGCAGGCGAAGGCGCCGGTGCCGGAAGGGCTCGACTGGGAGCTCTGGACAGGGCCGGCGCCGATGCGCGAGTTCAACAGCGTCGCCCACCCGCGCGGCTGGCGAGCCTTCAACGAGTACGGCAACGGCATCGTCGGGGACATGTGCGTGCACATGCTCGACGCCGTGCGCTGGATGCTCGGCCTCGGTCACATCGACCGCGTCTCCTCCAGCGGCGGCATCTTCGTCGACCACGCGAGCATCGCCAACATCCCCGACACGCAGACCGCGACCTTCACTTTCGGAGGGCTGGATGTGGTCTGGAACCACCGCACCTGGGGGCGTGCCCCCGACCCGGAATACCCCTGGGCGTTCTTCCTCTACGGGACCGAGGGCACGCTCAAGGCGGACGTCCACAAATACGAGTTCATCCCGCGCGGCGGCGGCGAGCGGATCAAGGGGGAGGTCAAGATGGAGCTCGCCGAGTACCCGGAGGACGACACGGAGGAGGGGATCGAGAAGCACGTCGCGCCCGCCGTGCGCGAACACATGCGCGACCTGTTGCGCAACATCGACAGCCGCGGGCGCCCGGTCGCAGACATCGAGGAGGGCTACCGATCGACGGCGGCATGCGTGCTCGCGAACCTGTCGATGCAGCTCGGCCGCACGCTCGACTGGCGCGAGGACCCCGACCAGCTGGTCGATGACCACGAGGCCAACCTGCTGCTGGCGCGCCCCTACCGGGAAGGCTACACGCACCCGGGGATGGTTTGACGGGGGCTGAGGCGCTGAAGGCCTCGGGGGGTGCGGCGCGAACCTGCGGGTAGGTCGGCATCGCCGAGGCCGCCGGCGCGCGGAAGCCGGGGACGTTCTCCCTTCGGTGCTGGAGGGCGGAGCTCCGTCTCCGCCGTGACCGGCCCGATGGCGCCCGCCGCGACCCCCCTGATCTTTTGGCCACCCCGGATCGATCACCCCAGCCGCCGGCGAGGCACCACCAGCCGTTGAGGCTGAGCAGGCGGCGACGGTGCTTGTCGTTGGCGCCGGATCCACGGTTCTGGCCGGGTATCCCGGATGGGCGGCAGCGTTTTCCGTGCCCCCCGTCTTCAGCGCCGTGCCGATTTGGGGGGGACGGGCCGTCCTGACGATCACCGGATTCTCTGGAGGCGCTGGAATCCCGGGCTCGAGCGTGGGTGGGGAGCCGACCGGAGCGAACACGCATCCCGGGCGACCGGGCGCGGCGGGATCGATTGACGGCGGGAGGCGGGTCGCCCAACATCTGCGCTGATGAGAACGCTCGCCCCCATTGTCGCCCTCGCCCTCGCCCTCGCCCTTGGCATCGCATCCGCTTCCGCCAGGCCGAACATCGTCTTCATCATGGCTGACGACCTCGGGTCCGGGGACGTGCGCGCCTTGAATCCGGAGTCGGGGATCCCGACGCCGAACATGGATCGGCTGGCGGCGGAGGGGATGACCTTCACCGACGCCCACTCACCCAGCGCCGTCTGCACGCCGACCCGCTACGGGGTGCTGACCGGCAGGTATTGCTGGCGGGGGCGGTTGAAGCGGGGGGTGCTGAACGGCTACGGGGCGCCGCTGATCGAGCCGGGGCGCGAGACGGTGGCCTCCTTCCTGCAGAAGAATGGCTACGCGACCGCCTGCGTCGGGAAGTGGCACTTGGGGCTGGGCTTCGTGCGGGAGGAGGGCGGCGGGGCGACCGACTACGATTACTCCAAGCCGCTGACCGACGGTCCCCACACCCGTGGCTTCGGCTACAGTTTCATCATCCCCGCCTCGCTCGATTTCCCCCCCTACGTCTACATCCGCGACGGCGCAGTGACCGCCACCCCGGACCGCGAGCAGCCGGCCGTCCGTTTCCCCGGGTTCTTGCGCAAGGGGCCGATCGGCGCGGATTTCGTGATGGAGGATGCCCTCGACAAGATCGCCGACACCGCCGCCGGGTTTATCGGCGGCCGCGGCGCGTCGAACGAGGAGCCTTTCTTCCTCTACGTGCCGCTCACCTCGCCGCACAAGCCGGTCCTGCCGCACCCGCGCTTCGCCGGCAAGACCGAGCTCGGTCCGTACGGCGACTTCATCCTGCAGACCGACGCCGCGGTCGGCAAGGTGCTCGACGCCCTCGACGCCAACGGTCTCGCCGACGACACGCTGGTCTTCCTCACCAGCGACAACGGGTCGTTCATGTATTCGGTCCCCGGGCAGCCGGACCATGTCGATGACGAGACCGTCCAGGCCTACAAGCCGGAGCGGCACCGCTCCAACGGCCCCTACCGCGGCACCAAGGCTGACATCTGGGAGGCGGGGCACCGGGTGCCGTTCTTCGCCCGCTGGCCCGGCAGGGTGAAGGCCGGCTCGGAGTGCGGGGCAACGGTCACCCACACCGATCTCTTCGCCACCTGTGCGGCGCTGGCCGGCGCCGAGGTCCCGGAGGACGCGGCCGAGGACAGCTTCAGCTGGGTGCCCTTGTTGGAGGGGCGCGATCCCGAGTTCCGGCGTGCGCCCGTCATCAACCACTCCGCCAACGGCACCTTCGCGATCCGCGACGGCAACTGGAAGCTCGTGTTGAGCAACGGCTCCGGCGGCCGTGAGAAGCCGAGCGGCAAGCCCTTCGAAGGCCCCTACCAGCTGTTCGACCTCGGCGAAGATCCCGGCGAGACCACCGATGTCGCGGCGCAGTACCCGGAGATCGTCGCCCGCTTGACCGAGGGCTGTGAAGCACTGCGCGCGGCGGACCGGAGCCGGTAGAACCCCCTGCCCGGATGGCACCCGTTTCTGTCTAATCTCCAGCGGATTGAGTCGGAGAAATGGGGGGCGATGCGCGCTCTATGACACCGCACTTCCTCAGAAGGGCTGGTGGCCATCCCCACACCCCGCCCCGACTTTCCCTCAACACCGCGGGACTGTCACCCTGAGCAACGCGAAGGGCCTCTCACCGCGGTCCGCGTCTCCGGAGCCCTCCGCTATTCAATCGCCCCAGCGCCCCCTGGACCCGCTTGCGAACCCGACTCGGGGGCCCCGCTTGGATGCGCGCTTGCAAAGGTAGCCTGCCGGGTGCGAAGCGGGCGGGCAAGCGCACGCCTCCCGGGGGGCTACTCGGGCAGAGGGACGGGCGCCGCAGCCGGTTGCAAGGCGGCGGGTGGCCACGGGATGCCGTTCGCCTCGGCCCAGGCGGCGGCTTCTTCCGGGGAGTCGTTCTGCCAATGGCGCATGACGGCGCCGACGGCTTCGAGCCTTCTCTCGTCGTCGCCGATCTCCTTCGTCCAAGTCGCCGCCGCCTGCGGGTTCACCTCGACGACCAGCTCGGCGTAGGAGGCGATGGCGCCGTCGCGGGCGGGGGACGCCGGCTGGTCGCCGAGCCACTCCCCCGCGGCGTTGAAATCGGCTCTCGCCCAATCTTTGATCACATTGGGGAGGGTCGTCTCGTAGCGCTCGGGCGGCGTCACCTCGGCGAGCCAGTCCATGCTCTCGGCAGGGGCGAGGGCGAGCAGCGGCTCCATGTTGCCGAGCAGAAGCTCTGCGGTGCCGGCTTCGTCGAGGCCGAATTCCTGGGCGCGCGCCTTCGCCGCCTCGATGCCGCCCGTGCTGACGCTGGCCGCGAACGAGACCTTCATCAGCCCGTCGCGCAGTTCGGCGTTGGCCGGGTCGGCCGCGGCGGCGGTGATCTGGTGCTCGAGTTCGGGCGCCATGCCCATGGCCGTGATCATGCTGAGGGTCTGGAACACCTCCTGTGGGTCGTTCGATTTCGAGGCGAGGAAGTCGAGGGCGCGCGGGAAATCGTCGCGCATCAGTTGCATGACGGCCGCGCGCTCGACCTGGTCCCGCTCCCAACCCTTCAAGCCGGCCGACTCCACCCAAGCCATGGCGGCCTCGGGGTCGCGGCGCGCCAGCGAACCGAGGATCATGTGGCGGAGCTCCCGGCTGTCGCCGAACTCTTCGTTCTCGAGCAGGCGTTGGGGGTCTTGGTCGGCGGCGAGCATGAGCAGCACCATCTTCATCACCCCCTCGCCGGTCGCGTCGTCCCCCATCTCCAGGGGGGCGTCGATGCGCTCGGCGACGGCGATCATCTCCTCGAGGTCGAGGTCCTGCACCACGCGCAGCAAATCCGGCAGGGCGCGGATGATCTCGGCGGGCGACCTGTCGTCCTCGCCCATCAGGCCAGCCAAGGTGCCGATGCGGGAGAGCGCGAGGGCGATGCGCTCCTCGGGCGTCGTCGCGGCGCGCGCCTCGGCGATCGCGGCCTCGATGCTGCCCGGCTCAGGGGCGCCGGGCGTCAGGGCGGACACCGGACCGGGGAGGAGATCGGCCGCCGGCGCGACCGCGAGCCGCTCCAGCTCAGCGACCGCTTCCGTCGCGGTCTCGAGTTCGCGTTCGAGGCCGGCGTTGCGGCGCCATTGTACGGTGAGCGCGGCGGCGCAGATCGCCGAGACGATCCCGGACGTGATGAGGGTCGAATTCTGCATGGCGGCTATTCTTGTTGGACTTCGATGAATCTGGACTCGAGCTGGATCTGCCCCCGCTCCGCGGAGAGTTCGGCGGAGCGCTTCAAGGCCGCTTCGATCTGCTCCGGCGGCAGCGCCGCGCGCGCCGCCTCCTGATCGGCCGCCAACCAGTCGACCGTGGCTTGAAGCTGGAGCGCCTCGCGTGCCTCCGGGTCGCTGATCTCCGCGGTTCGGCGCAAGGACTCTTCGAACTCGCCTTCCGTCCTCAGGTGGGAGGCGATGCTCTCGATCACCACATCGCGGGTACCCCCGGGCGGTTGCTCGGCGATCCAGGCGTCGACTTCTTCGCGCCCGCCGCGGCGGAACTCGTGCGAGAGGACTTCGGCGGCGGCCTCCGGGGCGCGGTCCTCCGGGAGGTAGGCGAGCAACTCGTCGACCCGTTTGTCGACCGCTCGGGACTCTTCCTGTTTCGTCCATTCGGTCAGTGCGTCGAAGCGCTGCCCCTCTTCGGTGAGGTAGCGCTCGGCGAAGCGCGCCGCCTCGCCGAAGGGCTCCCCGGCCGCGGCGGTCGCGAGGGCGCTGGCCACGAGGTTCTCGGGGTTGGTCGCCCCTTGCGGGGAAGCGAGCAGGCGCTGCAGATCGGCGTCGCCACCACCCTCCGCCACGTGTTTCCCCAGCGATCTGGCGAGGCGCCCGGCGATCCACGAGTAGCTTTCGTCCGCGTACTCGATGTAGGTGTCCACCGCGAGGCTGGCGTCTTTTTCGGCGAGGCCCGCGACCAGGTCGCCGAGCATGTAGCGCTCCGGCCGGTCGTTGATGCCTTTGCCGTCGAGTTCGCCGGCGGCGAGCTTCTCTTTGAACCACGCCAGGGCCTGCGCCGGTTCCTTCTTGGCCCAGCGGCCGAGCATGTCCGAGTAGGCGTGCGGTTCGAGCTCGAGCTCGACCAGGCGCTCGAGGGCGGCCTTCGGGTCGTCGGTCGGTGCGAACATCCCCAGCATCTGGGTCACCATCTGTTTCTGTTGTGGGGTGCCGGAGTAGGCGTCGACCTCATCCAGCAGCGCGTCGTACCTCTCCGGTGTCAGCTGCGCCAGCGGCATGAAGATCTTGATCATGGTGACGAAGTCCTGCGTCATCATCGCCTGCATCATCGAGTTCATCAGGGTCTCGAGATCGACGTCCGCCTCGGCGTGGGCGACGAGGTCGCGCACGGTCAAGGCGGTCTCCAGCGCGGCGGGGGATGCGGCCGCGGCGGCGCGTTCCGCCTCCGCCCGGCGGCCTTCGACGGTGGCCTCGGCGCGGGCGTGGCGCTCCCCGAGCGCCTCGATCTCACCGCGCAGACGCCGTGCTTTCGATTCGCCGAAAAACAAAGAGATTCCCGCCAGGGCGGCGATCACGACACCGGCCACGACAGCCGTTCTCGATGCGCTCATGCGGAGGATCCTAGCAGGGATCGTGTGGGATGCACGGGCGGAAGTGGGGCGGCGGCACCGCCGGAAGCGGTGGGGTTTGGCCCTGGCGCGGCTGGGGTCGCGAACGCCCATCGGCTTCAACCACGGCGGAGACGGAGCTCCGCCCTCCGGGGCGGGAGGCTCATCGGCGGGATGCCGGTGCCCCTTCGGCGCCGCTAACCCGGATCGATCACCACATTCGCAGGCGAGGCGCTGCCATTCGTTGACGCTGAGTAGGCGGCGGCAGGGACAGGCGAAGCGGCTGGGTGAACACCCTGCCCGAGCCGGTCACCACGCCAACGCCCTC